>NZ_NSGD01000010.1:0-193285 GCF_002294955.1 Mesorhizobium sp. WSM3864
AGCCTCTCAAGAATCCTTCTTTTGCGGCTTGGCAATAGCCAATCAACTTATCTGCGATTCCCCTGCCCTCGAGGGGGAGATGTCGCCGAAGGCGACAGAGGGGGTCGCCGCGCGTGGGGCGCCAACCTACAACCGTCGCAATAGGCCGAGTCCAGTCGGACCGACCCCCTCTGCCCTGCCGGGCATCTCCCCCTCGAGGGGGGAGATCACCTGCCCTGGCCCTGGCCCTTCAGGAACTGGCTAAGCAGATCCACCGGCAGCGGGAAGACCACGGTCGATGAACGCTCGCCGGCGATGTCGTGCAGGGCCTCGAAATAGCGCAGCTGCATGGCCTGCGGTTCGGCCGCCAGCATGCGGCCGGCCTCGACCAGCTTGGCCGCCGCCTGCTGCTCGCCGTCGGCGTTGATGACCTTGGCGCGCCGCAGCCGCTCGGCCTCTGCCTGCTTGGCGATGGCCCGAACCATGCTCTCATTGAGGTCGACATGCTTGATCTCGACATTGGAGACCTTGATGCCCCAGGCGTCGGTGCGCTGGTCGAGGATGTCCTGGATGTCGCTGTTGAGCTTGTCGCGCTCGGCCAGCATCTCGTCCAGCTCGTGCTTGCCGAGCACCGAACGCAGCGTGGTCTGCGCCAGCTGGTTGGTGGCGGTCATGAAATCCTCGACCTGGATGATCGCCCGCTCGGCGTCGACGATGCGGAAATAGAGCACCGCGTTGACCTTGACCGAGACATTGTCGCGCGAGATGACGTCCTGCGGCGGCACGTCCTGCACCACAACGCGCAGGTCCACGCGCACCATCTGCTGGATGAAGGGAACGAGGAGGATGAGGCCGGGCCCCTTGACCCCGGTGAAGCGGCCGAGCGTGAAGACGACGCCGCGCTCATATTCCCTCAGGATGCGGATCGCCGCCGACAGGAACATGATCACCAGCAGCGCGAGGATCAGATAGGCGACATAGCCGAGCGTCATTGTTTTGCTCCGTCGTTTCCCGCTCCGTTGTGACCTGCACCACGCCGCCGCACCGTCAGCACGAGATCGCTGACGGCGGTCACCTCAGCACGATCTCCGGGCGCGATCGGCTCCTCGGCCTTGGCGCGCCAGCGCTCGCCGAGCGCCAGCACATGACCTTCTCCGCCTTCCCAGTCGAGAACGTCCACGGAAAGACCGTGCATGGCCCCGCCGCCGACGCGCGGCGGATTGCGGCGCGCTGCCCACAGATAGCTGCCGGCCAGCAGCGCGAGGCCCAGCGTCAGCGCCGCGGCGGGGCCGATGACCGCCCACGATATGGCGAAGCCCGGCCCCTCGACCTTGAGCAGCATGGCCGCGCCGAGCAGGAAGGCGGCCGCGCCGCCGACACCCAGCACCACTGTCGGACTGAAAGCCTCGACGATGAGGAAGGCGACGCCGAGCAGCATCAGGGCGAGACCGGTATAGTTGATCGGCAAGAGATCGAGCGCGTAGAGGCCGAGGACGAGGCAGATGGCGCCAATGACGCCAGGCGCCACCGCACCTGGGCTCGTGACCTCGAAGACGATGCCGTAGAAGCCGATCAGCATCAGGAGGACGGCAACGTTCGGATCGGTGATGACCGCGAGAAGCCGGATGAACCAGCCGGGATCCAGGACCTCGACGGCCAGGCCCTTCGTCGCCAGCACCTCTTTCTTGCCGGCCACGTCGACGGTGCGGCCGTCGGCGAGCTGCAGCAGCTCCGCCGTGTCACGGGCGACGAAGTCGATGACGTGCTGCTGCAGCGCCGCGCTTGCCGAGAGGCTCGCCGCCTCGCGAACCGCCTTCTCGCCCCAGTCGCCATTGCGCCCGCGCAGTTCGGCGAGGGAGCGGATCAGCGCCACCGCGTCGTTGGTCGCCTTGGCCGTCATCGGGTCGCCGGCTGGCTTCCCGGTGTCTTTGTCGTCCTTCTCACCGCCGGGAAGCGAGGGCAGCCCGCCGATCTCGACCGGCGTCGCGGCGCCCAGATTGGTGCCGGGCGCCATCGCCGCGACATGGGTCGAGTAAAGGATATAGGTTCCGGCGCTCGCCGCATGACCGCCGGCGGGCGCGACATAGCCGATGACGGGAACGGGGGACGCCAGGATATCGGCGATCATCTCGCGCATCGAGGTGACGAGGCCGCCGGGCGTGTCGAGCTGAAGGATGAGAGCCCCGGCGTTGCGCTCGGCCGCGGTCTTGAGCGCTTCCTTGAGCTGGCGCGAACTCGCCGGACCGATGGCGCCGTCAATCGCGATGCTCAAGGCCATCCTCTCCCCCGCCGTTTCGGCCGAGGAGAAGGGGAAAACCGCCGCGGCGGCCATGAAAGCCGCTGCCAGAAGGGCCACCCGCGCGAGTTTCACGCCTCAAAGCTCCTTGGGATTCAATATGGGGTTGTGCCGGGGCAAGTCCAATGAGGGCAGCGGAGCGGGTAATCTCCCTCCTCACGATTCCACGGCAATTTCGACATCGCCTCCAACGCTGGCTCCCTCGCCCGTACGTCATTGTCCCCATCGACGGCGCGAATGAACGCGCTCGCAACAATGGAGACGACAATGACGACGATGGATCGTTTGCAGTACGAAACCGGCCGCACAGGCTTCAACCTGTTCGGCTCTGCCCGCCGCGGATTGCGGCTGGCCTATCACGCCATGCGGATGCGCAGCGATCGCGCCGCGCTGCGCGCCATGCCGGACTATTTGCTCAAAGACATGGGCATCAGCCGCTCGCAGATCGAGCACTACACGTCCACGCGCGCCGCGCTCGCCGCAGCCGGCAGGACGGACGCCTGAAGCGGATGAACGACTGCATCGGCGGCCGGCCGGAAGGCTGGTGAAAACCCCGGCTCGCCGGGGTTTTCGCGTTCCGGCGCGAAGCACTGCCGGCATTGGAACCGGTCGCGGGCTGCCCGCCCAAATGAAACGGGCGATGCAATTTCCACGGTGGGCGTATCAGAAATTCCACGCTGCCATCCACTCTCGTTCAAACGCATCGGCGTCAGAAAGGAAGCCGTCACGGCAACCAAGCCGCAAAGCAACCTTCGGAGTAGTCACATGCAACCCAGCACCAAACCTGCCCGCGTTCCGCTCAACGGCGTCGACACACCGAACCTCCTGGCGACAATCAATTTCGTCGCCGGTCAGCCGGAGCTGGCGAAGTTCCAGTTCCGTGCCCACAACGAATGGATCGAAGGCACCCACAGCAAGAGCGTCATGCATGGCTTCCACGGCGCCGGCCAGGAGCAGAAGCACGAGAAGCCCTTCTATGCCGACAGCGACCATCCGGCGATCCTGTGCGGCGCCGACAACGCCCCGACCCCTGTCGAGTGGCTGCTGCATGGGCTGGCGAGCTGCCTGATGGCGGGGCTCGCCAACATCGCCGCCGCGCGCGGCATCAAGCTCACCACGGTGAAGTGCTCGGTCGACGGCGACATCGACCTGCGCGGCATCCTCGGCATCTCGGACGAGGTCCGCAACGGCTTCCAGAACATCCAGGTGTCGTTCGAGGTCGAGGGCGACGCGCCGGCCGAGAAGCTCGAGCAGCTGGTCGAGCAGGCCCGCGCACGCTCGGCCGTGTTCGACGTGCTGACCAACGGCGTGCCGGTCACGGTCGGCATCAAGACCATCCAGTGAACTAAAGCGCGTCGTCCTGAAAACGGATTCAGGCGACGCGCTTTAGATCTTTGTTTGACGCATGTCGTTGTTCCAGAACCGCTGCACACTTCTGGGCGACATGCGTTAGCTGAAGCGACGGTTCGGAGAAATCCGGACCGTCTCTCCCCAGGGCCTCGGAACAGAGCCATGAAACATGCTGACGTCGTCATCATCGGCGGCGGGCAGGCCGGGCTTGCGCTCAGCCATTGCCTTGGCCGCGCCGGAATCGACCATGTCGTGCTGGAGCGCGGCCGCATCGGCGAGCGCTGGCGCACGCAGAGCTGGCGATCGCTGAGGCTGTTGACGCCGAACTGGCTGAACGGCCTGCCCGGCTCGCCCTATGACGGCCCGGACCCCGACGGCTTCAGGACAAAGGACGTGTTCGTCCATGATCTCGAAACCTATGCAAGCCGCTGGCAGGTGCCGGTGGAATGCAGCGTCGAGGTCACCTCCTGCAGGCGGACCGGCGGCGGCTTCGCGCTCGCCACCGGCACCGGCGACTGGTCGGCCAGGGTCGTAGTGGTGGCGACGGGGCATTGCGACCGGCCGATGGTTCCTTTCGCGTCGGAGTTCCGAGGCGGGCCGCTCTCCCTCCACACTTCACAATATCGTTCCCCTGGCGAGCTACCGCCCGGCGAGGTGCTGATCGTCGGCGCCTCATCTTCCGGCGTGCAGATCGCCGACGAGCTCGCGCGCGCCGGCCGGCGTGTGATGCTGTCCGTCGGCAAGCATACGCGCCTGCCGAGACTGTGGCGCGGCAAGGACATCTTTTTCTGGCTCTGTCAGATGGGCGTGATGGCCCAGCCGCTCGACGGGCTCGCCAATCCCGAGAGCGCCAGGCGGCAGCCCTCGCTGCAGCTCGCCGGGCGACCGGACAAGGCCGATGTCGACCTTGCCACGCTGCAGGCGCTCGGTGTCGAGCTCACCGGCCGCGTGCGCGGCATAGCCAACCGCGAGATCGCCTTTGCCGACGATCTTGCCGCGCAGATCGCGGCGGCGGACGCGAAGCAGGCGCGGCTGCTTACCGAGATCGACCGCTTCGCCGGCGCCGCGCGGCCCGGCCGGCGCGAGCCGGTGCGGGTGCCTTCGACGCGCCGCCAGCGGCTTTCGCTGACGGAGGGGTCGACCGGCACGGTGATCTGGGCGACGGGCTATGCCCGCTCGTTTGACTGGCTGGAGCCGTCGGCGGTTGGGCCGGATGGCGAGCTGGCGCACCGCGACGGGATCACCGGCGTTCCCGGCCTCTACGCGCTCGGCTTCCGCTTCCTGCGCAAGCGCGATTCCAACTTCATCGGCGGCGCCGGCGTCGACGCGCAAGCGATCGCCGCCGAGGTCTCCAGCTATCTCGACCGCAAAGGTCGCCAAGCCGCCTGAGAGGCCGCCGTGAGGACACCGAAGATGCCAACGACCGCGATTTCCCTTCCGCTCACGCCCAAGCGCGCCCATTACGACGCCATCATCGTCGGCGTGCGCTGCGCCGGCGCCTCGACGGCGCTGCTGCTTGCCCGCGCCGGCCTGACGGTGCTGGCAATCGAGCGCCGGCCCTATGGCTCCGACACGCTGTCGACGCATGCGCTGATGCGGCCCGCCGTGCTGCAGCTGTCGCGCTGGGGCCTGCTCAAGCCACTGCTCAAGGCCGGCACGCCGCTGATCGAGACAACGACGTTCCACTATGGCGAGGAGGAGATCACCATTCCGCTCAATGCCGGGCCCGATCTTCCCGGGCTGATCGCGCCCAGGCGCACCGTGCTCGACCGCATGCTCGTCGATGCCGCGCGCAAGGCCGGCGCCGAGTTCCTGCACGACGTGGCGGTCGGCGACCTCTTTGCCGACACGCGCGGACGCGTGCGCGGCGTCGAGATCCGCGGCGCCGGCCGCGCGGCCTTACGTTTAAGCGCCGACATCGTGATCGGCGCCGACGGCATCGGCTCCACGGTGGCGAAATGCTGCGACGCGCAGGTGCTCAGAAGGGGCACGGTCTCGGCAGCCCATGTCTATGGTTATGCGCCGGTCGAACCCGGCGCCGGCTATCACTGGTATTTCCGCGACGGCATCGCCGGCTCCCTCATTCCGACCAATGCCGGGCTGGCCTGCATCGTCGCTTCGGTGCCGACCAAGCTGTTCGACGAGCGCTTCCGCCTTGATCATTTCCGCGCCCGCATGGAGGTGCTCGAGGCGCTTTCGCCGGCACTGGCCGAACAGGCGAGCCGGGCGCCCGACGATGCCCGCCTGCAGGCTTTCCGCGGCGTGCCGGGCTACATCCGCCACGCTCACGGACCAGGCTGGGCGCTGGTCGGCGATGCCGGCTTCTTCCGCGACCCGCTCACCTCGCACGGCATTGCCGACGCGCTGCGCGATGCCGAGGGCTTGGCGCGGGCGATCCTGGACGGATCGGAGGCAGCCTTCGCGACCTGGCAGCAGGAGCGCGACCTCATCGCCCGCCAGATCCTCGACACCACTGACGCCATTGCCGGTTTCGACTGGTCGCTGGCCGATATCGGCGAGCGGCATCGCCGCTTCAGCGCGGTGATGAAGGCCGAGGTCCGGGCGCTCGCCGCACACGCGATCCCGGTCCGCCGCGCCGTGCCCGCCATGAGCGGGCTGGCGACTTATCGAGCGCCGGCAAACGAACCGCAGGCAATGGCGGGCTCGAGCCTCTATCGCAACCGAACGGGAGTAAGACCATGACCGTACATTTGATGAAGGACGGGTGGATCGGCGTTATCAAGGGGCGGCCGCAGGTCGGCGCCGTCGCCGAGCGTTCGCGGCGCACGCAACCGCAGGATATCGACGCCTTCGCGGAGATGACCGGCGACCGCAATCCGCTGCATTACGACAAGGCCTTGGCCGAGGCCTCGGTGTTCGGCAAGCTCATCGTGCAGGGCGGCGTCACCTCCGGCATCCTGAACGCGGTGGTCGCGGAGGACCTTCCCGGGCCCGGCTCGGTGTTCCTCGAAGTCTCCTGGAAATTCGTCAAGGCGGTCGGCGTCGGCGAACTGATCACCGGCCGCGTCGAGGTCAAGGACGTGCGCGCCGACAAGCCGATCACGAAATTGGAGACCTCGGTGCGCAACGAGGCCGGCGAGCTTTGCCTCACCGGCACCGCGACGGTGTTCACCGTGCCGCTCGCCGGGGGCGAGGCGGATAAATGATCGCCGGCAACGGTTCGGCCCGGCTTTCGTTCCCTGGGCCGGGCCGATAGCCGTCAATAGTCGGTGTCGCTTTCGACGGTGACCGGACGACGGTGGTAGCGGTGATGGCGCTCGACTGAGCTCGTGACGACGACGGTATCCGAGCGGTGATGGCGATGCCAGGCGCGGCGGCCGTTGTCATAGAATGCGACGGTGCCGTGATGGCGATGATGAAGGCGGTGGCCTTCCTCGTTGATGACGATGGCGGGACGGTGATGGTAATAGTGCCTGTGATGCGTCGTGATGACCACATCGGCCTCGGCGGCGGATGCGACGGCGGGTGCCGCGACGCAAAGCGCCAACGCTGCGAGAAGCAGTGTTTTCATTGCAATATTCCTGGTTGGTGGAGCGTCCCTTCGCTGGATAAACCCCTGCCGGGCTGTTTGGTTCCGGACTGGATCGGGCTTCCCGGCAGCAACGCAGCGAAGGTCATTTCGGGCGTTCGCGCCGCAGCGCAACATATCTGAGGTACGTGCTCGCCGCGGCGTCGCAGGCGCGTCGCGACGGTCCGTTCGCGATCAACATGGCCTTGGCAAGCTTGTCGGAGAGCCCGTATTTGCTGGCGAAGGACGCTGTTTCATAGGGCTGGTCTTCCAGATCGTCCGCGAGTCCGTCGGTCATATATCGCCTCCCGATGCAATGGCGCGTCAGAAATGCGGAAGCGTGACTTCGGTTGCGGCGGTCGATCCTCTTCTTTGCTCTCCGGACTTCAGTCCGACGGCGCTTCGGACGGTTGGCCGATGAGTGGAACGAACGCTCTTGGTCGCCGTTTGCCGGCAAGCAATTCGCCGATGGGAGGATAAATATGGAAGACCCTACCAACAGTGTCCTGGAGGCTCGCTGGCTGCTTGCCGTGCCGGCCTCGATGGTCCTCACCGTGCTGATAGCCGGGTTCCTGCTTTCATAGTCGCCCATGAATCGGCTCCTCTTCATCGTCGCCGATTTTCTGTCCCGGCCGCCCGGCTTCTATGCGATGGTTATCGCGATGGTTGCGTGCACCTTGCTCGTACCCTTCGGACTTACCAACACGGTGACCTATGCGCTGTCGGCAGCGGCCATCATCATCACGGGGATCGTGCTTATCCAGGGGTACCGGGACACGGCGGCCATCCACGCCAAACTCGACGAGATCGTGATCGCGCTGCGGCAGACACGCAATGACGTGGTTGGGCTCGAGCATGCGGACACGCAAGAGATCAAGTCGAAGCTGGTCGAGCTGGAGCGCGAAGCGGAAGCCGGCTCGGTCGAGGCGGCATCGCAGAACGAGACGAATGAGGCCGGTGCCGCAGCGGGCGGGGGGCGTTGGGGTAGCTGAAGCACCGGCCGAAGGGGCGGAATGGGCACCGCCGCCACCCAAAGATAAGCTTCCCACGCCAAGATTAAATTACGCGATCGCGGTAGGAGATTTCCTACGACCCTGCCGTACCGGCGACGAAGGCCCGGACATGGGCGACGAACTCGTCGAAGGCCGGCTCGCCCTCGAGCAGGATGTGGTTTTGGCTTTCCAGCTCGAAGAAGCTGGCGCCGGGAATACCCGCCGCCATGGTGCGGCCGGACTCGACCGGGGCAACATTGTCTTCCCGCGCGTGCAGCACCAGGGTCGGCACCCGCACTTTTTCGAGCAGGTCGCTGACATCGATCACGGAAAAGGCGGCCTGCAGGCGCCAAGCGTCGTCCGGCAAAACGGTGCGCCGCATCAGATCGTCCATCCAGGCGAAATGTTCGTGCGTGGCGCCGGGGATGAACATGGAGCAGAAGGCCTGGCGGAACATCGGGTTCGACTTGCCCCAGCTCTCGCGCATCAGCGTCGATACGGCCTCGCGCGTGGCGATCTCGCCGGGGTCGCCGCGTGCCCGCCAGCCTTTGACGTAGCCGCCGTAGAGGATCATGCCCGAGACTTTCTCGGGGTGGCGTATGGCATAGGCGATCGAAACCGCGCAGCTCTGCGAGAGGCCTAGAAGCGTGAAGCGATCGAGCCCCGCGGCCTCGACGACGCATTCGAGATCCGACACCATCGTGTCGAATGAGACGTCGGCCACGTGGCGTTGCGACAGGCCATTGCAGCGCTCGTCGTAGCGCACCAACTGGTTCCGGCGCGACAGTTCCCTCATCCAGTGCCGCCAGATCGGGCTGTCCCAGTCGAAGGTCAGATGCGACATCCAATGCGCGGCGCGCAGGATGGGCGGGCCGCTGCCGGTCTTGGCAAAAGCAAGCCTTGTGCCGTCGCGAGCCCGGCAGAAATGGACGGCGCGGCCGGGATCCTGCGCGGGCGTCGGGCTGTTGGCAAGCTGAGTGGAAGGTGATTGCATCTGGGCCACGTCCGTGGCGCCGCGTTGCGCGGAGCGTCCCGTCGGCTGGGCGGCTGCCGCCCTCACCTTCTCTTCCAGCGCCGCGATCTCTTCCGCCAGGCCGACATCCTCCGGCAGCAGCCGGCGCAGGCGCCTGGCAAGCGGCAGCGCACGCCTCGGCTCGCCGGCCAGGCGCTCGATCAGCTCGCGCAACATGCCGAGCTCGGCGATCTCGACCTCGCTGGCGACGCCCGCGCGCCAGGCCTCGTATTCGAAGCAGCGCTCGAGCGAAAGATCGGCGAGGAAATCGCCGCGGATCGAACCGGCCACGGCCTCCAGCTCTTCCGTCGAAGCCATGGAAAGATCGCCCTTCACCAGCGGCAGGAGCCGGGCATAGTCCGTGCCAAGTTTCAGCGAGACAGTGTTGCGGTCGGCGACCAGAGCGGGTTCGTCCTCGCCGAGCACCTGGCGGATCTTGGACAGGCTCCAGCGCAAGGCGCCGCGCGGATCGTCGGGAATGTCCCAGAAGATTTCGCAGAGCCGCTCACGCTGGTGCGCCTTGCCGGTGACGGCGAGATAGGCAAGCAAGGCTCTCGTCTTGCGCGACGGAGGCAGGTCGAGCAGCGCGCCGTCGCGGACCACCTGGAAGTCGCCGAGCACGCACAGGTCCAGCAGCCCCTTATGCGGAGCGTCGGTCATCCGGCCGGGCACCCTTCCACTGCCATCTGGCTCCTCGTCGATGCGGCGGGAGAAGACCGCAACGGAATATCAAAATCGGCTAATTTACGGAAGCCGATACGGCAAGACGGGCGTTGGGAATGTGCGATCGGTTACATTGGCGGCGATGCGTACTCTCCCTTCGAGGGGGAGCTGTCGCCGAAGGTGACAGAGGGGGCGCTTCGCGTGAAGCGCCAGCGCTCTCCCCGACATCAGACGGCGTTGGCAATCCAAGTGAGACGACCCCCTCTGTCCTGCCGGACATCTCCCCCGCAAGGGCCCGCAAGGGGGGAGATTGGATGTCACCGACGCTTTCGCAAATCTCCAACCGCCGCAATCGCAACCGCCACGATCACCAGCCCAGCCGCCACTGCGAACGTAAACCCCATCCCTCCGGCGACTGCTTCCGGTGTCGCGGCGCCGATCTCGCCAGTGCCCACCGCAAAGGCAAACACCGCGCCCATCACCGCCGTGCCGGTGATCAGGCCGAGATTGCGCGACAGGCTGAGCATGCCCGAGACCACGCCGCGCTCGTTCTTATCGACATCGGCCATGACGGCGGTGTTGTTCGCCGCCTGAAAGAGCTGATAGCCGGGCGTCAACAGCATGATCGCCGCCGCGTAGCCGGCGACGCCGAACAGCGCCGGCAGCAGAGCAAGCGCGACGCAGCCGATGGTCATCAGCACCAGCCCGGCAACGACCATGGCGGACGCGCCGAGGCGATCGACGATGCGGCCGGCGATCACGCCGCACAGCGCCGAGACGACCGGGCCGATCGACAGCACGGCGCCGACCTGCGCGTCGCCCAGGCCCAGCGCGCGCGACAGGAAGAAGGGTCCGACGACAAGCGTCGCCATCATCACGGTGGAGACCAGCCCGTTCATGGCAAGGCTCGGCGCCAGCACCGGATCGCTGAACAGCGCTGGTTTGACCAGAGGCGACGCCACTCTCCGCTGCGCATAGAGGAACAGGCCGGCGCCGAGAACGGCCATGCCGAGCAGCGCGACGTTCGTGCCGCCGAAATGGCCGAGTCCTGCCGTCATCGCCAGCGCATAGGCGGCGAGCGTCAAGGCAAGCAGCAGGGTGCCCAGCGCGTCGAAGCGCGGGCCAACGCCCTGCGCCTCATTGCGGAGGATCGTCGCGGTTTGATCGCCCGGCAGGAAGCGCCGGGCGAGGATCATCGCCACGACGCCCAGCCCGGCAGTGACGAGGAAGATCGCGCGCCAGCCGAGGGAAGCGATCAGCACGCCGCCAAGCGACGGCCCAAGCGCCGTGCCGATCGCCGACATGGTGCCGAGCAGGCCCATGGCGCTGCCGGTGCGCTCTTTCGGCATCGTCGAGCCGACCAAGGCCATGGTCAGCGCCATCATCACCGCGGCGCCGAGGCCTTGAGCGGCGCGGGCGGCGACCAGCAGCGGCAGCGACGGCGCAAGCGCGGCCGCCAGCGACGCGGCGCTGAACAGGCCAAGACCGGCGACCAGCAGCAGCCGGCGGCCGACGAGATCGCCAAGACGCCCGACGCTGACGATGAGCGCGGTGATGACAAGCAGATAGGCAAGCACCACCCATTGCACCGCCTGGAAAGATGCGGCGAAGGCGGTGCTCAGCGTCGGCAGCGCGACATTGGCGATGCTGGTGCTGAGCGAAGACAAAAGCATCGCCAGCGACAGGCTGGCCAGCGCGCCGCTTGCCGAGCGGCTTGCGGGAATGGTGCGTGGATCTGCGATATCGGCCATGGTTCTTCTCCGGCTCGGGTGGAACTTGCCGGGAGAATAGGCGCCTGGCCCATATGGCGGAACGCGCAGCATTTGCACTCGAATAGTGCATGAAGCGCCATGTCACTGCATCGAGGACGTGCTAAGATCGCACCATGTCGCGACCCGATCTCAACCTGCTCGTCACGCTGGACGTGCTCATCGCCGAAGGCAGTGTCGCGAAAGCCGCGCGGCGGCTGAAGCTCAGCCCGTCGGCAATGAGCCGCGCGCTCGCAAGACTGCGCGAGGTCACCGGCGATCCACTTTTGGTCCGCGCCGGGCGCGGCCTGGTGCCGACGCCCCGCGCCATCGAGCTCGGCACGGATGTCGGCCGGCTGGTGAAGGAGGCGGAGGCTGTGCTGCGCCCCGCCGAACGCCTTGATCTGAAGCGGTTTACGCGCAGTTTCACGCTGCGCAACAGCGATGGTTTTGTGGAAAATTTCGGCCCTGCCCTTCTCGCGCGCGTCGCCGAGGAAGCGCCGGGCGTGCAGCTGCGCTTCGTGCCGAAGCCCGACAAGGACAGCGCGCCGATGCGCGAAGGCAGTGTCGATCTCGAGACCGGCGTTATCGGCGGCTCGACCGGCCCGGAGGTGCGGGCGCAGGCGCTGTTCCGCGACCGTTTCGTCGGCGTGGTGCGCAGCGGCCATCCGCTGTGCGACGGCAAGATCACCGCCGCCCGCTTCGCCGCCGGCCGGCATATATTGATCTCGCGCCGCGGGCTGGATCGCGGGCCTATCGACGACGCGCTGGAACTCGCCGGGCTGACGCGGACGATCGGCACCGTGGTCGGCGGCTTTGCGGAAGCGCTGGCGCTGGCGCGCGGCTCCGACCTCATCGCCACGGTGCCCGAGCGCTATACCGGCAAGCTGCGCGAAGGCCTACTCACCTTCGCGCTGCCGGTGAAGCTCGCCGGGCTCACAATCTCGCTGCTATGGCACCCGCGCCTCGACGCCGACCCCGCGCATCGGTGGCTGCGGGGCCTGGTGAGGGAGGTGTGCGGAGGGCGGTGAGACAGCCGATCTCCTTGCGCGGCAACTGGCACGCAGGCCAGGCGAGGCGCGAAGGAACGCCGCGCCGACAGACCGAGATTTTGGCCCCAACAAAGTGTGGAGACAGGTTCCCTGGCGACGCCGGGACGGAGCGGGGGGACGCCCAACAAGAACCCCCGCTCCGTCGCTGCGCGGGCACCTCTGCCTCGATCTGCCGGCCAGGACCTGCGCCGGGCAAGCACTTCGAGCAACCGATGCCCACCTTCCCCCGCTCCGATGCCGAATTTTAGCATCCCTGCATGTGCGCATCATGAAGCGGTTCACAGAGCCGCAGCGTTCCTCTCCCCAGTCTTTGAGGGGCGACGAAACCGCTAGCGCGACGGGGAAGTCGCTGCCGTTTGCCCGCCAATGCTGCGTTGCCGAAATGCGCCCAAAAAAAGTCAGGTTGAGAACCGGACCTCAAGACACCTCAACCAGTGAAAAACAAGCCTATTCAGATCTGTAGGCGGCAACATTCGTGTCGCCTGCCGCAACGGCCGAAAAGCCCGGAAATCCGCCATTTCGGAGCCTGCCGTGGCGGCAACAACGGAAACGCCGCGGCGCGGTTTCGGCGCTGCACAACGGGAAAAAACGCTGTTCCGGAGGGCGCGCCGCCGACGTTGACAGCCAGCCGGGCCAATGGCAATCCGCAGTGACTGGTCACGCCATGACCGTTGCTGTTGGGGACGGACGGGGTTCAGCAGCTTGGCGGCGGCGCCGGACGGGCGGGCACTTGCGTAGTGTACCGCCCGCTCCTGGCCGGCAGCGGCGCGAGGTTTCGCGTACGAGGCTCAGAAAGGGTTCGCCAGACCGCTATTGACGAACCGTTGCCAGCTTTTCAAGCGTCAGCTTGCTGTACGTCTTCTTCATCGCAATTCCCACCTGAAGACGCTTCGCGCGGGCGAGCGCCGTCGGGGAGCGACCATCAAGCTTGCGGCCGGAAGCGTTCACCAGGCGCTCCGTACGACGCAACAGGTCGTAAGAGCGGATCAGCGCCCTTCTGCTCTCCTCAATCAGTTGGTCCTGGAAATCTGCGGCCGCGTGCCCGCGCGCGGGCTAGTGGGGATTCTCTCAGTCGTCATTGGCGTCCGGTGGGTGGTTACCAGCGATACGGCAGGGTACGCCGATTGGTGCGCCGTGGCAAAGCCAATAGTTTCGACCGATCTCGGACCGCCGCAAAGGAGTGCCGCAGGGCCGCCTGGCTCGCGTCAGAAGGTAAAGCCGGACAACGGCGCGGCGGCGGTCGCGGCCGACAGCCTGCCGCGCTTTTGCAGCCGCGGCTTTTCGTAAGTCTTCTTCATCGTTCGTTCCTGGGCGGGTCAACGACCGGCGCAGGTGAACGCGATGCGGCCGCCCTGTCAAGCTTAGCCCAGGAATGCTTGCCCTGCTGGCTGTTGCTTAGGTCAGCGCGGCGGGATCGGGGCCGACGACCCGGCAACGACGCTCGACAGCTTCTGGCGCTTCACCAGCACCGGCTTCTCATAGATCTTCTTCATGGATATGCCCCTTGCCCAATTTGCCGCCTCAAGACGCAAGGGAAGTGCCGTTTTGTCAAAAAACGTTTTCGTGAGATGCGTGCAAAGCGAGCCGGCTGCAGCCGAATACGGGCAGGCTGTGGTCAGCCGGCAACATCCAGCCTGCTGAGGTTCGTACCTAGCCCGCGTGCTGCAGCCAATGGCGGTCGAACACGTCGAGGATGGCGCGGTACTCGGACGGCGGGATTTGGTTGACGCCGCCGTCGCTGTCGGCACTGAGGAACTGGCCGAGTTGCCGGTCGACCGCTTCCGGGTGCTCCATGACGATGCCGAGGCTCGCGAGATCGGCGGCTATCGAGGTGCCGGGCGGCAGGTACCCGCCCCATTGCTCGGCGGCTGGCGCATCGCGCAGGCGCACCAGAAGGATTCTTGTCAGCGAGGGCTGCGCCTCCGGGCCGATGATGGCGGTGCCGACCATATAGCCGCCGAGCACGCTCACCGGCTGCGTCTGCGGGAACAGGCAAAGGAAGAACTGCGCTTCGCCGCCCACCTCCTTCAGATGCAGGTAGAGGCTGCGCTTTGCCGGCGTGACCGGCCCGCCGAGCTGCAACTGCCCGGTCGGCAATGTCTCGCGATATGTGGCGGTGAACGCATGCGCGCCGGGCCCCGCCTCGATCGACAGGCGGCCCCTGATGAGCTGGCCGCGATAGTAAGGCGACCAGGCGCGCGAATAGCAGGCATAGGTCCCGGCAAGCGCCAGTCCGGTGCCCTTGTCGTCATGCCCGGGCGAGGCCTCGGCCTGGGCGTGGGCGCGGCGTTCGAGCTCCGTCGCGTCGATGCCGTGCCGGGCCGCGATCGCGGCCGTGAAGCTCGGCAGATCGCTCTCGGCGATCCAGGCACCGGGCCGTTCGAGGCGCAGCACTTTCGCCCAGTCTTCGTAGACGCTGTGCTCGCGAGGCTGGGCGCGGCCTTGCAGCCATTTGTCGGCGCGGCCGATATCGAAAGCCGTCTTCGGATTGACCGCTCGGAACGCCGCCGCCAGATCCTTGCGGCTGGCGGTTCCCAGCACGACCGAAGTCAGTCGTAACTTCTGCGCGATGTTCAGTGCCATCCGGCTGCACCTGTTCCGTCCCGACAGAATCGGGATTGGCCTCTTGTTCGAGCGAAGATCATGCTTTCACGGCCGCCGCAAGCTCACTGGGCAGTGCAACCAGGAGCAAGCAAGCCGTCCCGCCGGCTCCGCAGCAGCGCCGCAGGACGATCCAGGCCAAGCCATCCGCCTGCACTGGACCTGCATTTCTAGCGCGCTCCGAAGGATCCGGGCTTCTGCCCGGATCGGCGAGGCAGAACAGAAGCGGCCGGACAAGGGCCGAACCAGACAGCCACCCGGCCAGCCTGAGGGCTGGGGCGTGGCGCCGCCGGCGGGGCCGGCGCCTGCCCGCGCGGATCGCAAAGCGGCGCGGTTCGCGCGGGCCTTCGGGCCGGTCAATTGAGGGGGAAAGTCGCCTCCCTCATCCAGCCGCCTGCAGCTCCTTCTTGCGGGCCGGCCGGCGGCGTGGCCGGCGTTGCGGCGCAAGCTTCAGCATCACCGGCGGCTCGCTCGACAGGGCGCCCGTCACGGCGCTGACCATGCCATGGGCGACGAAATCGGCGTTAAGCCCGGCGGCAAGTTCGGCCGCGGCCTTGGCGTCGCTGTTGCCGATTTCCGACCAGGACACGATGCCGACCCTGAGACGCGGTTTCAGCCGCTTCAGCCGCCGCACCATGAAGCGCGCGTGCTTGGTGGAGTCGCGGTTGAGGAAACCGATCACCACCGTATCGACGCCGCTCAGGTCGAGGCGGCGGATCCCGGCAGGTTCGAGGTCAATGAAACTCGCTCTCGACACTTCGGCGCCCTGCACCTCCAGCACCTGCGCCAGCATCGCGGCGGCGGCGTCGTCGAGCTCGCCCCGCCCGCCGGCGCAAAGCACGGAGAAGCCCACGCCATCCGGAAGATCGACCTCCTCGGATAGAAGCTCCTTGCCGTCGCCGGCCTTCCGATCGTTCGCCTTGCCTTCAGCAGCCTTGCCCGCGGTGATCTTGGCTGAGGCTGCCTTGCCCGGCGAGGCCTCGGCCGAGGCAGTGGCTGCCTGCTGGTCGTCTTCCTCGTCGGCTTCCGCCTCCTCCGCTTCCTCCTGGGCGCTGCCGTCCAGATTGGCGACCAGCGTCAGCGCGCTCGCCGCGACCTGTTTGCGCTGCTCGTCATCCATGACGCCGCGCATGCGGTCCTGCTCGCCAAGCAGCAGCGCCGGAATCGCCACCTGGTCGTAGAACTCGAACAGGTATTTTTCTTCGAGCATCTCCTCGGCGTGGTCGGTCGCCTCGTCTGGATCGGCGGCGAGCAGCCGCTGATAGAGACGCGCATGCGGCTCCAGCACCGGCTCGTTGCCGAACAGCACGTCGAGGAACTCGAACTGGGGCACGTGGCGGCCGAGGACCACGAGGCAGACGGTGAGCGGCGTGGACAGCACCAGGCCGATCGGCCCCCAGAGCCAGGTCCAGAAGATCGCCGCGACGATGATGGCGAGCGGCGAGAGGCCGGTGCGCGAGCCATAGAGCCATGGCTCGATGACGTTGCCGGTGATCAGCTCCATGGCGATGAACAGTGCCGCGGTCCACAGAAGCAGCGACCAGCCGGGCGCCACGGCCAGCGCCAGGAATAGCGGCAGCAGCGCGCCGATGATCGGGCCGATATAGGGAACGAAGCGCAAGGCGAGCGCCAGCAGGCCCCAAAGCAGCGCGTTGGGGATGCCCAGCACCCAAAGGCCGATGGTGATCGGGATGGCGTAGATGACGTTCACCACCAGCTGCATCAACAGATACTGGCCGACCCGCTTGCCGGCATCCTGCAGCGCCTGGGTGGTGCGGTGGAGATCGCCATAGCCGACGAGACGGATGAAGCGGTCGCGCAGATCCTCCCGCTCCATCAGCATGAAGATGACGACGACGACCACAAGGCCGGCCGAGCCGAGCGGGCTGAGCAGCGGCTCGATGACCTTTTGCAACACTTCGAGCGGCCTTTCCTGCGCGACGATCTCGACCGGGATCGGATCGCGCTTCGGCGTCTGGGCGGCGGACGGCAGTTGCGGCTCCTGGCGCTCGAATTCCTGGCCGACGCGCTCGATCACGCCGCTCAAGCGCGAGATGATGCCGTTGCCCAGCCCGTTTTCCTTCAGCGCGCGGATCTTTGTCAGGATGTTGATCTGATAGACGGGGATGTTCTGGGCGAGGTCGCTGACCTGCGTGGCCACCACGAAGGAGAACAGCGCAAGCGCGGCAAAGGCGCCCAAAACGCTGGCGATCACGGCAGGCAGGCGCGGAATGCCGACGCGTTTCAACGCCGACACGAGCGGCGCGATGGCGAAAGTCAACAGCAGCGCGACCGCGATCGGCAAGAACACCTCGCGCCCGAAATAGAGCGCCGCAACCGACGCGACGACGGTTGCGACCGTCGGCAGCGCCGTACGCGGATGGCTGCGCGAGGCAGCAAGCAGCCCCGCCAGCCCCGGTTCCGACTCGCGCGTGCCGTTCTGACGATTATCCGCCACCGTGAGTCTCCACCCTGCCCGCCATGATTGGCTTTCGCCGGCGTGCAACGCGCGGATCGGAGGATGGTTGCGAGGCGCGATCAGTTGGAGCGAGGACGAAGCGGCTGATGCAAATCTCCCCTTGCGGACAAGGGGAGATTTGAAGCGCTCGCCGCCGCACCTGAAGGTCCGTGCCCGGCTATTTTACCGGGATCATGAGATGCGCGTAGGGCGTGCCCGGCCACATCACGTAAGGCTTGGACGTGTCGGGCTTGGCATCGGTCGGATAGCCTTTCATCATGTCCATCGCGTTGACGATCATCACATGCGGCCCCGTCTCGATCCAATTGTTGCCTGCCTCGGGCTTCGTCGCATAAGGATCGGTATTGCTGCCGTCGGTGCCGCCGGACAGCATGTACATGAAGCCGACCTTGCCTTTGGGCGGTTCCTTCTTTTCCAGCCAGGCCATCGCCCATTCCATCGAGTTGGCATCGCCGCACATCGGATCCGGACCGGGCGAGGCCGGATTGTCCGGCATGCACCAGAAGCCGGTATTGCCCTCGCGCAGGGTGCGCATGTTCCCCTTTTCATCCATGGCGTAGACCGCAGCGCCACTCGCCACTGCGGCGGGTGCGGCGGACTCGGCGCTTTTGATCAGCGCAGCATCGTCGGCAGCTGCGCCCTGCATCGCAATCAAACTGCCCGCTGCCAACAGCGCAGCGACCGTCAGAAGCCGTTTCATGGCCGTTCTCCGGTTCGAGTTGATGTCTTTGTGCATGATGTCGGACGTCACGGCGTCCCAGAGCCGTTCGTCGGTGCACTGATCCTACCAGATTACCTGCAGGCGGACAATTTGCCTTTAGCGTTCGCCAATGTCCTTCCATGCTCTCGAACGCTGGCGAAACCGGCGGCTGAGCTCCTTCGTCATCCTGGGCGAAACGACGCGCGCAGACCCTAGGGTGCCGAAGCGTCGGCTGCCGCCGCCGTTGCTGCCGCCTCCCTTTATGTTGCACTGCGTTAGATTTGTTGCATTGCGGTATGAGCCTATAGGCGCGAGGCTTTACCCAAGGCGGGATACGAACGACCGTTGCGAGGTTCGCCTTCGTGTCAGCACCATCGCCGGACTTCCGGCCCGACATTGAGGGGTTGCGGGCGCTCGCCGTGGCGGGCGTTGTCGCCTTCCACTTCAGCCTCACCGCCCTGCCCGGCGGCTTTGCCGGCGTGGACATCTTTTTCGTCATCTCCGGCTACCTCATCACCCGCCATCTGGTCAGCGAGATTTCGCTCACCGGCCGGCTCGACCTCCTTCGTTTTTATGCCCGACGCGCGCGGCGGCTGCTGCCGGTGGCGCTGTTCGTCATCGCCGCTACGCTTGCCGTCGGCACGCTGATCCTGTCGCCGGAGGAGCAGGCGCTCTATTCCAAGGGCGCGATGTTCGCCTCCGCCTACATGATCAATCTGTGGCTGATCCGCTGGTCGTTCGACTATTTCGCCAACGACGCCGCCAACAATCCCTTCATCCACTATTGGTCGCTGTCGGTGGAGGAGCAGTTTTACCTCGCCTGGCCGGCGCTGCTGATGCTGGCGGCCTGGCTGAAGCCCGGCAAGCGGACGATCATGCTTGCGATCGGCATTGCCGGCCTGGTCTCCTTCGCGGTCTGCGCCTGGCTGACCCCCATTTCGCAGCCCTGGGCCTTCTACTTCTCGCCGCTGCGCGCCTGGGAATTCGCCGCCGGCGGGCTGGCTTCGATGGCGCCGGCATGGCTGCTCCAGAACCGCCCGCGGCTCGGGACGGCGTTCAGCCTCTGCGGGCTGGTCCTCATTGCCTTCGCTTACCTCACCTTCAGCGAGGAGGCTCCCTTCCCCGGTTTTCTGGCGCTCGTGCCCGTGGCCGGTACTGTCCTTCTCTTGCTGGCGGGCGCGGCCGGCGTCAGGGACGGCATTCTTGCACGCAATTTCGAACGGAAAACCGCGGGGCTCTTTTCCTCGAATTGCGTAAATGCCGCCCTGGCGCTGCCGCCCTTGCAGTGGATCGGAAAGGTTTCCTACTCTCTCTATCTCTGGCACTGGCCGGTGATCGTCTATGCCGGCATGCTGGTCGAGGAGCTGACTTTTGCGCAACGCCTCGCCTGCCTCGGGCTGACGTTGGCGCTCTCTGCGCTGAGCTATCATTTCATCGAGAATCCAATCCGCCGCAATGGCTGGCTTATGGCCAATGCGGCGCGGGCGCTGGTGCCGGCCCTCCTCCTGACCGGCACCGGCGTCGCAGCCGCCTACGGCAACGCAGCGCTTGCCGTGCGCGCCGAGGACCCCGAGCAGCGCGCGATCGCGGCAAGTGCGGCCGAGCCGGCCACCGCGCGCGCCAAGGCCTGCGTCGAGGGCTACGACACGGTGACGCCGAAACCCTGCGTGTTCGGCAATGGCCAGCGCGTGATCGCGCTGTTCGGCGATTCCCACGCCGATCACTGGTCGACGCCGCTGATCGAGGCGGGAAAGAAGAACGGCTACCGCGTCGAGACCTGGCTGAAGAGCTCGTGCCGGCCCTCACGGTTTTCCTATTTTGTCACGAAGCTCAACCGCGACTACCGCGAATGCGACCAATGGCGCGAACAGGCGATCAAGGAGATCGTCGCGGCCAGGCCTTCGCTGGTGGTGATCTCCGAACTGGCGCTGACCTCCTCGCGCAAGATGGCGGCGGGCAAGGGCGAGCCGGACACGCCGGACGCCGTATGGCGGGCCGGCCTGCGCTCGACGCTGACCAGCTTGAGCAAGGCCGGCCTGAAGATCGCCTTCATCCGCGACGTGCCCTTCAACGACGAGAACATCGACACCTGCGTGTCGCGCGCGCTGTGGCGCGACAAGGCGCCATCGCTCTGCGACCAGAGCCGCGCCTATGCCGCCAACGACCAGATGGCGGCGGTCGAGCGCGAGATCGTCACCAGCGTGCCCAATGCCACCTACGTCGACCTCACCGACCGCTTCTGCAACGCCACCACCTGCCACGTCTTCATCGACGGCCAGCTCGCCTTCCGCGACCAGCACCATCTGGCGACGCCTTTCGCGGAATCGCTGGAACCGGAGGTGGAAAGGCGCGTGATCTCGAAGGTGGGAAGGTAGGGCGCCGCCCTGTCGTTCGTCATCCTAGGGCGGAGCAAGGAGCGAAGCGACGCGCGCAGACCCTAGGATCCATGCCGTGACGCTAAGGCGTTGCAGCAGTAACAGAATTCTGCACCGTAGCGCTTCACGCCGAAGGTCACGGCATGGATCCTCGGGTCAAGCCCGAGGATGACGACCGTGCGAGCGTCGGCGTTCCTTCACACCCCCCTCTGTCCTGCCAGACATCCCCCGCAAGGGGGGAGATCAGCAGCTTCTGCTTACTCCGCCACAACCACAAAATGCTTGGTCACCGGCTCGAGGATCTTCCAGGTGCCCTTGAAATCGGCTTCGACCACGAAGGCGTCGCCGGGGCCGACCTCGACCGGCTCGCCGCCATCGGGCGTGATGAGGATGCGGCCGGCGATCATGTGGACGAATTCATAGTCGGTGTAGGTGGCGTGGTAGGTGCCGGGCGAAGCGCGCCAGGTGCCGGACATCACCTTGCCGTCCTCGCTGGTGTGCTGGACGGCGGTCTGCATGGTCGGCGATCCCTCGACCGCGATCCAGCCCGGCAGATCGCCGCCATCGCCATGCTCGACGGGGCCGAATTTCAGGATAGTGGGCTTGGTCATGGCAGGCTCCTGCGGTTGGGATTGGCTGGACGTGGCAATAGACGACGACGCCGAGCGCGCACGCGCTGCACGGCGACAGCAGGTGGCGATATGGCGACTCCGAAGATCGAAAACAGCGGGGCGAACAAAAGCGTGACCTTCCCCGCAAGGGCGAAGATCGTCAGCTTCGGCGCCGCTTCGCTCCTTGCTGGGCCCAGGATCGCCGCCCAACTTTCTCGGAACACCACCCGTCCCGAAACCGTTTGTGCCTCGAAGGGGCAACCATCGACCTCAAGGAGGCAGCGATGAAAAAGCTTCTGCTTGCTTCGATGATCGCCATCGCCTCGGCGTTTGCGATCGCGCCGGCGAGTGCCGGTAGCGTTCAGTTCGGCATCGGCGTCGGCCCCAGCTACGGCGATTACTATGGTGACTACTATGGCGGGTATTACCCTCACCGCTATTACCGACACGTCTACGATGACGACTACTACACTCCCTATCGCGAGCGTTATGTGGTGCGCTATCATAACCGGTATTATCGCGATCATTGCCGGATCAAGATCGTGAAGCACTGGCGCCACGGCCACCGCGTCATCGAAAAGATCCGCATCTGCCGGCGCTGACCGACCAGCGAGCGGACATCTCCCCGCGGCGAGGGGAGATGTCCGGCTGCGGTTGCGCCGCCTTGCAAATTCCCGCCAAAATGCCATCTAGAAGCCGGCATTCATAAGGAAAGCAAAAGTGACGCAGCGAAGCGGCAGCGCCGACCTGCCGCTGCATGGCGGGCGGGTTCCGAAATGGCTGGGCGATCGCATGACGAAGCTCGGCGCGGTGCTGTGCGAAGCCATCGTCCACCATTACGGCCGCGACGAGCTTTTGCGGCGCCTCGCCCATCCCTTCTGGTTCCAGTCCTTCGGCGCCGTGATGGGCATGGACTGGCACTCCTCCGGCATCACCACTTCCGTCATCGGCGCGCTGAAGCGGGGCCTCAATCCGATGGCCGGCGAGCTTGGCATCCATGTCTGCGGCGGGCGCGGCGCACATTCGCGCAAGACGCCGGGCGAGCTGCTGGCGATCGGCGACCATGTCGGCCTCGACGGCGAGGCTCTCGCCACCGCCAGCCGGCTGGTCGCCAAGGTGGACAGCGCCGCAGTGCAGGACGGCTACGACCTCTACCTGCACGGCTTCATCGTCAGCGATGACGGACGCTGGGTGGTGGTGCAGCAGGGCATGAACGGCGACGCCCGCCAGGCGCGCCGCTACCACTGGCTGTCGGAGGGGCTGGAAAGCTTCGTCGACCAGCCGCATGCGGCGATCGAGGGCGAACGCCAAGGCGAGATCGTCAACCTCACCGACCACCGCGCCGAGAAAGCCCGCGGGGGGCAGATCGCGCTTCTGAAGACGATGAGCCCGGAAAAGATCCTTAGCGAGCTTGCCGTTCTGGAGCCGCGAGCCGAAGCGCCGGAGCCGGCCGCGCAGCCGCTGTTGCCCAACCTCGTCATGCCCGCGCATCACGACGTGCGCGAGAGCGACATCGTCATGCGCCGCCTGCACGGCAACATTGCCGCCGCGATCGAGAGCGGCCCGAAGGATTTTCCCGAACTGCTGCTGGTGCCCGGCGTCGGCCCGCGCACGGTGCGCGCGCTCGCCATGGTCTCCGAGGTGGTGCACGGCGCGCCCTGCCGCTTCTCCGACCCGGCGCGCTTCTCGCTCGCCCACGGCGGCAAGGACCGCCACCCCTTCCCCGTGCCGCTGAAGGTCTATGACGAGACGATCTCGGTGCTGAAATCGGCGGTGAGCAAGGCCAGGCTCGGCCGCGAGGAAGAGCTGCAGGCGCTGAGGCGGCTGGACGGGGAGTCACGCCGGATGGAGCGCTATGTGACGGGGCCGAGCCTGAAGGAGATTGTCGCGGGCGAGATGGACCAGTCGCATTTGTTGGGGGGACGGAGCGTGTTTGGGTGGGAACCACCACCTGATAGCGACCCGAAGCCGCTGAAGAAAGGCGCTTGAGACACGGCTGAAACGGCGTCACGCAAAGCGCGCAGATAACCGCATCGATCGGCGCTGCCCCTCATTGCCCTGCCGGGCATTTCTCCCCGTCTAGTGACGGGGAGAAAGATGCTGTCACCGCCGCTTTCGCCAACCGCCAACGTCGCGGAATAGCTGCCAGCGTCGCGGCCATCCCTTCTCCCCGCCACTATACGGGGAGAAGGTGCCGGCAGGCGGATGAGGGGCAGCGCCGAGGCCAGAAGTTTTTGCGCGGTCGTCTTTCAATACGCTCTTCGGCAGTGGATCGTCGGAATAAATAACAATGTGAACTTGTCCTTCGGCACGTCGTTTAATCAATGCTGGGATTGGGAGAGCGCCGCAGCCGCCTCCTTGCTTCCACCTTCAGCGGCCAGTTTTAGCCACTTTAAACTCTCGCTGGCGTCGGCTCTCACCCCGTCCGTCCCGGCGCCGTAGGCCTTTGCAACCATAAGCTGGTATGGCGCCGCTGGATCGGCGCCTTCCTCGACAACCAGCGGGCCCCACGAGCCAAGCCGACGGAACCAGTAAGTCGCGTCCGCATCACTCTTGTGAACTCCGCCCCATCCGTAGGCGTAGATTGACCCGACGAGCATCTGGGCAGTTCCGTCCCCGAGCTGCGCCAGCGGTTTCAGGCTCGCCAAAGCAGCGGTGCCATCCTCCCGTTTCAGCGCTTGTACGCCGCTATTCATTTGGCTGTTTCGCAGCAGCAGCAACCCCGCGCCAATTGCCGCCACTACGACCAAGCCCATCAGGAACCGAGCAATCAACCTGGTCATGGAGCTTGCCTCATCTCCTCCTCTCGCCGCGAATAGCCCAAAGCCCCCACCCTTGGCAAAAGTCGGCGTGTCCTGCCGCTCGCCAAACGGCTTGATGCGGAACAGATCGTATTCGAACAGCCTGATCCGGTATTTGCCTTGCTCATGGGTCAACTTCTGCGCTTCGAGGCTAAAGCGATAGATCGCGGTTTCGACGGTGAATTCGACCTCGACGGTCTTTTCCAGTTCTCAGGGTTTCTTCATTGGGCGCTCACGAGTGGAGCGACTTGGTCGCGGCCGACCGGCTGCTCCATCTTCAATCCGGCGCGGATAACGGTCATCGCCAGCTCGATTTCAGGTGCCCCCAGGCCGCCTTAAGCACAAACAGCAGTGTCATCAACATTGCGGTGTTGAGAACAGGATGGGCGTTAAACACTGTCGCAATTACTGCAGCGACGGCCGATCATGAACCGGAAACAAGTCTAATGAAACGCATTCAGTCACTCCAGTTGCATAGTCAGATAAGCAGCTTTCGATCCGGCGCAAGTTTGGCACATCGCTTTCCCCTCACCCTACCTTCCTCCCCATCATCATCCCGTAATGCACCGCCAACAAATCCAGCCCGACCTTCAGCAGCTTGACCACCACATCGCGCCCGTCGCCGCTGCGTTCGGCGATGGCCTTCACCGACTGGCCTTCGAGGCAGGTTTTGCGCACCACCTCCGCCACCTCCCAGTGGGCGAGTGCTGCCGCGGCGTGGGCGTGCGCCCGGCCGGCTGAGAGCACGCGGTCGGGCACGCCGCCGCCGACGCGGCCGCCGTCGACGCGCTCGCTCCAGGATTGCGGCTGCAGGCCCTCGCGGGCGGAGCGCTCGAACTCATCGCGAAAACGCTGGCCGGCCTCGCGCTGCTGGCGGCTGAGAGAGGTGATGCCGACCAGCGGATCGACATTGCGCAGGCGCACGATGCCGCCGGTCGAGGTGTAGCCGCCGTTCGACACCTCGTAGACACGGCGCGCCTCGGCCGTGCCGGGGGTGAGGCGCTGGCGGCCGAAGGCGTCGGGCTTCAGCGCGAAGTCATGGCCGATCTCGCGGCGGATGCGCACCTGTTCGGCCTCGCCTTTGGGGAGTTTCGGGGGTTGCGGTTTCTTGGCGGCTTTGCGGGGCATGGGCGGTGTCCTTTGTGGTGGGTGGTGTGAGTGACCAACGGGAGAGGCTGCGTTCCTTCGCGCCCCCCTCTGCCCTGCCGCGCATCTCCCCACTTTGGGGGGAGATTGGCAGCTTGGGCGCCCCGGCTCAGACCTGCGAGGGTGGAGGTTGGCGAAAGCGGTGGCGAAGTCTGATCTCCCCCCTTGTGGGGGAGATGTCCGGCAGGACAGAGGGGGGCGCTGTCCTGCCGGGCGTGTCGATCATAGTCGGCGGCGTTCCTCCGCTCCGTCGCGGCTGCGCCGCGCCACCTCTCCCCCGTATTGCGGGGGCGAGGAACTCGCGCCAAGCAAAGCACTCCGCTTCGCCAACAGCTCCCGCATCAGCCGCCGTTCCCGCACCTCGATCGAAAGCTGGGCGCTGGACGGGCAGAACTGGGCGTTGTCGACCTTCGCCTCGCCGCGGATGAAGCGCTGGATCGCGGCTTGCACATCGGCAAGCTCGGCATCCTGCACGGCTGCGAGATAGCCGCGCAGCTGCATCTCGGCATCAGCGAGCGCGGATTGCGGGAAGCAACTGAACATCGCGGCCAGAGCTTTCGCCGCCTGCTGCAATTCGGCTGCGGTCATTGATCTCCTCGATGATGGCGTTGGCGGCATCGACATGGGTCTTGCGGCGATACCAGTTCTGTCCGGCTGAACGGCCCGAAAATGATTTCTCGTTCTTTTGCCGCGGAGCGGCAGCCCGGGAAGAAAACGCCGGGGCGTTTTCTCCCGATGGATCTATGGCTATTGGATACTTGGATTCTGGATACTTGGATTCTGGACTCTGGGGTTTATCCTCCCCCTTATCTTCCCCCTTTACCCGTGGCTTATCCGAAGGCGAAAAAGCGCTTTCTTTCGAGAGGCTTGGGTTGCCGCCCTTGAGGCCGTTGCGGCGCGCCGCGCGGGCCTTGCGAGCATCGGCAATCATGCGACGGGAATAAATCCGGCCTTGGCGGTCGCGCGAGAAGACAC
Source organism: Mesorhizobium sp. WSM3864 (assembly GCF_002294955.1). Taxonomy (NCBI): domain Bacteria; kingdom Pseudomonadati; phylum Pseudomonadota; class Alphaproteobacteria; order Hyphomicrobiales; family Phyllobacteriaceae; genus Mesorhizobium; species Mesorhizobium sp. WSM3864. The sequence goes on from NZ_NSGD01000010.1 coordinate 26,310, forward strand.
CGTTCTGCTCGAGCTCGGCAAGCAGCGCCGCAAGCTCAGCCTCGCGACAACCGGCGAGGCGGGCCAGCGCTGACTCATCCAGCCCCTTGCCGGCGATCGCGACATAGCCGACCGGCTGATGCGCGGCGGCAATGCAGAGCATCCGCATCCACAGGCCTTGGGCCGCCAGCGAGCAGAGGCGCAAGTTTGGATCGGACTCCCAATCCGACCAGAAAAACTTCGACCAGGTCGTACCGCTCATGGGGTGGGCTCGCGAAAGCGCCGGAGCTCGAATCTCCCCCCTTGCGGGGGAGATGGCCGCCGCGCGTGAAGCGCCAACGCCCACTGCCGTTCAAAGGGGATCCTGCCGCCTGAGAGGACCCCCTCTGTCGCCTTCGGCGACATCTCCCCCTCAAGGGGGGAGATTTGCGCCTCGCCCATCACATCCCCCTCCCGCGATGGCCGTGAAACCGCGCATGATGATGCGCGCAGTAGGAGCGCGTGGCCGACGTCGGCAGGCCGCAGCAGAGCATGTCGGGACCAGGCCGCGCGCCGACAGGATCCTCGTCCGCCTCCTCGCGCAGCGCGAGATCGATCGGCGCGCGGCAGCGCTTGAACAGGCAATCGAGGAAGCGCATCGCCGCGACATGCGGCTGGCGCCCGGGCGGGACCGGAGGCGGCGGCGCGGGGAGCTTGTAGAGCTGGACGTCGGACTTTTCGCGGGTGCCGGGGGAAAGCCAGGCGGGCAGCATGCTGCGCGCGGGTTTGCGGGCTTTGGATTTTTTGGGTTTGGATGGAGTGCGGGCATCCGGCTGCGTGGATAGCTCAACAGCCGATAGGTTGGCGGGACAGCACCCCCCTCTGCCCTGCCGGGCATCTCCCCCGCAAGGGGGGAGATTGGCAGTTGCGGCGCCGGCGTCCTCAATCAGTTCGGCATGCCTGGAAAGCGCTGCCGGCTCGGAGAGCGTGACACCTCCAGCCGCCACCCTGCCCCGCCGGCCCGGCCGGTCCGGCCGCACATGTTTCCGCGGCCTGCCGCCGGCGCGGCCACCCTTCGGGTTGGCGAAGCCGATGGCACGAAGGCCGGCGTTGCGGTGCACGATGCCGATAATGGCGTTGCGCGAGACCGGGCTGCCGCGCAGCGCGCTGAAGCGGCCGGCAATGCGCGAGGCCGATAGCCCCTCCTTCAGCCAGGCGGCGATCTCGTCGATTTCCTTTTCGGTGTAAGCGGCAGCCATGTCTCCTTCCATTGCTTGCGAAGGGTTGCGAAGCGCTCGGCATGTGGCCAAGCGCCAGGGTTCGGCCGCGGGGCCGTTGGTCAGGTCAGGGGAACGGTTCGGATCAGGCGGCGCCGGGCGCCGCACCAAGCAGGCGAAGAAGGGCCGCCTCGGCGGTGGCCCGGGTCAGGCCCGACACCGCCAGGCCCGCCCTGCGGTCGAACAGGATGACGGTGCCGTCCTCGGTGCGGATGCAGGAGACGAGCCGGCCCGAAATGGGGGCCGGAGCCGGGGGAGGAGCGGCTCCGGCCGTTCCGGTGAACCGGGGTGCGGGCGGTTCGACCGGATCCGGGGCAGAGGCCCCGGAAAGCGTCCGGACCGGGGAGGAGGACGGCCCGGACGATTGGAATTCGACAGGCGAGGCAAGCGCGTTCATGCCGCCTCCCCTTGCATGGCGGCAGCGGCGCGATGGCCCGCCAGCCATTCGTAGCTGATGCCGGCAATGCCGCGCCTGCGGCTCGCGGCCACCACATGCGGCCAGTGCTGCGGCGCGATGCGTCCGCGACGGCGCATCTGGCGGGCGGCTTCATAGCCGCAGCCGACATCTGCGGCGAAGGCGCCGATACTCTGCCAGGAATCAATTAGCCCCGAGATGCTCGTGGGCAGCCCCGAGATGCTCGTGGGCAGCCCCGAGATGCTCGTGGGCAGCCCCGGCCCATTCGCGGCCGAGATACTCGCACGGAATGCGGAAATGCTTGCGGTAGGCTCATTCATGCGCTAAGCGTACGTTATGTACGAATAGCGCGCAAGCGAAATCGTACAATTTGGACGATAATTTCAGGCATTTTGTACGATGATGGATTCTCGGCACAGATTGCAGCAGGCGCGCGCCCAGGCCGGCTACGCCTCGCCCAGCGATGCCGCGCGGGCCTTGCGCGACATCAACAAGAACACGCTTATCAGCCATGAGAACGGCAACCGGCCGCTGTCGCGCAAGGCGGCGGAGAAATACGGCCGGCTGTTCGGCGTCGACCCCGGCTGGCTCTTGTTTGACGCCGACGGCGTCGAGGCCGCGCCTGTGAACCTCGCCGCCTCGCCCATCACCATCGACGTGCCGATCGTATCGTGGATCAGCGCCGGCGAGCTCGGCAGCCAGGACAGCGTGGTCAACCTTTCGGACTACCCGACCATCCCCACCGCCGATCTCGAGGAAGGCGAGTGGATTGCGCTGCGCGTCGACGGACCGTCGATGAACAAGATCTCGCCGCCGGATTCAATCATCTTCGTCAACCTGCGCGACAAGCGGCTGGTGACCAATGGCTGCTATGTGATCGCCGACGAAACCGGCCGTGCCACCTACAAGCGCTACCGCCCGAACGACACCCCGCCCTTCCAGCCGGCGTCCTATCTCGACATTCCGCCGCCGGAGCTCGAAGGGGCGATCACCATCATCGGGCGGGTCAAGCGCTCAATGATCGATATGTGAGAGACAATCTCGCTGAGAAACCACCGCTCAACGAAGAACAAGAAGAACTTCGCGTTGCCAAGCTTTGAGGGTTGCGTTCTTTGGCCGAGAGCGAGCACAGGATAGCGTTCGCAATTTCTGCTTGCATTTCGGAACAAAAACGGAACTATAGGTAATTGCAGCCGCTGCCGCGGCAACTCCGGGGGGAGGATCAAAACATGTCACGCCGCACCGGCGCGTTCGCCCGCGCATTCGTTGCATGGCTTTCATTTGGCCCGCTTTTGGCGCCGGCGGGAATAGTGGTGCTGCTTGGCGGGCTTCGCAGTCCGGCGCTCGCAGAGAGCAAGGATTACGCTACTTGCTTCAGCGACGGCGCCGTCTCCGCCGACCAGCAGATTAGCGCCTGCACGGCCATCGCCGAGGACAGCGCCGAGATTCCCGATCTTCGCGTTAACGCCTATTTCTGGCGTGGCCTGGCTTACACGCAGAAGAACGATATCGACCGCGTCATCGCCGACATGACCGAGGTGCTCGCGCTTGATCCGACATACGTGCCCGCCTTTACCAATCGCGCCATTGCCTGGGAGAGCAAGGCAGATTTCGAGCGAGCCGTCGCGGACTACACTCGCGCAATCGCGCTCACGCCGGACGATGCCAACCTCTATGCCGACCGCGCCAGGGCACTCAACAAGAAAGGCGAGCACGACCGTGCGATTGTCGAATGCGACAAGGCGATCGACATCGATCCCGCCAACGAGATGGCCTATGGCGTGCGGGGCGTCGCCTGGGAGGACAAGGGCGACGCCACGCGGGCCCAAGCCGACTATGACAAAGCAGAGAGCGTCCGCGCGGACCCCATCACGCCTTACCATGACCGCGCACTTTCATGGATCGCCAAGGGCGAGCGCAGGCGCGCGGAAGCCGATTGCAAGCACATCGCCGGCGTCGATGCAGACAAAGGGCGTGATTGCTCACGCCGGATCGCCGAGGCTTTTGGCGAGCCGCGCGACGGAGGTGGCGAGAAAACCGCCACCGCCCAAAATGCGGTCGGCATAGAATGGCAGGAAAAGGGCGACCATACCCGCGCCATCGCCGCATTCGACGAGGCGATCCGGCTCAATCCAGCAAGTTCCGCATTTTACTTCAACCGCGCCAAGAGCTGGGGCTTAAAGAAGAATTATGCCCGCGCTATCGCCGATCTGGATGAAGCCGTACGCCGCGACCCGGCCAACGCCCCGGCTTACCGCGTGCGCGGCATGACTATGGCTCGAGTCGGCAATTCGAAAGAGGCGCTTGCCGATCTCGACAAAGCGATTTCCATCAGTTCCGACGATCCAAAATCGTATTTCGAGAGGGCGCTTGTCTGGGAGGCGAGCGATCCTGATAAGGCAATAGCGGACCTGGACAAGGCAATCGCGCTCGACCCGGCCAACGCGGACTACCGAAAGGAACGGCTGAGCGTCCAGATTGGCAAGCGCAGGGCCGAGGGGCAACCCGTGCTGCAGTCACCGGGCGCTACGACCGGTCAGGCTCATGTCCCAATCCCAGCTGAGCCGCAGGCGGCCAAGCCTATCGCGCCTCCCACGTATGAGCCGCCGCAACTCTATGCCAAGCGCGACAATTCCGCCGCCATCGACTGGAATATGAAATCGGGGTTGCAGCAGATGCAGGTCGACCCCAAGGGCGCGATAGATACATTCAGCTTTGTCATCGGCCTCGATCCCTACAACGCCGATGCCTACTACCACCGATCCATCGCGGAGGCCTTGCTTGGCAATTTCGACCTCGCCGTCGGCGACTGCCGGCGAGCCGTCGAGCTCGACCCGAAGCGGGCAGGCACGTGCAGGGAACACCTGCCCGGCGAGCAAGGCAAGCCGACCGCCGCGAAGCCAGGCAGGGATCCGGCGACCGCCAGGATCCTGCTCGAGCGCGCCCAGATGCGGCTGTCGAAATATGGCGTGGACGGCGCATTGCTCGATTTCGACAAGGCCATCAGCCTCGATCCCGAAAACGCCGACGCCTATTTCGGTCGCAGCCGCGCCCGGATGCTCAAGGGCGATCAGGCCGGCGCGGCAGTCGATTGCCGGCGTGCCATCGAACTCGACCTGAAGCGGACTGGAAGCTGTGACGAGCAGGCTGCCGTTGGCGAAAACAGGCCGGCGCCGCCAGTGGGCATGCAACAGTTGCAGCCCTCTGTTGCGGCCGCCGTTGAAACCTTGGCCAAGCAACTCGGCCAAGGCAAAGCGAGCCCAACGCGAATACTGTCCGCTTCAAAGATGCTGGAGGCGGCCGAGGCGACCGACCCACGTGTCCTGAGCGCGGTGCAGAGCGGCGACACCTTTTCGGACGCGGGCAAATATGACCATGCCATCGCAGAATATGAGCAGGCGATCGCGCTCGACCCCAGTAGCCCATTCGCCTATTTCGGCCGCGGCAAGGCCTTGGCCGCCAAGCGCGCCTACGACCTGGCGATCGCCGACTACGATCGGGTGATCCAGCTCGTTCCGGATCTGGTCTCGGCCCATATTCGCCGGGGGATGGCCAAAACCATGTCGGGCGATGTCGAGGGCGCGCTTGCCGATTGCGGCCATGCCGCCACGCTCGACCCGAAGGCGCGCGACGCGTTCTTTTGCAAGGGCATGGCCTGGCACGCCAAGGGCGACGGCGGGCGGGCGATCGCCGCCTATTCATTAGCGATCGCGATCGATCCGAAAGACGCCGCCAGCTATTATGGGCGCGGCATGGCACGGGCCGACAGGAAGGACTATGACGGCGCCATCGCCGATTTCGACCGGGCAATCGACCTCGACCCGCACAATCCGGATTACCTGGTCAGCCGCAAGGCGGCCGACGCGGCAAGAGGAAAAGGCGATGTCGCGGCCGAAGCCGGCGGGCCTGATCCGAAGAAGCTCAAGGCTTTCATCGATCTCGGCGATGCCCTCTACAAGAGGCACAAATATGATCGCGCCATTGCCGAATACAGCAAAGCCATCAGGCTCGATCCGAAAATGGCGTCCGCATATCTGGGGCGCGGCATGTCGCTGGTAGCGAAGGGCAAGTATGACGCGGCCATCGACGATTACGGCAAGGTGATCGAACTCTATCCTGCCTACGTCGAAGCTTACCTCGGCCGCGCCGTCGCCTGGAGCAAGAAGAACGAACTGGATCGAGCGATCGCCGATTTCAGCCGCGCGGCCAAGATCGACCCCAGTTCTGCGCCGATCTATTTCGGGCGTGGCAGCGCCTGGCTCGCCAACGGCGATTACGACCAGGCGATTGCGGACTACGACCAGGCGCTCAAGCTGGATCCAAGGCTGGCCCTAGCCGAGAAGGGCCGCAAGCTCGCCGTGGCGGCCAAACGCAAGTCAGCCGGAAGCGATCCTGTCGGCTCTGACCAGAGCAAGTTGAAGACCATCGTCGACCACGGCTACGTCTGGTACAAGAAACGCAAGTATGCACGCGCCACCGCCGCGTTCGAACAGGCCATCGCGCTCGATCCGAAAAACCCCGCCGGCTATCGCGGACGGGCGATGGTCCGCACCGACACCCATGACTATGATGGCGCCATTGCCGATTTCAGCAAGGTCATCGAACTCGCGCCGAAGAGCAGCGATGCCTATTTTGGGCGTGCCGCTTTGTGGGGGAAGAAAAACGAGCTTGACCGGGCGTTAGCCGACTATGACCGAGGCCTGGAGATCGATCAGAGTTGGAGCATGGCCTACTACGGACGGGCAACCAAAAGGCTGGAGAAGGCCGATTACGAGGGTGCGATGACAGACTTCGACAAGGCGATCGAACTGGATCCCAAAGTCGCGCGCTTCTACGTCGATCGCGGCTTTGCCTATGCGGCAAAAAAGGACATCGACAGCGCAACGCGAGACTTCAACAAGGCGATCAGCCTGGACCGGAAGAAGAGCGCTGGCGCCCATTTCGGTCTAGGTGCAATCAAGGAAAGCCAAGGCGACCACGATGGCGCCATCGCCGAGTACAGCCGCTCTATCGAGATCGACCCGACATATGCCGACGCCTACGATTTGAGGGCACATTCCTGGAGAGCTAAGGGCGATTTGAAGCGCGCCGAGGCCGACCGCAAGAAGGCGCTGAGCCTCGGACTGAACTAGACAGGCATTTTAGAGGGGCGGATGTCGCGTGGGAAATGGTTGCAGGTGGAGGCGGTCGTCCCCTTTGAGCTTCGTTGAGGCAAAAGTGCTACCAGCGATGTTCGGCGACGGCAGATATCACCATGAGTCGGTGGCGAAGCCGCCCCAGCCTGTGACCACCGCCTACATCGATGCCTAGATCCGGAAGCAGGATCTCCAGATCGTTGAGGCTATCGCACGCGAATTTCCGGACGACTACGATGCGATGCTGCGCAAGATCACTGCCGCCGCCCAGACCGGAAGCCAAACAGAAGTGCGCAATACCAGCAGACAGGCGGTCGCCGATCTGCGGCACAGATATGCACCGCTCCTGCTTTCAGCTCCGGACGCGCGGTCTCGCAAGCGCTTTCGGCGCAACTCGACATGCTCAATCATGTCATTGCGCGCGAAACGCCGGCCACCTGCAACAATTACCTGCGCTACGGGTAGGTCTCGAAGTATGGCCTTTCCTTCAACGCCTTGCCGTTGCGGTCGAGCAGTATTCCCGAGGCAAACAAACACCCGCCCATCGCTTCCATCTTCGCCATGTCCATGGTTCCGATGGCGCCGTTAGCACCCTTCAAAAAATGCCGGTCGTTCAGCGCCGGCTTGGTGAGCGTGTCCTTGTTCGCCGCGATCAGCGGGTCGCCTGCGTGCTTCGCGCGGTCGACGGCGAAGGCGTAGCCGGCCCGCGTTCCTCGAAAAAAGCAGCGGCGGCTTGTCGGTTGGCGCCAAGGAACGCGTTTCCGGAAATGATCAAGGTAGTGTGCTCGTCCGGCAGCCGTAATCGGCGTAACGGAAGCTGCGCTGCTCCAAGCTTCCAAGCCCGGCCTCAACGCCTTCCAGGTCGAGTCTTCGGGCGTGACGTCGACCGCACCGGGCAAACCGTTTCCCCAATCCGCAGAAGAGCGGCCCATCTCTCTTAGGAGATGCCGGTCGTTATAAGATTTTTACCAGTTTCTTATAATGCTCTTGAATCTCGCCGAATAAGGCCCAGTTATAAGAAAACTGCAGGTTTCTTATAACGCTGCGCACGCCCGGGAGCGGCCATGAAAACCATCGATCTTGGCTATCGTACCCTCTATGCCGAGCTGGTGCAGCGCAGCCTGGATGCCTCCTTCGAGACCGATTTCTCGACGGCAGGCAATTTCGTGCGCGTGCCGGTGAAAGGCCGCGACTACTGGTATTTCGAAGAGACGCGGCCGCAAAAGTCCAGGCGCTATGTCGGCCCGGCGGAAGATCCCGAGATCGCCAAACGGGTCGCGGCCTTCAAGGAGATCAAGGACGATCTCAGAGCTCGCCGCAAGCTGGTCTCCACGCTGGTTCGCGACGCCGGCCTGGCGGCGCCCGATGCTTTCAGTGGCGACGTCGTCGAGGCGCTGGAAAAGGCCGGGCTCTTCCGCCTGCGCGCGGTGCTCGTCGGCACCGTCGCCTTCCAGACCTATGCAGGGCATCTCGGCGTCAAACTGCCAGGAGCCGCGCTGCAGACCGGCGATGCCGACTTTGCCCAGTTCCATTCCGTCTCGGCCGAAGTCGACGACAGCATGCCGCCGCTCATCGAGGTGCTGAAGGCGGTCGACCCGACATTCCGGGAAATCCCGCACCGAACCGATGCGGGGCGCACGACGCAGTTCGAGAATGCTTCGCGCTACCGCATAGAATTCCTCACTCCGAACCGAGGCAGCGACGAGCATGCTGACCATGCCAGCCCGATGCCGTCGCTGGGCGGCGCCTCGGCCCAGCCCTTGCGCTTCCTCGATTTCCTGATCCGAGACCCGGTGCGGGCAGTGCTGCTCCACCGCTCCGGCGTGCCGGTGCTGGTCCCCTCGCCCGAACGCTTTGCGGCCCACAAGCTGATCGTCGCGGCGCGACGCGCGGGAAGCGCTGCCGCCAAGCGGGAGAAGGACCTGCATCAAGCAAGCCTGCTGGTCGAGGCGCTCGAGACCACGCGTCGGCAAGACGACCTCGCCCATGCCTTCGCGGAAGCGTGGAACCGGGGCGAAGCATGGCGTGAGGCGCTGCGCAAAGGCTTGCAACTGCTTCAGCCTGACAGGCGCGAGATGGTGGACCTGGTCCTCGGCAGGGCGCTCGACGAAGCGCGCATCGAGCTCGACGGTTTCATGAGACGGTCCAAGTGAGTTATCGTTCAAATTGTACGAAACGTTCTTGACGACTTTCGTACCTAATGTACGATATTGCCCTTCGTTGAGGGGATGTTCTTGAACACCGCGAACCATGCCGCTTTCGCCGACCTTTCCCGCCCATTGCTCTCGCCTTTGCCGCTCGCCGAGCGCGAACGCCTGGCCGGCGCGTGGCGCATGGCCAGCCAGGACATCGCCGACGACATCCGCTTCATCCGGCAATATCTGAAGGTGATCGCGGAGAAGGACGACCGGCTTTCGACCGGCACGCTGGTGCACGGCCGCGCCTATGTCGAGGCCTGCGCGGCCTGGCTGCCCGAAACGATCGCGCGATATTTGAGGAACCTCAGGCTTATCAGCGAATGCGAGTGCGCGATGACTGCGGCGGGCGTGCGCTTTGCAAAATCGAGCGATGCCTGGGAGTGAGATGTCTTCCTTCTTCGCGGAGGAAGACCACCAAACGCGACGAAACAAAGGGGCGCGAGGGAGCGCGGCGACGCAATGGTTTCCGCCCGCGCCGGGTGCAGAGAATTCCAATTTGCAACCTTCGGGTGCACCTCGGCAAATGTATCGTTTCACACAATTGCCAATTGGTGGACGCGGGCGAGCGGCCGGTAGTTAATTCCTTTCGGGCGAAGGAAGGCATAGTCGCGTACCAGGGAGGAACTCGTTTGATAGACCAGCAAATTGACATCGGCGCACCAGCCGACGATCAGCCTTACGAAGTCACCTCATTCGCCAGGAAGCATGGGCTGACGATCCCGATCGCGGACGCGGTGCTTTTTGCCAAGGGTCCGTCGCCGTCGCGGGCGGCCTGCGATACCGCCGCGCTGGCTTTCCTCTGCGCCGTTGCGCAATACGCCAGAAAGCAAGGGAGGCGATAGCCGTTCAGCCTCCACCTCCGCGCCCTAAATCTTCGGGCGCGGGCTTGCTACATTTCGATTGTGCGGATGGCAGCGGCGGAACGGCCGCTGGGGTCAGGCCTTGGCTTTCGGCTTGGCAGGAGCCTTGGCCTTGGCGGGGGCTTTGGCGGGCGTTTCGGCCTTGGCCGACTTCGGCTTGGCGGCGGCCGTCTTTTTGGGCGCGGCCTTGGACTTCGGCTTTACTTCGGCGTCGATCTCGGCGGCCGCCTGGTCCCAGTGCTCCATATGCGCGCCTTCCGGCCGGCCGGCCTGCTCCCAGATCTCGTGCGCCCGCCGGCGAATGCGTTCCTGCCTGTCGTCCGTCACTGTCGCCTCCTTTGAGTGGGGCCGCTCCCCGACGGAAACATTAGCTGAATTTTCCGGTGGCGTCTTGCGCATCGACGCGTAGGTGCCTGAACTTCGGCAGCGATTTCTTCAGTGCACGTCGGAGACGATAGCGACGCCCAGATACGCTGCCTTCTTTGTAATCAATGCGGCTAAATCGGCGTCAGAGCGTTCGGTTCCGGTGCGCCTGCGCAACAGGCCAATCGCTTCCTTCATCGATAAGAGGCCAGTGCGGCGTTCGGCCAGAAGCTGGTCGACCGCCTTTGCACAGTCGACTGATTCGACATGGGGATGATGCATGGCTGCGACTCCTTCCTAGGAGCCGGCATCCCCCCGCCGGCATGGCGGGAGGATCGGGGCTCGTAAGCGTAAGATCACTCGATGACGTGGATGACCCTGCGTGTACCAGGATCGATCAGAACAGTGCGATCGTTGACCACGGCATATCTGTACTGAACGTCCGGCACCTCCCGCAGCTCGACCGTGTCAGGCACCGTCGAGCCGACGCCCAGTTCCAGCCCCAGTATGTTGACCGAGGCGATCGGGTGCTTGTGGACATATTCCTTGACGACAGTCTGCTGCTCCGGCGTGACGATGATCTGGTCCGCAGCGGCAAAGCCTACGCCGGCGATCAGAGCAAGGCCGGCAACAGCAGGAATAAGGGTGCGTTTCATCATAAGTCTCCTGTTGTGTTGGCGAGCTCCGCCCGCCTCCGCCGTCGCGGAAACCTGGCAGGTCGAACATAGGAGCTCCCGGGGCAAACGCGTGCATTGGGGTCTTGTTCCGTCTGCGGCGCCTAATTGATTGTTGCCGGCGGAACCGCCGGGGCAGCTTCGCATTGTTTGAATTGAATAAATTCGACCAGCAAAGGCCCGCCATGACTGCAGTTCACATCACAAGCGACATGCCGCTCCGCGCGCCGGTGGCGATCGCAGTCGGGGCCGGTTTCAAGCGCGAGATCGCTTCCCTGGCGGCGATGCAGAATTTCCTCAAAGAATGGCCGCCGGCGATGCGCGGCGACTGTTATGCCGCGGCCGTGCAGACCTGCGAGGCAGCGCGGACAGGCGAGAGGAAACTTGGGGAAGCGCGGCAGGCCTTCGTGGCATTCGCTCAGAAGGCCGGCATTCTGTGGACCGGCGTCGACCCGGTCACCGCGCTACGTGAAGCCAAGATCAGACGTCTCAAGGCCAGGAGCATAAGCCAGCAGCGCCGGCAATGGCCGCTGGCGTGACAGGCTGCTGAAGTCCGGTTCTATAGGATCGGGCTTATGGAACCAAGCATCATCGAAAAAGCCCTCGCGGCCGAAGGCTTTTGTCGCGCCAAGCGGCGTAGCGTCGCTCACTGCCGCCCAGTGCTGGACGGCAGCCAGTCGACATCGATGACGGCTGTCAGTTCAGCGAAGCTTCGCACGACTCGGTGAGGAAAGATGCGGCGATCAGATCGTCCGCATCGATGCGTAGGGAGCCATCGCCGCCCCCCATGATGGCCGCGACCTTCTGGAAGGTCTGTATTTCATGTGCGGTGATGTGGGCGTCTTCCATCCTGGCCCGCAACTCGGCGACGCGCATCCCGAGCGAGCGGGATGTTCCGATTTCTCGTTTCGACATGTTAACTAGTCCTCCTCGCCCCTGCCCATGCCTGTTCGCCGCCGCCCGATTCTGCTTTCTGCCACCGGTTTGTGTTGCCTATGAGACAGGTTTGTTTCTGCCACTGGTTTGTGTTGCCTATGAGACAGATTTGACCCAAAGCGCCCAACTTGGGTGTGGGTCAAAGGTTCCGTTAGGATATCGTAAATTAATAATTTTCCGTTAACCGCCCGCCGCCGTGACCGGCGGCGGGCCGTCCGTTCGGCCGATTACGCTATCGGTTAATTGAGCACCTTGATGATCTTGCGCGTGCCGGGGTCGACGATCACAGTCCGGTTATCGACCACGACATAGCGATATTTGACGTTCGGCACCTCGTGCAGTTCGACCGTCTCGGGAAGCGTGCTGCCGATGTTCAGCTCGACGCCCGGAACCTTCACCGAAGCCAGCGGCTGCTTTTGCACATATTCCTTGATGACGGTTTCCTGCTCGGGCGCGATCACGACGGTGTCCTGCGCAGCGACGGCGCCAGCGCCGGCGAGAAGCAGGAGGGCCGCGGCGGCGGTGGTGATGTGCATTTTCATGGTCGTCTCCTTTGTGTGGTCAATCGCCTCCTCTGCTGCGCCTGCGATTTCCACAGCCGATCGGCACCGTCCTAACGCCGAGGGCCACGGCTTGTTCCTGCAAAATTCCGCACATCCGCCGGCGTAAGAACGCCGCCGCCGCTTGGCAAAACAATCTCGGAACAATGCCTTCCAAGTCGTGTTTAACCAACGAAGGGACCGACTTTCCGAGGAGAAATCAGATGAAGCATCTTCTGATCACGAGCATGATCGCGCTCGGCGTCGGTTGCGGCGCCGCGGTGGCGCAGACCGAGTCCGTGCAGCCGAGCGGCGGCGATAATTGTGCCGCCGGCCAGGCCGACTGCCCGAAGGGCGGCAAGGCTGGCGAGCAGGCCCAGGGCAAGATGAAGTCTCAGACAGAGCAGAATGCCCAGGGCACCACCAAGATGAAGACTGAGCAGAATGCCCAGGGCGAGGCTGGCGCCAGCACCGAGCAGAACGCCGAGGACAATACGCAGCTGAAGAAGAAGCAGCAGGCGCAGGGCAAGACCGACACCAAGACTGAGCAGAATGCTCAGGGCAGCACCAAGGTGCAGACTGAGCAGAATGCTCAGGACAACACTACGCTGAAGAAGAAACAGCAGGCCCAGGGCAAGACCGGCACGAGCACCGAGCAGAAGGCTGACAGCAACACCAAGGTGCAGACCGAGCAGAATGCTCAGGGCAAGACCGGCACCACCACCGACCAGAACGCCCAGGGCACCACCAAGATGCAGACCGAGCAGAACGCTCAGGGCAAGACCGGCACGACCACTGAGCAGAACGCTCAGGGCAACGTCCAGGCCGACCAGGACAAGACGGCCTCGATCACCAATGTGACGGTTGAGCAGCGGACGCAGATCACGCAGATCATCCGCGAGACCAACGTCCAGCCGGTTCGCGATGTCAGCTTCGACATCTCGGTCGGCGTCGAGGTTCCGCGGCAAAAGATCCGGCTGCATCGCCTGCCGCCCCGCATCGTCAAGATCGTCCCGGCTTACGAAACCTATGAGTATTTCGTGCTGGCCGACGGGCGCATCGTGATCGTGGATCCGGACACCTACAGGATCGTCGTGATCCTGGAGGCCTGATCCAGACAGCATTTCCGACAGGAGGCCTGCCGTGCCGCAAGGCATGGCGGGCTTTTCTTATGTCGCTTGAGCCGCGGGCGCAAACGCCCCCTCCCCGCGGCCGGGGGGCAGCCCCATCAAGCTTTATCGCCCGCCCTCGCCGCAACACAGCCGTCGGACTGAGGTCTGGTTTGGTAGGGCATTGGTCCCCCTCTCGAAACATACAGGCAGTTATCTTGTTGGAGTCACGACTGGCGAGCATAGGTCCCTTCATCGTCGGTTGTTCGCACCCGCCGCTACCTGCGATGCGGCGGGTGCTCCTTTTGGGGGTGCTGCATGCAACTCGGAGAGATCATTGCGAACCTGTTCGCCGCCGTTCTTCTGATCTGCGTTGTGGCGCTCGTGTTCTTCACAGGCGGCAGACCACTCTGGCCGGATCGCCAGGCCAAGATGGTCATCCTCTTGCCGCCGGATGCCATGACAACGGGATCGGTCAGGGCACTGGCGCACGTTCGCCTGCCCGACGCCTTCGATACAAGACTGGTCCAGCCAAGGCCCCAATCCCGATAACCTGTTCGGCCAGCCCAGAGCCGGCCGCGACGTGATCCGGCCGAATGGAGGTCAGAGCTAACTCTCCGCTTCTTTCGCGGAAGGGCGGAGCCGTCTCCCGCCGATGAAGGGCCGTGCTCGGCGGGCGGACACTGCGGCAACCGGCGGCCGGGTTCAGCTCAGCAGCATTTCAGCGGCGGCGAAGGGTGATGCACGGGCCGAAAGCAGGCGCAACACGCCAGCGCGCCCGGTAGCCCGCTGCGGTTCATTAGCTGCTCCTGATCATCGTGCCGCGAGGGAACGGAATCGGCCTCGGCTTGGTTCCTGAGGCATAGGTCCTTCGGCGGGCCGGAGTTAAGACCTATGGCAAGGGGTCTGCGTGAAGTCTTGCGATCCTGGCGGAAAAGGTGCAAGGGTCAACATGGGTAGAGCAATGGGCGAGATCGTCGAAGACCCTAACTGGTCGCGGCGCTCGGTTGGGCAAATGTATTTTCCGCAGTTTCTTGTGGGAATGACGGCAACGCTTCTGGTGGTTCTCGGCTGGACCTTCATGTCCACCGGGTCCGTCTGGCAGTCGCTTGGCTGGACGTTCTTGGCGGGCGTGGTGCTGCAGGCAGGCTACTTCGTGGCTGTGCTGTGGCTCGTGCAAGCCGAAGGCCGGGCCACGGACGAGAGCAAGGCGAGCGACGCCGGCGCCCCCGCCAAGCTGCCCGGCCCGTTCGAGCGCGACGGCATCGTCCATGCGCTGATCTCGCGGCTGTTCCCGAGGCTGCTGCCGTAAGGCGGCTCAGCGTCCGGCCAAAGCCCCCAGCGCCGTCATCTTTTGGGTAGCGACGTGAAGGGGAGCGAAGACCCGAGAATCCAAGCCGTGACCTCGTCGAGGAACGCAGCGCGGCAGAATCCTGCACCGTCGTAACGCTCTGAGCTTACGGCCTGCAGTCTGCGCCGCGTCGCTTCGCTCCCTGCTCCGCCACAGGATGACGTGCCAATCTTTGGCCGCGTGCGATCGAGCAATTGAGCGCGTCGCACTGGGCCGGTTCAGGCGACGCGCTGTTGGGTGCACCGTTACTGCGCCGGAGCGACCGTGGCCGAGCGCACCGTCTCCGCGGACGAGAAGACGATGAAGGCAAAGGTCAGCACCGCGGCGGCGACGATCAGCGAGCCGATCGCCACGACCGGCTCGATCTCCGGATGGCCTGCGGCCAGCATCCAGTAGAGCGCCGGCAGCATGATCACGAGGCCAACCGTATAAAGACCGTAATGGATCATGGCGATGCGGCGCTCTGCCTTGGCCGGATTGAGCGCGTAGTAACCGCCGAAGATCGCGCTGGTCACCCAGCCGAGAAGGTTGATGTGGGCGTGCGCCGGGAAGGCGCCGTGGTCGCCCGAAATCGCCATCTGCAGCCCGGCGGCTATGCCCAGGATGAGAAAGATGACGGCCGTCTTGAAGAAAAGCTCCGAAACCCGTGGCATTTTGTTGTCCTCCCAATGCCCTGTGAAATCCCTCACCCGCTAAGCTACACACCGCAACGCATATTAGCCACAAGGCAGCGAAGTTTTGGTGTGCATTGCGCACAGCGTCAGGCGAGGCAAAAAGGCCCGCAAGGGTCGGCGCCGGCGGGGCAGCGCTCCCCGGGCCTGCAGTTGTTTTCCCCAATGCAGGGCGGCTCGCAAAAGAAATTGCCCGTTCCCCATTCCAACGCCGGCCATTATATCGTAATACGACATTCATAGCGAGATCTCGGGGGTGGCAACCGGGGGGCCGGGAGCTGACCACACAGCTCCCGGTCAAACTCGTTTCGGCGCGCTAGACTTTCGATCTCCCGGTCTGCGCCACCGCGTCGGTTCTGCCACCGTTCCAAATACGTGACACGGCGCCGACCGAAGCCGACGAAAGGTTTCCAGCGGTGCAGACGCCGTGAATTTTTAGCTATTCCTTAACCAATGTTATTCGCTCGGTAGACCTGGCATGTTAACCTTCGGGCGCGGGTAGAAGCCGTCTGACCACCTCGGCTTTTGCTATTTGGGCTCGCCTCAAAGGCGAGCCTTTTTTTGAACTCCGCCTGTGCCTCGGCGTGGGGTTTCTGCTCGCCGCAACCAGAACTCCCCCTGGCCTCACCTGGTCTGTTGCCGCGTGCGAATGCATTGCCGTCAAGCCAAACAAAAATGCCGCCGGGTCGCCCCGGCGGCATGCAATTCCACTCCGGCAGGTTCGCCGCTTGTGCCTTATGGCGTGGACGTCGCCGTAGCCGCCTGGTCGATCTTGTCGGCCAGCACGTCCTTGGCCCAGTCCGTCACCTCCTGATCGACCGGCTTGTTGGCCATGTCCTGCAGGGCGGCGTCGAGCGTGGCGTCATCGGGCGCGGGGTTAGCGGTCACCGCGGCCTGGGCATCCGCCACCGCCTGGGTGTCAGTGGCGATCGCGGCGTTCTGGGCGTCGATCTGCGCCTGAACGTCGGCAACCTGCGCATCGAAAGCCGCCTTTTCCTCGGTCGTCATGTTGGTCGTGTCGGTTGCATTGAGGTCGGCGAGCTGTTGGGTGAGCGTGCCGAGCTGGGCCTGGTCGGCGGCCAGCTTCGCGTTTGCCGCATCAAGCTTGGCCTGCGCATTCTGGGCTACGGCGGCCTGGGTCACATAAGCCTGAATGCCCGCGAACTTCTTGCTCTTGGAATTCATGTAGGCATTTATGTTGCGCTGGAGCGAGTTCAGCCGGCCGAGCTTGGCATGGATGTTCTTTTCCTTCGGCGTCGCAGCCTTAGTGGTATCGTCCGTCGTGTCGTCAGTGTCGTCATCGGTTGCATCGTCGACCTGCGACTTGGCGGCCTTTGCCGACGCCGACTTGCCATGCGAGGCGCCGCTGTTGCCGCTTTGGCCCTTGCCGCCGCCCTTGCCGTTGCCGTTGCCGCCGCCATTGCCATTGCCGTTGCCGCCGCCATGGCTGCCGCCATTGCCGTGACCACCGCCATTGCCGCCGGCTCCGGCAAGTGCGGGAGCCGCCGCGAGCGCCAGAATGGCGAGCGAAGCCAAAAGTGTTTTCCGGATTGTCATCATGTTTCTCCGCAGGTGAATCGCCACCAATGCCCAACCGCTAGATCGCGTCATATGAGAATTCCCTAACGGCTTGGAGTAACTTTTAAACAAATTCGGTGGCGGCAAGAGAGTATCCCGAGAAGCAGCTCCGCAAATCCTGCGGAACACCTTTTAACTTACTGAAATCATTGCACAAATAAATGGGCTAAGGCCAGGTCCGCCCTCTGGAACAATGAAGGCCCACCCCCCGTCGGACCATGGGCCTAACGCTATGCGGCCAGCGTCCGTTGAGGAGCACAAGACGCCTGTTTATGAAGGCGATTTTCGGACGTGCGCGGCATCGTTTCGGGCAATCGCGCGGGAAGCCGTGATGCCACCAGCGCTTGGGGCGCGCTGACGAGGTGTTCTTATCCCGCTTCGCGGCTGATCCCATATATACTTATATATTCTTCCCGGGATGCCCTGAAGGGTGTCGCAACCTTTCGGCCGCTCGGCTTGTCAATCTGAGCCCTGGCTTTGACCCGAAACGAAGTCTCACTTTGGGGAGACGTGCTTCAGCTGTTGATCAGCGGCACGGTGACAGTGGTCGAGTAATTGATCGGAAAATCGCTGAAATAGGGAAAGTTGATGACGAAGGCATAGCTGGCGCTGACATGCGCCATCTTGAAGCCGCCGCTCGGCGGGTCGGTGGTGATCGTCACTGTCACGTTCTGCAAGCCGAGCGCCTGTAGTTTCTGCGTCGCGATCGTCTGGATCTGAGCCTGGGTCATCGTCCTGTCGAGCTGCAGCGAGCGCGCCGAGGCCTCGAGCGCATAGCGCACGCTGGACTCGTTGTTCATCGACCAGCCGAAGGCGAAGATGCCGAACAGAAGCATGATCAGGAAAGGCGCGATCAGCGCGAACTCGATCGCGGCGCCGCCAGATGCGTCGCTGGCAAACAGCCTGGTTTTTTGCTTAGCGGACACGGACCACCTGCTGATGGCCGAGCGCGCTATTGCCCGGGAAGACGCCGAAGGTGAACGGCGGGACCCAGGTGCCCGACGCCTGGATCTGGACATAGATGGAGGGTACTTTCGATCCCGCACAGGTGGTCGACTGCGTGACCACGGTCGTTCCGCATTTGTAGGTGCGTGTCACCGTGATCGCCGCATCGGAGGGTTTCTTCTCCCAACTCGCAAGCGCGGCGGCCTGAACGGCGGTGTCGTCGCCCCCGCCGGCCAGCAGCAGATTCGCCGCCGTCTTTACACCCGCCCGCATCGCCATCGAGTTGGTGACATAGGACCAGCCATCGGCGATTCCGAACAGCGCGACGCACAGCACCGGCAACACCAGCGCGAATTCCACCGCGGCCGAGCCGGAGCGATTCTTGCGGAAGCGGATCGCTGCCGTCGCCACGCGGCTACTCGACAATCGCAACGGACGGGGCAGCGGGGATGTCTTGCAGCCCAAGGCTCGAGCAGTTCTGGTTGATCGTGGAATTGCCCGACCACTGGATGGTGTCGGCCACAACCTGGGTGCAGCCGTTCGCGCCCGAGAAATTGCCGAGATAGTTGACCTGCTGCTTGGGAAAATAGATCGCGCCGGTCAGCGAAGAAGTCGCCGTGCCGTTGAAGGTGCTCTGCGCCGCGGTGCCGGTCCTGTCGCCGTAGAACAGCACGCCGGAATAGGTGCCCGAGGTCGGCGCGCTCAGCGTTACGGTCGCGTTGCCGTTCATGCTGATAGTGTTGCTGCCCGTCATATAGATGGTTACGCCGGTGCAGGGCGCAGCGCAGGTGATGACCGCGCCTGCGTTGATCTTCAGATTGCCCTGAACGACGTAAGTGCCGGAAGAAAGCGCGACATTGCCGTTGAGGTTCATGCCGCTGCAGTAGGTGCCGGACACGAGTGTCTGCGCTGACTTGCCGCCGTTTACATTTCTGCACGGGGTGGTAACCGCGGGCGCCGGCAGGCTGGAGAATGGATCGGACGCGGGCAAGGCCTGGGTTAACGGCGACTTGCAGGTCGTGGTCACCGGGTTGTTCAGCGAAACGCCGCCGACCGAGATCAGGCAGTCGGCCTGAAGCCCTGCCGACCCCTGCACCTTGATGGCATCGGCGGCGCTCGAATTCGACATGACCGAGCAGCCGGTCAGCTTGACGCTGGTGCTGCCGGAGAAAAGCGCCGCCTGCGAGGCCGACTGATTGAGCGCCAGCACGCAGGCCTTGGAAGCATCGGTGATGAGCGCCACCGCCCTCGCCTGCTCCGGCACCTTGGTCTGCGTGAAGATCGAGGTGAACATCCGGTCGAGGTTCTGGTTGAGGATGACCTCGACTGCCTTCTTGGCCGTGTTCGGCCCCGAGGTGGGCGGAGTGTGGACGGTGATGGTGCCATTGCCGAGGCCGTTGTCGGTCGCCGACTGGGTCGCGGCCGCCGTGATCGTCGCAGTGTCCGATCCCTGGATCTTTTCCAGCGCGCCGGCATAGGCGGCGGCGTCCGCCGTCGCCTGCAGCTTCAGGCTCGAATAGTACCAGTAGGAGGTCTCGACTCCGAGCCCGGCCCCGCCGACGACGATCGGCAGGGTGAGCGCGAAGATCGTCGCAACATTGCCGCTCTCGCCGCGTCGCAGGCCGCGGGAGACGAACTGTCTGAAAATCCGACCGAATGTGTTCATGGCCGAGCGCGCCCAAGCTATCCCAGCCACCACGTTCAACACCGGGCGATAAACGAATGGCTAATTTTTTTCCTCGACTTGCGATTTTCAGACCCTTGTATGCATATTTACCGCCCTGCGCGGCCGCGACTCAGACTTAGGTCCCACTTCATATAAGACCTAAGGTGAAGCTGCGGATAAATCAGCGATTTTAGCTTTTGCTGCATTTTATCTTTTTCGGAAATCCGTCGTAGAGACGGCTGGAGTAGTTTCTCTGCCGTTTCCGGCGAGGGGTGCTGCCATGATCAGACGGTTCTGGGCTTCGACGCGCGGCAATTTCGCGCTGGCGACCGCAATCGCCATGGTGCCGCTGATGCTTGTCGTGGCCGGCGCCGTCGATGTGGCCGGCACGAGCGACGACGCGGCGCAACTGCAGAACTCGCTGGACGCAGCCGGACTGGCGGTGGGCACGAAATACCAACCGACCATGTCGGCCGGCGATGTGCGCCAGCTCGGCCTGACTTTCTTCTCAGCAAATCTGAGCGTCGCCGACGCCGGCGAATATTCGGGCAGCGTCGGGGCGTTCCAGGCAGCGGCCAGCGGCGATCCGAGCGGCTACACCATCTCGCTGTCGTCGAGCATCAGCCGAGCGGCTTTCATCAGCGGCGCGCCGGCCTGGCAGGCGACCCGCTCCGCCTCCGTCGAGGTCAAACCCGGGGCGCAAGCGTGCGTTCTGGCGCTCGATCCGCATGTCGGCTCCGCCGTTAACCTGCAGGGCTCGACCAATGTGGCGATGAACGGCTGCGTGATCGCCGCAAACTCGGACGCGGCCGACGCCATCGACCGCGGCGGCTCGGCCCTGCTTAGCGCCGCATGCGTCTCGACGGTCGGCTCGACCTCGGGGATAATGCCGCCCAACGCAACACTCTCGTGTGACGCACCGCTCGAAAACCAGTACGCATCGTTCGACCCGTTGGCCAATGTCACCCCGCCCGCTTACGGCATGTGCCAATCGATGCCGAACGGCAAGACGGTCACGCTCTCGCCCGGCACCTATTGCGACAAGACCTGGTCTGGGAAGATCACGCTTAATCCGGGCGTCTACATCCTGCGCAACGTCACCATAAAGCCCGGCGGCAATGGCATCCTCACCGGCCAGGGCGTGACGATCTTCCTGATGGAAGGCTCGCAGCTCTACATCAATGCCAATGAGCAGGTGAACCTCTCGCCGCCGACCAGCGGCCCCTATGCAGGCATCACAATCTTCCAGGCCAAGGCCAACAGCGCGGCGCTGACGATCAACGGCGGATCCGGCTCGGTGGTCAGCGGTTTCATCTATGCCCCCGACGCGGCGATCTCCTATGCCGGGAATTCGGACATGAACGCGCAGGGCAATTGCCTGCGGCTGGTCGGCAATACCGTAGGCATGACCGGAAACTCGGCGGTGAAATCGGACTGCGCGGCCGAGCTCGGCAATCGCGAGATGTATGCCGGCAGGATGATCACCCTGGCGAAATAGCGCCGCTCTTCCGTCGAGGGGAAATCAGTACTCGCCGACGATATCGGCGCCGGGCTGTTCGTCGAACAACACCGCGCAGCCGCGCTGCAGCGCCACCTGGCTCAACGCGTTCGCCGCCGCTTCGTCGGATGAGACGAAGTCACCGGTCAAGACGCGCAGTTCCTCGACGGCTCTCGACATCGAAACAAGGCGCCCAGCCGCGCCATCGCTGGCGCAGGCGTCGACGACGCAGAGAAGATCGATCAGTTCGAAGCTGTCCATGGCGGCCTCCGCCCACAGGATCCCTTCGCGGAAGTCAACGGCGTGACGGGCGGCCGGGTTCCGCTCGGAGTGGTGCACCATGATTTGGCGACAGCCTGGGCGGCCCGCGCTGAGATCGAGCGAAGCGGCAGGCAGGGCATAAAAGTACGTCGCGCACGCCTGTGGTCGTTTGGATCGACCGGCAAAAGCGCGGCGAACAGGTTCGCGAATCTCGGCAGACTGCGGGATTGTGGGAGTTGCCCGCCACATCGCAGGAAATGGCGGGCAACTCCACTTTCAAACCGCCGATGAAGGGACGTTACTCGACGGTTGTGCCACAATGAGTTGTGGGCCTACTTGTTTCCAGAAATCGCCCATTCGGACCTCTGCGCTCAAAGGTGCGGCCTCAGGTCCCGCCTGACAAGGGACCGTGGCCCGAAAGCAGGAACATTCCAGCTTTGGCGCCGTTGCCACGACATCCCAATCGGCAGAGGAGAGGAAACCATGGCCGACAGACCTACAGTTGTAAACACCAGTGGCGGGGGCGGCGCCGGCACAGCAGTGGCGATCGTTCTTGCCATCATCGCGATCGTGGCCCTGCTGTTCTTTACCGGCATCATCAATGTCGGTGGCCGCACCGGCGGTGGCGGATCGACGGATGTCAACGTGAAGCTCGATGCGCCGAAGGTCGAGGCGCCCAAGGTGGAGACGCCTGCGGCTCCGTCGACGACGCCGGCACCCGCGCCTGCCACTCCGGCTCCGGCCCCGGCTCCGGCCAACGGCGGTTGATCCGCCTGGCGCAACCGGTAGGCCGGCTGCGCGTTTATCGAATGGCTACTCCAGCTTCGGCCCGCGCATTCCTCTGGAAGGCGCGGGCCCTTTTTTTCTCGGGCCCTCTTTTCTCGGGCCCTTTTTGTCTCCGGCAGGTCCGCTCAGTCATCCAATTCCATCGGCCGATGGCCCGGCCTTTGATGCCAGACGACCTGGCGGAAGTCCGTCAGTTCGACGACTTGGTCGCAGGTCGGACAGATATAGTTGTCGCAGCACTGGCGAAGCGCCGGCGGAGTGCGGCGCACTGCCCCGACCGGCGGACGGGTTTCCGTTTTTCCTACCTGATGAAGCATCGATTCCTCCCAGTTTTTCTGATTTTTCGAGTATCGCCTTCCACCCGGCTTGGCCTCGCCTATGGCGGTTTCGATGGGCGCGGTGAGCGCGCGCCCGCGAGCGGAAATGAAAATGGACTATCGCGGACGGGGCCTGGCTTTGCCGCGGCACTATTGGCGAAATTCACTTGCCGAGGGTTCACAGGATTCTCCCCAAGGGGCGAGAAACGGGGTGGCCCCTCAACCACCGTCGTGCCAGGCGCAAGGAACAGCAAAACACCGGCAGAGCGTGCTTGCAATAGGGCCTGCGCGGCAAAATCGATTTCGCGCCGCGCCCGGCAATTACATTAGCAATCATTCATTGAAAGGCGTATCAATCCGGCAGCGGTCGCCGACGATCGCGCGTCAGGTCCCGCTTGCAATCCTTGGAAATGGGAGGATGCCATGGCCGAAGCTGCAATGAAGGTCACCCAGCTCGAATCCAAGTCGCACAACAATCCCGACGAGGTTCGCTCGCCCGCCAAGACCCGCGTCGAAGTGGTGCGGCTGCCGGGCTACACGCTCGGGCGGCTCAACATGGAGCCGGGCTGGAAATGGTCCGAATGCGTGAAGCCGGTGGTCAAGACCGACAGCTGCCAGGTCTCGCATGTCGGCTATGTCGTGTCCGGAACAATTACCATACGCATGGACGACGGGACGCAGAAGACCTTCGAGGCCGGCACGTCCTATACCATCCCGCCCGGGCATGACGCCTGGGTGGAAGGCAATGAGCCGTTCCAATGCATCGAGGTGCTGAGCGCCGAGCAATACGCCAAACCGGCCTAGCGGCGGCTGTCGGCGAAGGGACGGCCAGAAGATCGGAGGGGCGGTGCTCCGGCTCGGCCGCACTTCGTCATCCTGGTGTTCGCGCGTCGCTCGGCTCCTGACTTCGTCCTAGCATGACGCAGTTTCGGGCCGCGATCCTTCGCGCCCCTCCCTGGTCTCGCGGTCAACCCGTCAAAGGGGAGCACACCGGCGCAACCGGTCAAAGCCCTTGGTTGTGACGGGTTGCAGATGTTCTCATCCCCAGCTGGCCGGCTTGACAGGAAACTCCTTTTGTTCTCTTTATGTTCACACGCATTACCGCTTACAACAGTCGCTGCTAATGCTGCGATGCCGCAAAGCGGGACGGATGGAGCCGGGAGCGATGCCCGCCACGAACGCCGCTTCAGCCGCTACCATCCTGCATGCCGATCTCGACGCCTTCTACGCCTCGGTCGAGCAACTGCTCGACCCGTCGCTGCGCGGCAAGCCGATCGCGGTCGGCGGCGGCGTGGTGCTTGCCGCCTCCTATGAGGCGAAGATTTTTGGCGTTCGCGGCGGCATGCCCGGCCGCAAGGCGCGCGAGCTCTGTCCGCAGCTCATCTTCGTCGGCGGCCGCTTCGGCGAATACCAGCGTCTCGGCGACGCCGCGATCAAGGTGCTCGACGATTTCACGCCGCTGGTCGAGCGCATCTCGATCGACGAGGCTTTCGCCGATGTCGCCGGCTGCACGCATCTGTTCGGATCGCCGGACGAAATTGCGCGAACCATCCGCCGCCGCGTGAAGAGCGAGCTCGGCCTGCCGATCTCGATCGGGGTGGCACGGACGAAGCATCTCGCCAAGATCGCCTCGCAGGTGGCCAAGCCCGACGGCCTCGTGGTGGTCGAGCCCGGCACCGAGCTTTCCTTCCTGCACGATTTGCCGGTGTCGCTGATGTGGGGCGTCGGTCCGGCAACCAAAGCCAGGCTCGCCGAGATCGGCGTCGAGACCATCGGGCAATTGGCGCGCACGCATAGCGGCGCGCTGGAGCGGCTGATCGGCCATGCCGCCGGCCAGAAGCTCGCGGCCCTTGCCTGGAACCGCGACCCGCGCCGGCTGGAGACGCATCGCCGCGGCCATTCCGCCGGCGCGCAGTCGGCGCTGGGCCGCAAACCGGCGCTGCCGCGCGTCTTCGTGCCGACGCTCCTGCATCTCGCCGACCGCGTCGCCAGCCGCCTGCGCGCCAAGGACCGGCCTGGCCGCACGGTGACGGTGCGCGTGCGCTTTGCCGACATGCGCGCGGTCACCAGCTCGGTGACGCTGGAGCAACCGATCCAGGCGACGACCATGCTCGCTGACGTCGCGGAAGAGCTGGTCAGAGGCGTGCTCGCCGCTCACCCTGGCGAACGGGAAATCTCGCTGCTGGCGATCTCGGTCTCGCATCTGGAAGAGCATGCCGAGCTGCAGCTCGAACTGCCGCTCGGCCTGGCGGACGAGAAGCTGAAGCCCGGCAGCCGCAAAGGCCTCGCCCGCTTCGGCGCCGACCGCGCCATAGACAAGATCCGCCAGCGCTTCGGCAAGCAGGCCGTCGGCTACGGCACCGTCGCGCTTGAAGCGGCGCGCTCGGTGCCGGATGAATTCAGGGAGCTGGCGGAGAAGGAGCTGTGAGGGAAGTGCTTCGGCATCTGCTCTGCGGCGCTGGAGATTGGCGAAAGCCGACGCGCCGTCCGATCTCCCCCTTGTGGGGAGATGTCGCCGAAGGCGACAGAGGGCGTCGCCGCGCGTGAAGCGCCGGCGTCTTCGGCGACGAAGACAATGCTGGCGATCTATGTGAGACGCCCCTCTCTGGCCTGCCGGCCATCTCCCCCTCAAGGGGGGAGATCACGCGCTCTGGCGGCTGCCCTCAACCCGCCACAGCCCAGTCCAGCCGCATCGCCGCGCTCATCGTTTGCCCATCTTCAAGCACCGTCAGCCCTTCGCCGTGATGCGCATCGACCGGGTGCGAGACCGGCTCGAAGCAGAAGAAGCCGGCGTCGGATGACGGCGAATAGAGGATATAGACGCCAAGCTCCGGCGAGGCAGTGAGCGTGATCCTGATCCCCTCCTCGAGCTGCGTGATCGAGGCGCGACGATTCCAGCCGTCGAAGGCGTTGTTGACCCAGTCCCACGGCAGCGGGATGGAGCGCGAGAAATCCCAGGCCGGGCGCTCGCTCAGCGGCACGACGCCGACCGGCAAATGGCGCTCGTCCTCCAGCCAGACGCGCCTGGCCTTGGCCCCGAGCAGGGTTGTGTCGCCGCGCGGGAACCAGGGATGGAAACCGAGCCCGTAAGGCAGGCGCATGCCGGCGCGGTTCTCCACCGTCAGCTGCGCCTCCAACGCGCCGTCCTGCAGCGCATAGGTCACGGTAGCCGCATAGCGGTAAGGACCGATCGCGCCCTCGTCGAGCACCAGCTCCGCCTCGGTGACGGTGCGGCGGGCGAGCCGCCACGGTCTTTGGAAACCGTCGCCATGGATCGGAAAGGCTTCGCCCGGAATGTTCGGCGCGACGGCGTGGAAGCGGCCGTCGAAAGTGAAGCCGCCGCCGGAGATGCGGTTCGACCACGGCACCAGGAGTTGGCAGCCGGACGTGCCGGTGCCATCGCCCGGCTTCAGCAGCGGAACCGGCGCGCTGCCGATCACCAGCGCGTCATAGCGCGCGATCGCCGCGCCCTTCTCCGGCGCCAGCACCAGCCTCGCCTGCCCGTCGTTCAGCTCGACCGCGCCGGCCATATCCTCACCAGCCGCCATCGATGGCGATGTTCTGGCCGCTGATCATGTCGGAGGCGGGTGAGACGAGGAACAGCACGAGCTCGGCGACGTTCTCAGGCTCGATGCGCGTCTTGAGGCTTTGGTTCTCGAGGACCCAGTCATTGTACTGCTTCAACCGGTCGCCGAAGACGCGCGCCTCCGCCTCCGAGACCACCGCGCCCGGCGACACGGCGTTGACGCGGATGCCATGCGGCCCGAGCTCACGCGCCAGCGACTTGGTGAGCCCGAGCATGGCGCCCTTCGAGGCGACATAGGGCACGTAGCCGTCCCAGCGGCCGTTGAGCGTGATCGAGCAGAAGTTGACGATCTTGCCGTAGCCCTGCGCTTTCATGCCCGGCGCGCAGGCCCGCGCCACCGCAAAGGCGGCCGAGGAATTGACGCGGATCTGATCCTCATATTCGGCCAGCGAGAACTGCTCGAACGGCCGGTTGATGATCAGCGCCGCGTTGTTGATCAGGATATCGATCCCACCTTCCTTCGCCGCCAGCGCGGCAACAGCCGCTTCCGCCTCGGCCAGCCGGTTGAGATCGCAGCCGACGAAGGCAATATCGCCCCTGGCCTGTCCGGCAAGTCCCGCCACCGTCTGCTCGGCATCGCCGATGTTGGGGCGGTCGAGCACCAGCACGCGCGCGCCGGCCCGCGCCAGCGTCACCGCCTGGGCCCGGCCAAGCGAGCCGAGGCCGCCCGTCAGCAACACTTTACGACCAGCGAGCGCCTTCATTGCCTAACCCCTCACAGGACAGAATGGACTTCGTCGATCGAAGTGTCGCCGATACGCTTGTCCAGCACGATCTCGCCGCGCGCCATCGCGACGATACGGTCGCAGCACTCGAAGACGTGGTGCATGTTGTGACTGATGAAGACGCCCGTCACCCCCTGTTCCTTCAAGCCGCGCACGAAGCCGATCACCTTGTTGGTCTCCTTGACCGAGAGGTGATTGGTCGGCTCGTCGAGGATCATCACCTTCGACTTGAAGTGCATGGCGCGCGCGATCGCGACGCCCTGGCGCTGGCCTCCGGAGAGCTCGCCGACGAGCGCATCGGGGGAGCGCAGATGCAGGTCGACATTGGCGATGGCGCGCACGCTTTCCTCGGCCATCTTCTTCTGGTCGAGGATGCCTACGCCGAGGATCGAGAACCGGGTCGGCTCACGGCCGATGAACAGGTTGCGGGCGATCGACATGGTGGGGACCATGGAATTGTACTGGTAGATGGTCTCAATGCCGAGATCCATCGCGTCGCGCGGCGTCGCGATGCTGACCTCCCTGCCCTCGACCTTGATCTCGCCCTGGTCGGCGCGATGGACGCCGGACAGGATGTTGATCAAGGTCGACTTGCCGGCGCCGTTGTCGCCGACCAGGCCGAGCGCCTCGCCGCGCTTGAAGTCGAGCGTGACGCCTTTGAGGGCATGCACGCCGGAATACCACTTGTGCAGATCGCGCACAGAGATGATGGCATCGCTCACGGCTCAGCCCTCCATCTTGATGGCCTTGGCGCGCTTGCGCATCCAGGCATTGGCGACGACGGCGAAGATGGTCAGGAAGCCGATGGCGAATTTGAACCAATTGGCGTCGACATGGCTGAGCACAAGGCCGTTGTCGATGACGCGGATGAGCGTCGTGCCGATGATGCCGCCCATGACGGTGCCGATGCCGCCGGCGAGCGAGGCGCCGCCGATGACGGCGGATGCCACCGCCTGCAGCTCCATGCCCTCGCCGATCGAAGGCAGCGGCGACCCCAGCCGCAGCACCTGCAGCATGCCGGCGAAGCCCGAGAGCACCGAGCACAGCATGAAGCAGACGATCTTGACCCTGGCCGTCGGGATGCCCATCGCCGCGGCGGCCGGCAGGAAGCCGCCGGTAGCCTTGATCCAGTTGCCGAAATTGGTGCGCGACAGCATCAGCGAGGTCAGCACCGCGACCGCCACGAACCACAGAAACGACATGCGGAACATGTTGCCCGGCCCGACGAAGGAAGTGAACAGCCAAGTCGGCAGGTCGGCGGGCAGCAGCGGCGGGAAGCCGCCGGACACGACGACGGTAAGCGAGCGCGCCATGAACAGCATGCCGAGCGTGGTGATGAAGCTCGGGATGGCGAAGCGGATGGTGACGTAACCGTTGATGAAGCCGATGGCCGCCGAGACGAGCAGCCCGGCGAGCAGCGCCAGCGGGAACGGCCAGCCCTGCACCATCAGCACCGCCATCGTCATCGGCATCAGCGCGAAGACCGAACCGACCGACAGGTCGAACTCGCCGCTGATCATCAGGATGGTAACGCCGATGGCGACGAGGCCGGCCTCCGGCAGGATGCCGAGGATGCCGCGCAGATTGTCTTGGTTCAGGAACACGCCGTGGGAGCGGACCTGGAACAGGACAATGAGCAGCACCAGGAGGATCAGCCCGGCCAGTTCCGGCTTCTCGAGATAGGTCTTGAACAGGCGCTTCAATGAAAGGCTCCGGTGCGATGATTGTGAAAGGTACTGTGGCGCCGCGTTCCTTCACACCCCCCTTTGTCCTGCCGGACGGTCCGGCAGGACAGAGGGGGGGTGATGTCCCGCCAGCATTTCGGTGACGGGCGTCTCGGCCAATCTCAAAGGCATGCGACCTCAGCGCATGCCCTGCGCGGACAGCGCCATGATCGCATCGGCGTCCTTCTGGCGCACGATGCCCTGCCCCGTGTCGATGTCGGAAGGCGCAAGACCGAGCTTCTTGTTGAGATAGACTTCCATCACCGGCATGAAGCCCTGCATGTAGGGCTGCTGGTCGACCAGCGCCTGGACATAGCCCTTCTGCATCTGCTGCAGCACTTCCGGCACGAGATCGAAGCCGCCGAGCAGGACCTTGCCGGGCGCGACCCCGCGATCGGCCAGCACGCGGGCCACGCCGGCGCACCAGAAGCCGGTGTCGAAATAGGCGGTGGTGTCGGGATGCGCGTTGAGATAGGCGCCGACGCGGTCGGAGGTGATGGCGAGGTCGGTGCCGCTGTCGATGCGCTCCCACGAAACGTCGCGGTCCTTATGAGCGGCCTTGTATTCCTCGAGGAACTGCATGACGCCGGCGCCGCGGGTTTCCGACCAGTTCTGGCCCGGCGCCGAGATGCCGACCAGCACCTTGATCGGACCATCCTTCGGAAAGTTCTCGGAAATCGCCTTGGCGAGCGAGTAGCCGGCTGGCTTGAAGCCCTGGCCGATGAAGGCCTGGCGCGCATTGCCCTTGGCGCCTTCGGTGTCGTCGACATTGACGGCGATCACCACCACGCCGGCGTCGCGGGCCTCCTTGATGACATCGTCGAAGGCATGGTCGTCGACGATGGAGGTGAGCAGCGCGTCGGGCTTGGCGGCAAGGGCCGCGCGCATGTTCGCGACCTGCTGCTCGATCGATCCCTCGGTCTGGGTGAAGACCATGTTGCAGTTGGCCTCGACCTTGGCGCAGCCATCATCGAAACCTTTCTTCACCGCCTGCCAGAATGTGTTGGAGGCCGACGAATGATGGGTGAAGACGATGTTGAGCCCGTCGGCTTTGGCGGCCGATTGCCCGCCGATAAGGGCGGCGCCGAGCAGAAGCATTGCTGTCAGTTTTCTCATGTTTGTTCCTCCCTATGGATCTTTCCAGATGTGCGCCTTGCGCTAAATGTCCGTCTGGTTGCTGACGCGGCGGTGGACGGTGTAGGCCTTGCCAAGATCGGGACTGAGCGCCAGCCCAAGCCCAGGCCCCGGCGGCACGGTGATCATGCCGTCTTTCACCTCGGGCAGCGCCGTCACCAAGTCGCGGTACCAGGTGCGGTAGAAGGCGCGCACGCTTTCCTGGACGAGCGCGTTGGGCGCGTTGAGCGACAAATGGGTGGACGCTGCGAGCACGACCGGACCGGTGCAGTCGTGCGGCGCCACCGGCAGCCGCCAAGCCTCGGCCATCGAAGCGATCTTGCGGGCCTCCGACAGGCCGCCGCACCAGGAGATGTCGAGCATGACGATCCCGGCCGCTCCGGTCTCCAGAAGGTCGCGGAAAGCCCAGCGGCTGCCCAGCGTCTCCGAGGCCGAGATCGGCGCCGGACTGGCGGCGGCGTAGCGCTTCAGGTCGCCAAGACTGTCCATGCGGATCGGGTCCTCGTGCCAATAGGTGGCGTAGGGCCTGAGCGCCTCGGCGATTCTCATCGCCGGCAGGAGCTGCCACATCGAATGGAACTCGACCATGATGTCGATCCTGTCGCCGACGGCTTTGCGAATCTTTTCAAAAGGCTCGAGCGCCGCCTTCAAGTCGGCCGCCGAGATGTCGTTGCCGCGCGTCTTCTCCGCCGCGTGGTCGAACGGCCAGATCTTCATGGCGGTGATGCCGTCGGCGAGCAATTCCTCGGCCAGCTCGCCGGCGCGGGTGAGGAAGGCGTTGAGATCGTCGTAATCGCGCCCGGCGCCGATGCCGTAATTGGCCGTTGTCTGGCCCTTGGCGTCCTTGATGTACTCGGTGCCGGCGCAGGTGTTGTAAGTGCGGATCGAGCGACGGCTGAAACCGCCGAGCAGCTGCGCGACCGGCTGGCCGGTGGCCTTGCCGAAAATGTCCCACAGCGCGATGTCGAAGGCGGAGTTGCCGCGCACCTCGGCGCCGCTGGAGCGGAAGCCGAGATAGCCGACGAGATCGGCGGCCAAGAGATCGATCTCCAGCGGATCGCGGCCGATCACCCTGGGCGCCACATATTCGTGCAGATATTCCTCGACGGTGCGCGATAGATAGAACGTCTCGCCGAGCCCGGTGATGCCCTCGTCGGTATGAACCTCGACCCAGAGCAGGTTGGGCCGTTCCTCGATGCGCACGGTCTCGATGGCGCGGATCTTCATCAGGCTATCCCCGCGTCGATCAGCGCCTTGACGCTCTTGTCGAAATGCTCGGCCATATGCTCGGCCGCAAGCCGCGGATCGCCCTTGAGGATGGCGTCGGCGATGTCCTCATGGCCCTTGATCATCTTGAGCTGGTCCTCGTCAGAGGAACGGGTTCGCCAGCCAATGACCCAGGTGCGCCGCGTCACGCCGCTGAAGGCGGTGACGATCAGCGAAAAGACCGGATTGTGCGAGGCCGCCGCGATCGCCTCGTGGAAGGCGATGTCATGCTCCATGACGGTCTCGGGGCTCTTGCAACTCTCGCGCATCAGCCGGGCCGACTGGGCGATCGCCGCGGCTTCCGCGTTGGTGCGGCGCAGCGCGGCCAGCGCCACCGTGCGCATCTCGATGGTGCGCCTGACGTCATAGACCTGCTGCACGCTGATCTGCTGGGTGGTGATGCCATGCTCGATCACCATCGACATGGCGCCGGTGTCGAGCTTGGCGACGGTGGCGCGGCGCCCGGCGCTCATGTCGATCAGCCGCATCGCCGACAGCGAGCGGAAGGCCTCGCGCACGACCGTTCGGGAAACGTTGAGCTGGCGCGTCATGGCGGCCTCGCTGGGCAGCGGATCGCCGGGTGCCAGGCCTTCCGAGCGGATGTGCTGGGTTATCGCCTGAATCGCCGTGCTGACCAGGCCAGGACTCGGTTCATCCGGTGGGTCCGTCTGCTCTTGCATGCGTTTCCTCAACACCTGTATGACAGGTTGATGTTGAATTGCTCATAGTTCGGCTTAAAGATATATGCAAGGTGATTTTGTGACACCCTGCCCCGAGGCGCCCCATGCACGAGAAGCAAGCCGGCCTGATCTTCGATGCGCGCGACGTGGTCGGCGAAAGCCTCGTGTGGGACGAGCGCCGCGAAAGGCTGGTTTGGGTCGACATCATCGGCCGCAGGATCCATCGGCTGGATCCGCTGGGCGGCGCGCATGAAAGCTGGCAGACGCCCGATCTCGTGACCTCGGTCGGCCCGCGCAACGACGGCGGCGCGATCGTCGGGTTGCGCAAGGAGATCGCGCTATGGGACTTCGATGGGCCGTTCCGGGCGCTCGCGACGATCGAGGCCGACAGGCCCGGAACGCGGCTCAACGAGGGCGTGGTGGCGCCGGACGGTTCGTTCTGGATCGGAACGATGGCCAACAACATCGGCCCGGACGACGCGCCGGTGCCCATCGCCAGCGATGAAGGTCGGCTCTACCGGCTCGGCCGGGACGGCAATGTGACGCCGCTCAGCGAAGACCGGTTCGGCATCACCAACACGATGGTGTGGCTGCCCGACGGACGCTTCGTCACCGCCGACACGACGAAGAACGCGCTCTACAGCTATGACTGGGACAAGAAGGCGGGACGGCTCGGCCGGGCGCTCCCCTTCTTCACCGGCTTCGAGCGCGGCCTGCCGGACGGCTCCTGCCTTGACGCAGAGGGCTATATTTGGAACTGCCGGGTGGTTGGCGGAAGCTGCCTCGCCCGCATCGCGCCCGACGGCAGGCTGGACCGGATCGCCGAATTGCCCTGCAGCTGGCCGACGAGCTGCGCCTTCGGCGGCCCCGGCCTCGACACGCTGTTCGTCACCTCCGCGCGCTTCACGATGAGCGCCGAGCATCTCGACGCCAACCCCTTCGAAGGCGGCCTGTTCGCGCTCAGGCCCGGCGTGCGCGGCGTGCAGGGCAACCGGTTCGGATAATCTCCCCATCGAGAGATCGGCAGCAGCGATCAAAAAACTTCACCATCGATGTCGGACTGGCCAATCACCGTTCGTCATAGGAGCATAGACCGGCAATCAACAGGAGAAACGAAATGCCCAGCACTGTCCGCCTGCACCGCGTGCTTTCCACCAAACCTGAAAAAGTCTATCGCGCTTTCATCGAGGCGGACGCGCTGGCGAAATGGCTGCCGCCGAACGGCTTCACCTGCACGGTGCATCACTTGGATGCAAAGGCCGGTGGCAACTTCAAAATGTCGTTCCGCAACTTCACCACGGGCGAAAGCCATGCCTTCGGCGGCGACTATGTCGAGCTCGTGCCGGGTGAGCTCGTGCGCTACACCGACAAGTTCGACGATCCCAACCTGCCCGGCGAGATGCAGGTGACGGTGAAGTTGAAGAAAGTCTCGGTCGGCACGGAGATGGAGATCACCCAGGCCGGCATTCCGGACGCCATCCCCGCCGAGGCCTGCTATCTCGGCTGGCAGGAGTCGCTCAAGAACCTGGCAAGGCTCGTCGAGCCCGAGATCAATCAGTAAAGATCGATCGCAGGGTCTATGCAGCCGGCCGCGACGGAGCGGCCGGCACGCGGCCCGATTTCCAATCCGCGACGTTACGCGTTTCCCCCGCTTGCCAGAATGGCTGCGCTGGGCTGGATTGAGCAAAGCCGAGCTCGAATGCCGAACAGACAGGCAGAAGGGGGGCGCGATGGAGCCGATTCCAGCCGGATCATCACCGGCTGACGACAAGGTCGAGCATTACGAGCTCGGCCTCTGCCTGTCGGGCGGCGGCTATCGCGCCATGCTGTTCCATGCCGGCGTGCTCTGCCGGCTGAACGAGGCCGGCCTGCTTCAGAAAATCGACATGGTCAGTTCGGTCTCGGGCGGCTCAATCGCCGCCGGGCTGCTTGCGGTTCTCTGGCCGCGCCTCAGCTTTGCCGACGGCGTTGCCACGAATTTCCGCGAGCTTTACGTCGAAAGAATCCTCGTTTTCTCGCAGGTCTTCCTTGACGCGCCGTCGATCCTCAAGGGCGTGTTCAACCCGTTTTCGAGCGCGGCGCGCGAAGTCGCCGCCTGCTACGAGCACCATCTGTTCGACGGCAAGGTGCCGACGCTGAAGAGCCTGACCCGGCGGCCGTGGTTCGTGTTCTGCTCGAGCAATCTCAGCACCGGCTCGCTGTGTCGCATGTCCAACCGTTACATTGCCGATTACCGGATCGGCATGGCCAAGCATGCGGACTTGCCGGTCGCGACCGCGGTCGCGGCGTCGTCCGCCTTCCCGCCGTTTCTGTCGCCGCTCAGGCTCGACCTCACGCAATTCGCGTGGGAGAACGACAAGCTCGACGCGAGCGTCGGCCCGCCCGTCCCGGCCGGCCGCGCCGTGCTCACCGATGGCGGCGTCTATGACAATCACGGCATCGAGCCGGCGCTGAAGCGCTGCCGCTCGCTGTTAGTCAGCGACGCCGGCGCGCCCTGGCGGGCGTCGAGCTCCGGTTATTGGAACTGGTTCTCGCAGTTGAAGCGCGTGCTCGACACCACCGACAACCAGGTGCGCTCGCTCAGGCGGCGCGACCTCATCGCCCGCTTCCAGGCGGCGAAGGATGCCGACGACCAGGGCCTGCCCAATGACGCGACCCGGCCCGATTATGCCGCCACCCGCGGCGTCTACTGGTCGATCGCCAGCAAGCCTGACGCCGCCGAGCCGAGCTTCGTGCAAAGCGCGGCAATCGCGCCTGCCGATATCGGCACGTCGCTTCATTTCCTGGGAAGCGAGGAGACGATCGATCTCGTCAATTGGGGCTATTGCGCCAGCGACCAGGCGCTGCGGAGCTGGTACCGGCCGGCGGTGCCGGCTGGAAAGGGCGTGCCACTGAAGGCGGGCGACGTGAAGCCCGGACGCTGTGCGGTGGTGTCAAAGGCGCTGATGAGCGGTTTCAACGTGTGAGCATGGCGTTCGGACTCCGCGTCCGCTTTCGCCAATCGCCATCGTGGCGCAATCCAAACCGGTTCGTGCCCTGCACCGCCGCGTGCTAACAGAGGCGCTTTCAACAAGGATGGACAGCGACATGGCAGGAGAAAAAGTAGCTCTGGTGACGGCGGGGGGCAGCGGCATGGGCGCGGCGGCGGCGAAGCGGCTGGCCGCCGATGGCTTCAAGGTCGGCGTGCTCTCCTCCTCCGGTAAGGGCGAGGCGCTGGGCAACGAACTCGGCGGTTTCGGCGTCACCGGCTCCAACCAGTCGAACGAGGATCTGAAGCGGCTGACCGACGGCGCGCTGGAACGCTGGGGCCGCATCGACGTGCTGGTCAACAGCGCCGGCCACGGGCCGCGCGCGCAGATCATCGAGATCAGCGACGAGGACTGGCACAAGGGCATCGACACCTATTTCCTTAACGTCGTGCGCCCGACCCGCCTGGTGACGCCGGTGATGCAGAAGCAGAAGGCGGGCGTCATCATCAACATCTCGACCGCCTGGGCGTTCGAGCCGAGCGTCGCCTTCCCGACCTCGGCGGTGGCGCGCGCCGGGCTCGCCGCCTTCACCAAGATCTTTGCCGACACCTATGCGGCCGATAACATCCGCATCAACAACGTGCTGCCGGGCTGGATCGACAGCCTGCCCGGCGTAGAGGAACGCCGCCAGAGCGTGCCGATGAAGCGCTACGGCACATCCGAGGAAGTGGCGGCAACGATCTCCTTCCTCGCTTCCGACGGCGCGGCCTATATCACCGGCGAGAACATCCGCGTCGATGGTGGATTGATGCGGGGGTACTGAGGCTCGTTTTCGACAGGCGGGTCGTTTCGCCGGCAATGCGTGGCCGGCGAACGCCCTCCGATGGCAGGAGGGAGCCGGCGCAAAGGTTTCGTATCCACTGCTCTCCCTGCCCATGCTCGGGAACGCAGCCCTGTCAGGTTGGCTCTCGACCGTTGCGATGGCGCTGTCGGCGCTCGGGCCTTGCGGCAGGCTGGTTTTTCCAGCCCGGTCGATAGCGGACTGACGCGGCTGCGGCTGACTGCTGGACAATGGCCGCCGCCTCCCGCACCCTTAAGACTGCAAGGGAGACACGAATGAGCGCTTCACTCAGGCTGGGCATTGTCGGCGGCGCCGGCTGGCTGGGCGGCGCGATCGCGGGTGCCGCGCTTTCGACCGGCGTGGTGCGGGCGGAGAACCTCGCCCTCTCCTATCGGAGCACGAAGCCGGATCGCTTTCCAGGCGTCTTTTGGAGCGACGACAACCAGGCGCTCGCCGACCGCTCGGACGTCATCATGCTTTCCGTGCGGCCGCAGGACTGGCCGTCGCTCGAGCTGGATGCCAAGGGCAAGCTGGTGATTTCGGTTATGGCGGGCATCCGGATGGCCGAGATCGGCGAGAAGCACGGCACCGGCCGCGTGGTGCGCACGCTGCCCAACGCGGCTGCCGAGGTCGGCAAATCCTACACGCCGTGGATCGCGAGCGGCGACGCCACCGAATTGGATCGCGCGACCGTGCGCGCGATCTTCGGAGCCTGCGGCGTTGAGGATGAGGTCGGCAGCGAGCGCGACATCGACTATCTCACCGGGCTGACGGGCTCTGGCCCCGCCTTCCCTGCCCTACTCGCCGAGGCGATGATGCGCGACGCCGTGGCCTTCGGCCTCAAGCCGGAGGTCGCGCGCCGCGCGGTCAACACCGTGCTCACCGGAACCGGCCGGCTGCTGGAGCTCAACGACGCTTCACCGGCCGATACGGTCGAGGCCTTTCTCGGCTATCGCGGCACGACAGCGGCCGCGATCGAGACGATGCGCGAAGCGGGCTTCGACCAGGCCGTTGCCAAGGGACTGGCGGCCGCGTTCCTGAAGTCGATCGCGATGGGCAAGGCGTGAGCCGACGACGCCGCCCTTTGAGCGCGGAATGCATCAGGCGAGCATCCGCCGGATCGGGCCCCGCCGCTCAGGTGAGTCGTGCCGCCTACGCGAACTCCTCGCGCCGCGATGCTTAATTTTTGATGAAAGAAATTAGTAATATTGTGTAAAACTGAGTGAGCTCTCGCGCACAGATTGTATTAGGGCGTTCTCACTCTCTTTTCTTGCGAATAATTGATCGCTGAACGGCAAATTTTCTCTGTACTATTACACAATTCCTTGGAACGATACCCGGAACTACAAGTTGACCCGCTAGCGATCGGTTGAATTCGCATCGCCGATTCAAGCAAGCCGTGTATTGCGAGGAGGGTTGTCCGATGAGCAGCTTCGTCAATGCCGTAGGCGTTCCTCTCCCCTATAGCGGCTCGTCCAACCATTGGTACTCGGCGGCGGGGTCCGGACCGGACTTGTGGGGCACCTCCGGAAACGACACCTTCTATGGAGCTTCCGGCGTCAATGTCACCATGCACGGCGGCTACGGCGATGACATCTATTATCTCTATGCCGCGGGCAACAAGGTGGCCGAGGGCTATGGGGCAGGCATCGACACCATCAGCACATGGATGAGCTACACGCTTCCCGACAATGTCGAGAACCTGATCGTCACCAATGCCAAGAACTACGCTTTTGGAAACGACCTGGACAACATCATCACCGCCAAGGCCGGCCACCAGACGCTGGACGGCGGCAAGGGCAATGATGTGCTGATCGATGGCGGCGGCGGTTACGACACTTTCATCATCGCGAAAGGCAACGGAAGCGACCTGATCGCCAATTTTGCCGCGACTGACAGCGTCCGTCTCGATGGCTATGGCTTCACTTCCTTCGACGCCATCCACTCGAACATGATCCAGGCGGGACCGAACGTCATCTTGAACCTCGGATCCGGCGAGATCCTCATGTTCAAGGACACGACCATCGACAAGCTGCAGCCCAGCCAATTCCAGCTGCCGATCGACAAGTCCGACATGGCGCTGTCTTTCAGTGACGACTTCAACGCGCTGAACCTCCACAACAGCCAAGGCGGCACGTGGGATACCAACTTCTGGTGGGGCGCGCCGAACGGCAGCACGCTCGCCACCAACAACGAGCTGCAATGGTATATCGACGCCAATTACGCGCCGACGAGCTCGGTCCACCCGTTCAGCGTGAACAACGGCGTGCTCACCATCACCGCGGCGCAAGCGCCGGCGGACATCAAGCCGCTGATCAACAATTACGAATACACGTCCGGCATCCTGACCACGCACGACAGCTTCTCGCAGACATACGGCTATTTCGAAATGCGCGCCGACCTGCCGGAGAACGCCGGCGCCTGGCCGGCCTTCTGGCTGCTGCCGGAAGACGGCTCGTGGCCGCCTGAACTGGACGTCGTCGAAAGATACGGCCAGACCCCGAACTCGCTTCTGATGACCGCGCATACGATGGAGACGGGGACGCACACCATGGTCGGGTCCACGGTGAATGTGATGGATACTGCCGGTTTCCACACCTATGGCCTGCTGTGGACGCCGGATAAGCTTGTCTGGACCTATGACGGCGTGCAGGTCGCGGAAGCGGC
This sequence comes from Mesorhizobium sp. WSM3864, assembly GCF_002294955.1. NCBI lineage: Bacteria > Pseudomonadati > Pseudomonadota > Alphaproteobacteria > Hyphomicrobiales > Phyllobacteriaceae > Mesorhizobium > Mesorhizobium sp. WSM3864. The sequence goes on from NZ_NSGD01000010.1 coordinate 64,439, forward strand.
GACGCCCTCGGACATGGACAAGCCCATGTACATGCTGGTCAACCTTGCGATCGGCGGCCAGGCCGGCGCGCCGCCGGATCATCTTGCCACACCGGCCGAGATGAAGATCGACTACATCCGCGCCTATACGCTGGACGCTGTAGAGGCTAACCCCCTGGTCGTCACCGGCAGCACCGCCAGCACCGCCACCGCAACGCACAGCACTGCCACGCACAGCTTCGGCAGCAGCACGCTGCATCACGGTTCCGAGTTTGGGGGCCACGCTTAAGATTTTCAGGCGATCGGTTCGATGTCCCGGGATGATTTAGCGGCGGCCGATATGACTGCACCGTCGAGCCTGCGGGCGGTGTTCCTGCGCGCCATCACCGATGTCGGCGTTTTCTCGCTGCTGATCAACATCCTGCTTCTGGTGATCCCGCTTTATTTGCTGCAGGTCTATGACCGCGTGCTGCCCTCCTCCAGCGTCGAGACGCTGGTCTATCTGTCGGCGATTGCGGTTCTTGCGCTCGCTTTCCTCGGACTGCTGGACGCGATCCGCGCCGTCTACACGCAGCGCGTCGCGGCAGCCGTCGACAGGAAGCTCGGGGCAAGGACATTCGCCCTCTCGCTGGCGCCCAAATATGCCGGCGGCCTGTCGCCGCTGCGTGATCTCGCCTCGGTCTGCGCCTTCGTCCGGTCGCGCGGCGTGGCGGTGCTGTTCGACCTGCCCTTTGCGCCCGTTTTCCTCGCCTTGCTCTATCTGATCCATCCGGTGCTGTTCTGGGTGACAGTCGCCGGCGCGGTGCTTCTGCTTGTCCTTGTCGTCGCGAACCAGCTCGCCATTGGCCGGAACGATGCCATGTCCGCGGAACGCTCGGCGTTGGCGAGCCATGCGGAACAGGTCTTTGCCCGCAATGCCGAAACGCTGCGCGCCATGGGCATGGTCGAGAACGCCGCTCGGGTCTGGGGACGGCATGTCGGGGCAGCGCTCACGCTTTACGACCGTTCCTCGAGCGCCAATGCGATCTTCAGCGGCGCCTCGCGGGCGCTGCGCATGATGCTGCAGCTGGCCATCCTCGGCGCCGGCGCCTGGCTGGTGCTCGAGGGGCAGATGACGGCGGGCATGATCTTCGCTTCCTCGCTGGTGTCGTCGCGCGCGCTGCAGCCGCTCGACCAGCTGATCGGCGCCTGGCGGCAGATCGTCGAGGCAAAGCGGGCCTGGAAGCGGCTGGAGACGGCGCTTGCTGCGCACCCGGCCGAGAAGCGGAAACTGGCGCTCCCCGATCCCTTAGGCGCGATTTCGGTGCAGGACGTTTTCTTCATGGCACCGAACGCGCAGCCCGGCACCGAACCTATCCTCAAGCGGCTGAATTTCCAGATCGGCGCCGGCGAAGCGGTGGCGATCGTCGGGCCGAGCGGCGCCGGCAAATCGACGCTGGCGCGGCTGCTTGTCGGTGCCGCGCAGCCGACCGGGGGCGCAGTGAGGATCGACGGCGCCGACCTCAGGACCTGGGACGAAAAACAGCTGGGGCGACAGATCGGCTACCTGGCGCAGGAGGTGGAGCTCTTTCCCGGCACGATCGGCGACAATGTCGCCCGCTTCGACGCGCAGGCCGAGGACGCCGCGATCGTCGAGGCCGCCAGGCGCGCCCAGGCGCATGAGTTGATCCTGGCGCAGCGCGACGGCTACCAGACGATGATCGGCCCTTCCGACAGGACGCTCTCGGGCGGCGAGCGGCAGAGGATCGGGTTGGCGCGCGCCTTCTACGGCAACCCGCGGATTCTCGTGCTCGACGAGCCCAGTTCCCATCTCGACGGCAGCGGCGAGGCGGCGCTCGAAGCGCTGCTGGCCGCCGCGCGGGCGGCGGGCATCACGATCCTCGTGATCACGCATCGCCCGTCCATCGCCACCGCCTGCGACCGCGTGATGGTTCTGCGCGGTGGTGTGATCGAGGCCTTCGGCCCGAGCGTCGAGGTGCTGCGGCGGTCCACTGTCGATAGAGGCGCCGGCAACGCCCCGGCCGCCCAGCAGGGCACGGTGGTGACCGGATCATTCGCGCCCACGATCCGCACGCACGGCATCCGCTTCGGATCCTAGACGATGACGATCGAGAGCCTCACCTGGGATGGACAGCCGCGCACCGACTTCCGGCGCGTGGCCTTCATAGGGTATGCGGCAATCGCGATCTTCGCGGGCGGCTTCGGCTATTGGGCGGTGAGCGCGCCGCTGTCCGGCGCGGTGATCACGCAAGGTACGATCTCGGCGACGGGCGGCAACATCCTCATCCAGCAGCCCGAGGGCGGCATCATCCAGCAGCTGCTGGTTCGCGAGGGCGACCGCGTGCAGCAGGGCCAGGACCTCATCCTGCTCGACCGGACGGCGGCGCAAGCCGAGCTCAACCGACTGACCAGGCAGTCGATCGCGCTCAAGGCGAGCATGGCGCGGCTGGAGGCCGAGCGCGACGGGCTGGACAGGCTCGCGCCGATCACCGAGGCAGCGCCGGCGCCGTTCCAGCAGGATTTCCAAAACCTCATCCGCGAGCAGCAGAAGGAGTTCGACGCCAGGCTCGCCCGGTTCCGGTCGGAGCAATCGATCATGGCGCAGCGGGTCGCCATGCATCGCGAGTCGGTCGTGGGCTTGAACGCCCAGAAGCTCGCCATCCAGCAGCAGGCCGATGTCGTGAAGAAGGAGCTCGGCATCAAGACAGGCCTGCTCGACAAGGGCCTCACCAACCGCACCGAATATTCGCAGTTGCTGCGCTCGGAAGCCGATCTGGTCGGCCAGGCCGGCGCGCTGGAGGCCAATCTTGCCGGGGCCAACAGCCAGATCGTCGAGGCGCAGGTGCAGGTCGAGCGGCTGACCACGCAGCGCGTGGAGGAAGCGCTGACCAAGCTCGACGAGGTCCGCACCAACCTCGCCGACATCGAGGAGCAGATCAGGGCAGCCGAAGCGGTGCTTCAGCGCACGACGATCAAGGCGCCGTCGGCGGGCATCGTGGTGTCCTCCACCTATAATTCGAAAGGCAGCGTGATCGCGCCCGGCGAAAAGATCATGGAGATCCTGCCCACCGCATCGGGCCTCAACGTCGATGCCAAGCTGCGGCCGAAAGACGTCGATCAGGTGCGCGTCGGCCAGCCGGCGAAGCTCAGGCTGTCGGCGCTCAACACGCGGCTGACGCCAGAGGTATCGGCGACCGTGACGCAGATCTCGGCCGACCGGCTGATCGACCAGGCTACCCACGAACCCTATTTCCGCGCCAAGCTGAAGATCGCCGACGCGCTCCCGCCCGGCGTCAAGCCGGAGCAACTCTATCCGGGAACGCCGGTCGAAGCCTTCATCAACACCGGCGACCGGACCTTCTTCGAGTATCTGGCGCGGCCGATGGTGGATTCGTTCGCCCGCGCGTTTGCGGAGAGGTGAGCGGGCGCTCCGCCCGACGCGCCCGTCCGTCGGGGAGTTGCGTGCCTACGCCGGAACATAAGTCAACCTGATCGCTTCCTCCCCGATCAAATCACTGGCCACGAGCCGGAGCCGCGGCCGGGGGCCGGCGAAGAATGGCTTTCCGTGACCAAGCACGACGGGATGGATGTAGAGACCATACTCATCGATAAGCCCGAGGTCGGTCAGGCTTCGCGCCAGGTCCGGCCCGGAAACGGCGATCTCTCCAGCGAGCCGAGCCTTCAGGTCACGTATCACCTCCGCCAGGCCACCTTCGACAAGCGTGGCGTTGGGGCCAACCGACAGCAACGTGCTCGACACGACCCACTTCGGCTGGCTCCGCCACGCCGTCGCGAATTCGCGGAGCTCAGGGGTCCACTCAGAACAGTCTTCGTCCCAGTAGCGCATCACCTCGTACATGCGACGACCGTACACGCTGCCCGTCAGGCCGCGCACTTGCTCTATCCAGTGACGAAACAGCGCGGGATCGGGCGCAAATGCCTCGTGGTCGACATAGCCGTCCAGTGACTGATTCATTCCGAAGACGAGCTTCGCCATGCTAATATTCCATTCCAGCCTTCTTTTCAGGATACCGGTGAATCGCGCCGCTGCGTGATCTGTGACGGCCTTGTCGCGCTCCTGGCCAGCACGACGGTTTCAAACGGCGATCTGAAGCGCCCCGTAGCGTTTGACTTCGGCTTCGATCTCCCTGACCAAAGTCTCCAGCGCGGGATTTCGGGAGTTGCGCGCGCGCCTGATCACATAGGCCAGGTCCGGCGGTTTGGGGAAGTGTTTGTCGACGATCTCCATGCCGGGTTGCAGGTGCCGCTGGCTCAAGAGCGCGACGCCGAGCCCGGAGGTCACGCCGGCGATGATACCGGCTGCGCTGGAGCATTCGAACACGGTCTCGAACACCGTGCCCTCGTCCTGCCCAAGATCGAGACCCCAGCGCCGATAGAAGCAGTTCTCGTCGAAGGACAGGAACGGGATCGGCTTTTCCTTCGACAGGACCAGATCCGGCGACTTCACCCAGTGCAGCGTCTCGCGGTAGAGGACGATGTCGGCGGGGCGAACCTCGTGCTGGAACAGCTGGACGATCGCGGCGTCAAGGACCCCCTGGCTGAGCTGCTCCCGCAAGACGAGGCTCATGCGCACTTGCGTACGGACGCTCACCTCGGGATGAAGCCTACGGAACCGGCCAAGAATGCGTGAGAGATCCGTGCAGGTCGTATCCTCGGTCATTCCCAGCGCGATCTTGCCTTGCAGCGTGCTTTTCGAGAGGCTCAGTACCGCCTCGTCATGAATACCCAAGATGCGCCGCGCATAAGCCAGGAGATCGTGCCCGGCCGTGGTGAACAGAGGCGCGTTTGGCTTCCGGCTGAGGATTTCGCAGTCGAGGCTCGCTTCCAGCCGCCTCATCTTGTGGCTGACGGCCGATTGCGACAAGCCAAGAACTTCGGCCGCACGGGTGACACCGCCGTGTTTCTCGATCGCGACCAGCGCCCGCAGGGCATCGACATCCAGGCGACGGCTCATAATTCCGGCCATGACAATCCTCGCTCGCAATGAAAGCACCGCGCCAAACCTTTGGCACAGAGCGGGTTTTCGGGCAAATTCTTATGTCCTTATTCCTGGCTGTTTCATGAGCCTATCGAAATTTGTCATGTGCAAGGCAGCGAGTGTGCGGCCATAAGTCTGCGCCAGACAGCGCTGGTGATCCGCTTCAGGAACACGGCGCACCGTTCGAACAAGGCCGCCATGACGCTCCCTAAAAACAAGGCCCATTCGCTCGTATGGCCGACCGTGGCGGCAGCCCTGGTCCTAAGCTGGAGCTCCGGCTTCGTCGGCATCCGCTACGCCAGCGAGAACGCCGACGTCATGCTGGTCCTGTTCTGGCGGACTTTTTTGTCCGGACTGATCCTGCTGCCATTTGCTCTGCTGATCGGACAGCGCATCAGCGGGCGCGCCTTGGCGCAGCAAATGGCGTTCGGCGTGGCGACGATGTTCCTCTATCTGGGCGGGTTCGCCCTTGCCATCGGCCAGCGCGTTCCGACCGGCCTCGTCGCGCTGATCTCCGATCTTGTGCCTCTCGCCATCGCGGCGCTGTCGCAGCCCATTCTCGGCCACCGGCTGAGCGCAAGGCAATGGATCGGAACGGCCCTGGGCGCGAGCGGCGTCCTTATCGTCTCCCTGGACAGCCTCAGTCTCGGCAAAGCACCGGTCTGGGCCTATGTCCTCACCGTCGCTTCCATGCTGGTGTTCGCCCTGGCGACCGTGGTGCAGAAGCGGATCAGGACGATCGATATGCCCATCCATCAGAGCTTGTGCATTCAATGCCTGACGGCGGCGATCCTCTTTGCCGCCTGCGCGGAATGGAACGGCGGCCTGACACCGCCGCTCGACGGGCGTTTCCAGTTCGGCATGGCGTGGCTGGTGCTGTTCTCGACCTTCTTCTGCTACGGCGTCTACTATATGAGCCTGCGCCACTACACCGCCGCACAGGTCAGCAGCGTGGTCTATCTCAGCCCGCCGGTGACGATGCTCTGGGCGTGGCTGATCTTCGGCGAACCGCTATCGAGAGCGATGTTCCTCGGCCTGGCGGTGACCCTGTTCGGTGTCTGGCTGACCTCATCGAGGAGCGCTGCATCGAAGGACAAGGCGCGTCTGAGCTCATGCGAGCAGCCTGCCGGATAATCACGCGACACCAACAAGGAGTGCAATTCCATGAAGCTGACCGATTTCAAGGCCCTGACCTTCGACTGCTACGGCACGCTCATCGACTGGGAATCCGGCATGATCGAGGGCCTGAAGCCGCTGACAGAGCGCGCCGGCCGCCGTTTGAGCCGCGACGACATCCTCGAGGCGCATGCCCGGCACGAATCCAGCCAGCAGAACTGGACTCCGGCAAGACGCTACCGCGACCTTCTGCCGATCGTCTACAAGCGGCTTGCCGAGGAATGGGGCGTCGTCGCCACCGCGGAGGAATGCACGGCCTATGGCGAAAGCGTGAAGGATTGGCCGGCCTTTGCCGACTCGGCGGAAGCCTTGCGGTATCTCAAGCAGCACTACAAGCTGATCATCCTTTCCAACGTCGACAACAAGAGCTTTTCGTTCAGCAACAAGAAGCTCGGCGTCGACTTCGACGCGATATACACGGCAGAGGACATCGGCTCCTACAAGCCCTCCGCCCGCAACTTCGACTATATGCTCGAAAAGCTGGCGACGATCGGGGTGGAGAAAAGCCAAGTCCTGCACACGGCCGAAAGCATGTTCCATGATCACGCTCCCGCCAATCGCGTCGGCCTGGCATCGTGCTGGATCTATCGCCGTCATGCCGACCAGGGCTTCGGCGCCACGATGCACCCCGGCGATATGCCAAATGTGGATTTCCGCTTCGACAGCATGGCCGACCTCGTCAAGGCGCACAGGCAAGAATTGGGCGCCTGAGGCCGCAGCGCGTGGAGGAGGCACCGACCGGGCCGAGGCGGATGACGGAGATAGCCGGACGACGCCACGCCGCCTGCTTGCGTGGCATCCTCCCGCAACCCGATTCAATCCGCGAGCCTTGGAACCAAAAGACCTGCGAGACTGTTCAGCTATCGTTTGATACAACGCTGACGTGCCCTGCCGGTTGGGCAATCGGCGCTTTCGAGGAGTCTCACCATGTCCAGAATTCGTTCAGCCGCGATTGCGGTCATCGCCGCTGTCGGCGTGAGCTTTGCCAGCGCAGCTCACGCCGACAGCGGCACGATCCGCTTCTCCATCTATAAGGCGGCCTTCTTCATCGGCGGCGCCGGCGGCGAAGGCACGCTGACCTTCCGTGGTCGCAACTATCCCATCTCGATCGGCGGCATCTCGGGCGGCCTCGCCTTCGGGGCTTCCAAGACCTATTTCAAAGGCACGGTGCGCCACATTCGCCGCGCCCGCGACGTGGCGGGAGTGTACGGCGCGGCGGGCGGCGGCGGGGCGCTCGGCAGAGGCGCTCAGGTGATCGTCATGACCAACGACAAGGGCGCCGAACTCCAGCTCACAGGCCGGCAGGTAGGCCTGCAGATCAATGCCGATCTCAGCGGCATGACCATCGGGCTGAAATAAGGGGGCGGGCCAAGCGGGTCATTCCCTCCGCCAATTGGCGCCACCTGATCCAGCCGCACCGAGTGTCCGGTAGAATGCGAAGGGCCCGATGTCGGGCCCTTTTCCTTGCTTGCCTGGACTGTTTGCGTGGAGGCACGACGCCATCGCCAACAGTCGGAGGCTCTCTGGCTCAATCGCCGCCTGTAGACATCGCGCGCCCAATCACCCAATCTGACCCGCGGGAACAAGAAGCGCTTCAAAGAAAGCGCGGACCTTCGGGTGCGCATGAAAAATCGATGGACCTTGTATGATCCACGGCTGGCCTGGATGCTGATCGCGCCGGTGCTGCTGCTCTTGATCTTCTTCCTGGTGCTGCCGATCGCCGTGATGTCGGTCTACACCTTCTTCACCTTCGTCACCGCCGGCGTGGAAACCAGCGCGCTGACAACCGCGAACTGGCACGAATTCCTCACCGACAGCTACTATCACGGCTTCCTGTTGAAGACGCTGCGGGTCGGCGCCGTCACCGCGCTGCTCTGCGGCGTGCTCGGCTATTTTCCGGCCTATTTCATCTGGGCGACGAGCTTCAAGCACAAGTGGCTGCTGCTTCTCCTGCTCATCGTGCCGTTCTGGATCAGCTTCACCATCCGCACCTTTTCCTGGATCAACATTCTCGGCGAACAGGGCGTCATCAACGTGGCGCTCATAAAGTTGGGCATTGTCAGCGAGCCGCTGCCGATGCTCTACACCGAGGGCGCGGTGATCATGGGGCTGCTGCATTTCCTGCTGCCCTACATGATCCTCAACGTCTATGTCAGCCTGGAAAGCATCGACCGCACGCTGATTGCGGCAGCCCGCTCGATGGGCTGCACCAGCGCGCAAGCGTTTCGCGAGGTGACGCTGCCGCTTTCGTTGCCCGGCCTCGCGGCCGGCCTGCTGCTCTGCTTCGTGCTCGCCGCCGGCAGCTATGTGACGCCGCAGCTTCTGGGCTCGGGCCGCGACGCGCTGTTCGGCAATCTGATCTACGACACCATCATGAGCGAGCTGAACTGGCCGATGGGCGCCACGCTTTCGATCGTGCTGTTCGTCGTGCTCGGTTTCTTCGCCGCCATCTACACCCGCTACATGGGCATGTCGCAGATCGTCAAAGGCCTTGGAGGATGAGGGGATTGGGCGGATGAAGCCTGCACGCCGGAAACAGGAAGGCAGATGGGCCTGGCGGCTGACCGGCTTCGTCACGCTCTGCGTCTACATCTTCATGTTCGCGCCGATTGCGGCGACCGTCATCCTGTCGTTCAACGCCTCGATGTTCGGCGGCTTCCCGATGACCGGCTTTTCGCTGCAATGGTACGGCAAGCTGATGGCCAATGAGGCGGTGCTGGCCGCGTTCCGGACGTCGCTGTGGATCGCTCTGGTCACCGCGGCCGCCACCACGGCGATCGGCGTCGTCACCTCGTTCGCGCTGGTGCGTTTCGACTTCCCCGGCAAGCAGGCGCTGAGCACGCTGGTGATCCTGCCGGCGCTGGTGCCCGAAACCATTCTGGGCGTCGGCCTCCTGGTGCTGATCAAGGCGGTCGACCAGCCGCGGACGTTGCTCCTCCTGGTGCTCGGCCATATTCTGCTCGCCGTGCCCTATGTGGTGCTGATCACCCAGGCACGCATGGTGGGCATCCGGCGCGTCTATGAGGAGGCCGCGCTTTCGCTCGGCGCCTCGCGCTTCTCGTCCTTCCGCGAGATCACGCTGCCGCTGCTCATCCCGGCGGTGGTGGCGGGCGCGCTGCTCGCCTTCACCATCTCGTTCGACAACACCTCGGCAAGCCTGTTTTGGCGGCCGGCCGGCGTCGAGACCATGCCCACCCAAATCCTTTCGATGCTGAAGATTTCGATAAGCCCGGAGATCAATGCGCTGGGCACGGTCATGATCCTGGTGACCGTCGGCATCCCGCTGATCGGCGGCGTTCTCATGCAAAGCCTGACAAAATTGAGAAGACGAGGCGAACCAAAGGAGGAAGCAAAATGAAACTATCCAACACCAAGCGGCTGGAACGGCTGCATGACCGCTACGTGAACGGCGATTTGAGCCGCCGCACCTTTCTGAGCCTGACCGCCGCCGCCGCGGCCTCGGCCGGCCTCTCCATGCCGTGGATGAGCCGCGCGCTCGCCGCGGTCGAGCAGGTGCGCTTCGACGGCTGGGGCGGAACCGTGCAGGAGGCGATCGACAAATACGCCTTCCAGCCCTACATGGCCAAGACCAAGATCAAGGTGGTCCAGGGCACGTTCGGCGACGAGAACGAGATCATCACCAAGATCAAGACGGCGAAGCCCGGCGACTTCCAGATCGTGCATTCGTCCGGCGTCAACTACTACATCAAATACGTCAATGCCGGCATGAACTCGGAGATCAACGAGGCCAACATTCCCAACATGGCGAATGTGCTGCAGCCGATGATCGAGCCGTTCCGCAAGCTGACGCCAAAGCTCTCGGCGGTGCCCTACGACTACGGCACCACCGGCATCGCCTACAACACCAAGGTGATCTCGCCCGAGGAGGCGAAGGAAAAGGGTGCCGGCCTGCTGCTCGACAAGAAATACGCCGGCAAGGTCGGCGGCTATGCCGACATGACCACGCGCGTCTGGTACGCGGCTTTGGCCACCGGACAGGATCCCAACAACATCAAGGACATGGACACGATCTGGGCCAAGGTGCGCGAGACGCGCGACCTCGCCAAAAAATTCTGGAGCTCCGGCGCGGAACTGATGGACCTGTTGTCCAAGGGCGAGATCGTGGTGACCGACGCCTGGTCGGGCCGCGTCGCCGCCCTGCAGGATCAGGGCCATCCGATCGGCTATCTCGATCCTGCTGGCTCCTATGCCTGGATGGAGGACATGCTGATCCTGAAAGGCTCGCCGATGACCGAATGCGAAGAGCTGATCAACTTCATGCTCGATCCGGCCACCTCCATCGCGGTGGCCGAGGGCCAGAGCTACCCGCCGTCGCTCGACCCGACCAAGGTGAAGCTCACCGAGAAGATCGAGAAGCTGCCGGCTTTCGACAAGACCGGCTCGATGAAGGCGCTGACCTTCGCCGATCCGGTCTACTGGGCGACCAACGAGGACGCCTGGACCAAACAATGGGACAGGATCGCGAAAGGTGCCTGACAGAAGCCAAGCGTCACTCAGCCCCCGGCCGGTCTCGGCCGGGGCACCCGGCACCGCTCCCAACATGGATGCGGAGCAGCCGGCGGTCGAGTTCCGCGACATCGACATCGCCTATGGCAAGTTCGTCGCGGTTCGCGACTTCTCGCTGTCGATCCGCAAGGGCAGCTTCGTCACGCTGCTCGGGCCGTCGGGCTGCGGCAAGACGACGATCCTGCGCTCCATCGCCGGGCTGGTCGATATTTCTGGCGGCCAGATCATGATCGACGGGCGACGGGTCGACGACGTGCCGATCTACAAGCGCAACATCGGCCTGGTATTCCAGAGCTACGCGCTGTTCCCGCACAAGAGCGTGTTCGACAATGTCGCCTTCGGCCTGAAGTATCGCAACGTGCCGAAGCCCGAGATCGCGCGCAGGGTCGGCCAGGCGCTCGACATGGTGCGGCTGCCGGGCAGCGAGAAGAAGCTGCCCTCGCAATTGTCGGGCGGGCAGCAGCAGCGCATCGCGCTGGCGCGGGCCATCGTCTTCGAACCGCAGGTGCTGCTGCTCGACGAGCCGCTGTCGGCGCTCGACGCCAACATGCGCGAGGAGATGCGCGTCGAGATCAAGAAGATCCAGAAGGCAACCGGCATCACCGCCATCTTCGTCACCCACGACCAGGAAGAAGCGCTCTCCATGTCGGACCGCATCGTGGTGATGAACGCCGGCTCGGTCGAGCAGATCGGCACGCCGGAGGAAGTCTATGAGCGGCCCGCCACCGCCTTCGTCGCCGATTTCCTCGGCAAGGCCAACATGCTTGCCGGCACTGTCAGCAGATCCGACGGGCAGATAGCGGTGACGCTTGCCGCCGGCCAGACCGTCCATGTAACGTCGCCGCGGCCGCTGGCGCCGGGCAGCAAGGTCACCGTGGTGGTCCGGTCGCAGAAACTGTCGGTCGGTCCTGCAGCCGGCGCCAACCGGCTCTCCGGCCGGGTCGTCTCGACCTCCTATCTCGGCGGCAGCGCCATCTACGAGATCGATATTGGCGGCAAGACGAGCATCCGCGCCAACGCGCCGATCAACGGCCGCATCGTCCGGGAGGGCGAGACAATCGAGGTCGGATTCGATCCGAGCGGCTGTGTTTTGCTGGACGAGAACGGGCAGCGAATTTCGTAGCCTACCAAGCCCCTGTTCGCATCGGCCTTAAGGAATTCACTGCTTCGCCGCTTGAGCAGCCAAGCGGCCCGGATGCCTGAGGTGGGTCGGCGTGATGCCGGTGTGCTGGCGAAATACCCGGCTGAAGTGCCCGGCATTTTCGAAGCCGCACCTGTAGGCGATGTCGCCTATCTGCAGGTCGCTGCCTTCCAGCAGCGACTTGGCGTAGTGAACCCGGAGCGCCAGGTACGCGGCCATCGGGCTTGTGCCCAGCTCGGTCGCGAAAAGACGCTCGAGCTGGCGCCGGGAGCAATTCAACCGGCTTGCGATCTCGGTGACCGATATCTTTTCCTGCAGGCTGCTTTCCATCAGCAGCAAGGCCCGTTTCACCGCACGGCTCGACGCTTCGGGAAACAGGTCGCCGACGGGCTGCACGTCCCGGATGTTGCGGATGCGATCGAGCACGAGGATCTTGGCGGCCTTTTCCGCCGCCTTCTGACCGATGAATTGCGACACGAAATAACCGGCGAGGTCTGCCGCGCCGGTGCCGCCGGCACATGTCGCGCGGCCGCGGTCGACGGAATAGAGGCTGTCGGCATGCGCATTCACATCGGGGAATTCGGCGCGAAAATCCTTGATGTGGAACCAGCTGACGGCGGCACTGTAGCCGTCCAGCAAGCCGTAGCGGGCCAGCACGAAGCTTCCCGTGCACAGCGCGGTTATCGGCACGCCCTTGTCGGCGGCCCGCAGAAGGAAGGCCTCCTTTTCAGCGCTGAGATTGCGGTTGGTGTCGAGCAGGCCGCCGACCACGACGACGTTGTCGAAATCCTCCGGATTGCCGATCGCCTTGGTCGGCAGCAATTCGACGCCGCAGCTCGCCCGGATCGGCAGGCCGCGCTCGCCGACGATCTGCCAGTCGAACTCCACCCTGCGGCTGCGATCGCCCTCGTCGCCGGCCAAACGCAGCGTGTCGATGAAAAGCGACAGCGGCGACAAAGTGAAATCGCGCACCAGGAGAAACGCAAACTTCTTGGCCATGCTTTGCGGACCTGTCCCTTGCGTTATCCGGAGCTCATTCAGACAAGATCGCCGTCCGGGCTGTCATTGAGCCACCGATCCATCCGGTCTTATATTGTGTACCAAGAAAATACAATCCGTTGACTCACTTGCAAGCGCATGCGACTCTTCCAACCGTGCCAGATATGTTGGCAAGGATGATTCCGAAGGTGCGCCATGAAGGGAAGCAAGGGCAGTCTCTATGACGATCTGAAGCGTCGCATCCTGACAATGGAACTCGATCCTGACGAGGATCTGGACGAGGTGGCGCTGAGCGAGCGCTATGGCCTGTCGCGAACCCCGGTCAGGGAAATCTTCCGCCGGCTGGAGGGCGAAGGTTATATCGAAATCCGCGCGAACCGGGGCGCCAGGGTCGTTCCGATGAACCATTCGACCCTTCGGCAATTCTTCCTGGTTGCCCCCATGGTCTACGCCGCCATCGGCCGGCTGGCGGTGCAGAATTTCAAGGCTTCGCAGATGGTAGACCTGAAGGACACGCAGGAGCGTTTTCGTGCCGCCAGCAAGTCAGGCGACGCGCTTTCCATGGTGGTCGAGAACAACAGGTTTCACGAGATCATCGGTGAGATGTCTGCGAACGCCTATCTTCAGCCCAGCCTCGGCAGGTTGCTGATCGACCACGCCCGCATCGGCCATACCTTCTTCCGCCCACGCAATGACGACATGCGCAAGCGGCTGCAGACGGCGGTCGAACATCATGACGGCTTCATCTCGGCCATCGGCGCGCATGAGGAGGACGCCGTCGTCGACCTCGTGTTCGAGCACTGGGAACTGTCGCGCGAGAACATGGAAATGTTCATCGCGCCCCAGGGCATGAAGGCGGACGCGCTGGTCGGCGATAACTGACGGCCGCTTAGGAAAGCGACTGCGGCCGGGATAGGAAGAACGCCTGCTGCCGGGCCCGGTGTCGGCAGCGAAATCTTCCACAAGCTCGGCGATTTTCGGCCTTGGCCCGTACGATCATTCGTCAGCAGGAAGAAGGCTCTGTCGGTTCTTATCTCCGACCGCAGCGGCCGCACGAGAAGCTTGTTGCTGAGAAGATACTGGGCCGTCAGCGACCAACCCAGCGCGATCCCCTCGCCGGCAAGCGCCGCCTGCAGCGTTAGCTGATGGTCGTAGAAGACGATGTGGGGTTTGATCCCGGCGCTATCGCCTCCCGCCAATTCCACCCATTCGGGCCAGCCATGCGCTTGCGGTAGGCGTCGGACGAATGGAGCAACCGGTGACGGCCGAGATCGTCGACCGTGCGCAGCTCGGCATGAGCCGAAAGGTAGCTTGGCGAGCAGACCGGGAAGATCACTTCGTCGCAGACGAACCAGCTGTTGGGGTCCTGAAAGTCTCGAGGCCGGACTCAGACGGTGACCATTATGTCCTGATCGGGTTCGATGCCCCTGTCGGTGGCTACGACCCTGATCCTGATATCCGGATGATCCCCCTGAAAATGATAGAGCTGCGGCGCCAGCCAGTGTGAGCTGCGAGCGACGAGCGCAAGGACGGCACGACAAGCCCCTGGAAGAGGCGTGCGAGACGACAGAAAACGACGCGCCCGGTAACGATCTTCCGGCCGCTATGTGTTATCTGATTATAAAATCTGTGTACGCAGATAATACAATTCGTTGACTCCGGCGCGGCCGTGTGCAATTTTGCGCCCCATCGAATGCGCCGGACCTGCAGGCCGCAACTCCGGTTTCATTATCGATCTGCCGCACGAAGTGTCGGCCGAAGGCCTCAGTGGCGCCTCCGCAGCCAGAAGCAGGCGGGGACATCGCGATCTACCGAGCAATGGGGAGACGATGAGACCGCCGTTTTGCATCACCTGCTAGTCGCAGGCTCAGTTTCGCCGGGCGGCGTGGGTTCGGTGTCGGTTCATCAATAAGCCACGCGAAAAAGTGAGGAGAACACAATGAGACGATTGCTCTTTCCCGCCGTTGCCCTTGGGGCTCTGCTGAGCGCCGGAGCCGCAAACGCAGCCTGCGGCGACATTACTTTGGCGGTCTTCAGCTGGCAGTCGGCCGAGGCCATGTCCAATGTTGACCAGTTCATCCTGAAGAACGGCTATGGCTGCAACGCCACGACGGTTGCTGGCGACACCGTGCCGACGATCACCGCGATGATCGAGAAGGGCCAGCCGGATATCTCTTCGGAATCGACGCCAAGCCTGCTTGGTGACGTCTATACCAAGGGCGCCGCCGAGGGGCGGATCAGCCAGATCGGGACCGCGATCAGCGACGGACAGGTTTCCGGCTGGTACATTCCCAAATACGTCGCTGACGCGCATCCCGACATCAAGACCGTCGACGACGCCATGAAGCATCCTGAGCTGTTCCCGGCTCCGGAAGACCCTTCCAAGGGTGGCGTTATCCAGGGGCCACAGGGCTGGGGCGACACGGTCGTGACGGCGCAGCTCTATAAGGCCATCGAGGGTGACAAGAAGGGCTTCGAGCTGGTCCCAACGGGCTCGGCTGCAGCGCTCGATGGCGTGATCTCCAAGGCCTATGAACAGAAGCAGGGATTTCTCGCGCAATATTGGGCGCCGACATCGCTGCTGGTGAAGTATCCAATGGTGCGCCTCGAAATGGCTCACGACGATGCCGAGTGGGCGCGTTGCACCTCCAAGCAGGACTGCCCCGATCCGAAGCCGAACTACTGGAAACAGGCTGAGATGGTGACGCTGGCCAGCAGCAAGTTCACCTCGCGTGGCGACGTCGGTCCGGTCAAGGACTATTTCGCCAAGCGCAGCTGGACCCAGGCCGAAGTCGGCAAGGTGATGCTGTGGATGACCGACAACCAGGCCAACGGCGAGGACGGCGCCAAGTGGTTCATCAAGAACATGCCGGAAGTCTGGACCAAGTGGGTCCCGGCTGACGTCGCCGAAAAGGTCAAGGCCGCGCTCTAAATCCGGCAACCGAGCAAAGTGGAGGCTTTGAGGATTCTCAAGGCCTCCGATGCGGCTCGGTCTGTCGGCGTAGCCTTCGTTCCCTGCTCTCCGCCCGTGGCCGGCAATGTGTCGCCTATGGCGCACTCACAATAGGGCATCGCGACATGGATTGGCTTTTCAGATTCCCTCAACTCGACCCTGAGTTCCTGCTTGCGGTCAAGCGGGCCATCGACGGCGCTTTGAAAGCGCTGACGCGCGGCTACGGTCAATCGATCGAGGATTTCTTCTATCCGCTGCAGCGCGTCCTCATCTTCTTCGAAAGCACCATCTCGAACGCGCCTTGGCCCCTGGTCGTGATCGCCCTGGCCGTCATCGCCTGGTTTGCGGCACGGCGCTGGGCCGTGGTCGCCGCCGTCGTCGGTACGCTCATCGCCATCGGCCTTCTTGGCCTGTGGCAAGATGCGATGAAGACGATTTCGCTTGTCTTCACCTCGACCATCTTCGCCATCGCCATCGGCATCCCGCTCGGCATCCTGATGAACCGCTACAAGCGCGTTGGCGGGGTCATGCAGACGGTGCTCGACGTCATGCAGACGATGCCACCTTTCGTCTATCTCATTCCGGTCGTCATGCTGCTCGGCATAGGCCGTGTGCCGGGGTTCATCGCGGTGGTGATCTACGCCATCCCGCCGATCATCCGCCTCACCGACCTTGGCATCTGCCTGGTCGACAAGGAGGTCCTGGAGGCCGCTGACGCCTATGGCTGCTCGCGCTCGCAAAAGCTCTGGAAAGTGCAGATCCCGCTCGCCATGCCGACAATCATGGCCGGCATAAACCAGACGATCATGATGGCGCTCGGCATGGTGGTCATCGCCTCGATGATCGGCGTGCAGGGGCTCGGCCTCAACGTTCTGCAAGCCATCGCCAACCAGTACTTCACGCAAGGCATCTTCAACGGCTTTGCCATCGTCGGCATCGCGATCATTTTCGACCGCATCAGCCAGGCCTATGGGCATCGCCTGCAGAAGCACCGGGGTGCAGCACATGACTAGCAACAACGCGTCAATCGAAATCCGTGACCTCTACAAGATATTCGGAAAGTCGCCGGCGCAACATGTCGACGCGGTCCGCAGCGGCATGACCAAGGCCGAACTGGCAAAGGTGCACGGACAAATCCTGGGTTTGAATAATATCAACATCTCCATGCCGGCCGGAAAGATCCAGGTCGTCATGGGGCTGTCGGGCTCGGGCAAGTCGACGCTGATCCGGCACATCAACCGCCTTATCGAGCCGACGTCCGGCTCGATCATGATCGATGGGCGTAACGTCCTCGATATGTCCGAGCTGGAGCTGCGGGAGTTCCGACGCAATCACACAGCGATGGTGTTCCAGAGGTTTGGACTCCTGCCGCACAGGACCGTCATCGACAACGTAACGTTCGGCCTGGAGGTGCGCGGTGTCGAAGCGGCCAAGAGCCGCGATACGGCCATGGGCTGGATCGATCGCGTGGGGCTTTCCGGCTTCGAGACGCGCTATCCGAACGAACTGTCTGGCGGCATGCAACAGCGCGTCGGACTTGCGCGCGCGCTGAGCAACAATGCCTCGATCCTGCTGATGGACGAAGCCTACTCGGCTCTCGATCCGCTGATCCGGACCGACATGCAGACCATGCTTCTCGAACTGCAGACCGAGTTGGAAAAGACCATCGTCTTCATCACCCACGATCTCGATGAGGCGCTGAGGCTCGGCGACCAGATCGTCATCTTGCGCGATGGCTCGATCATCCAGCAGGGCGATAGCCAGGACATCCTGTTGCGCCCTGCGGACGATTACATCGAGCGGTTTGTCAAGGACGTCAATCGCGGCCGCTTCATCAAGGTCGATGCCATCATGGAATCCCTCCTGCAATCCGAGAGCAGATCGCTGCCGAAGCTGAAGTCCGGCTTGACGCTCGAGACCGCTGCCAAGGAACTGACGAACTCCTCCTATGATTCAGCCTTCGTCACAGGCGACGGCGGCCGGCCGCTCGGATTGATTTCGCTGCGGCAGATCACGGCGGCTCTTTCATCCGGGGCCGTCGCGTGAGGTACGCAATTGCGTTCTCGGAAAGCGACGACGCGAGCGTTCGCAAACGCCCCTGTTTTGCCGAACAGCCTATTGATCGAAATCGCCACTCCATTGATGGAGAATTATCTTGAAATTCGAAGGCATCTATACACCGGCGATCACGCCGCTCGGCCCCGACGGGCGGATCGACGACGCCGCTTTCGCGGATGTTCTGGAGTCGCTCATCGAAGCCAAGGTGCACGGCATCATCGTTGGTGGATCGACCGGTGAATATTATGCCCAAAGCGCCCAGGAGCGCTTCGAGCTCGGTGCTTACGCCAAGCAGGTGATCGGCACCCGCCTTCCGCTGGTCATCGGCACAGGCGCTACCAGGACCGAAGATTCGGTCGAGTACGCCAAGGCGGCAAAGGAGATCGGCGCCGACGCGATCCTCGTCTCGTCGCCGCCATATGCCTTGCCGACGGAGCGCGAGAACGCGGTTCATGCGCTCACCGTCGACCGCGCGGCCAACCTTCCCATCATGCTCTACAACTATCCGGCCCGCATGGGCGTGATGATGGGCGAGGAGTATTTCTCCCGCGTCGGCAAATCCCGCAACGTCGTCGCCATCAAGGAAAGCTCCGGCGAAATGGGCAATTTGCACCGGCTTGCCCGCAAGTTCCCGCACATCTCGCTTTCCTGCGGCTGGGACGACCAGGCGCTGGAATTCTTCGCCTGGGGCGCCAGGAGCTGGGTCTGCGCCGGCTCGAACTTCCTGCCGCGCGAGCACGTCGCGCTCTACGAGGCCTGCGTGCTCGAAAAGAACTTCGACAAGGGCCGCGCCATCATGAGCGCGATGCTGCCGCTGATGGACTTTCTCGAATGCGGCAAGTTCGTCCAGTCGATCAAGCATGGATGCGAGTTGATCGGCCTGAAGGCAGGCGGCGTGCGCGCTCCGCTGCGGCCTCTCAATTCGGAAGAAAAGCGATCCCTCCAGACTGTCGTCGCCACGCTGAAGCGGACGGTCGCCCAGATCACGTCGGGAGCAAACCAATGCATGAGCCTTTGACCGCCGCCGAATACAAGGCGCTCGCCGCCGAGATTCAATTCCCGGCCAATGCCTTCATCGACGGAGCCTTCCGCCCGGCGAATTCCGGCAAGACCTTCAGAACGACCAATCCGGCGACCGGCGAGGTGCTTGCCGACATCGCGGCTTGCGACGCCAGCGATGTCGACTTCGCCGTGGCCAAGGCCAGGGAGGCCTTCGACGACGGCCGCTGGCAGCATCTCGCGCCCGGCGAGCGCAAGACCGTGCTTTTGAAGTTTGCGAAGCTTCTGGAGCGCAACCGCCACGAACTCGCGGTCATGGAGAGCCTCGACAGCGGCAAGCCGATCCGCGAATGCCAGACCGTCGATGTGCCGGACACGATCCATACCATCCGCTGGCATGCCGAGCTGATCGACAAGCTCTACGACAACACCGCGCCCGTTGGCTCGAAGGCGCTGACCATGGTCGTGCGCGAACCGGTCGGCGTCGTCGGCTGCGTCCTGCCGTGGAACTTTCCGCTGCTGATGCTGGCCTGGAAGATCGGCCCGGCGCTTGCGGCCGGATGCTCGGTCATCGTGAAACCTGCCCAGGAGACAACGCTGACCACGCTACGTGTCGCGGAGCTCGCCCATGAGGCCGGCATCCCGGCCGGCGTCTTCAATATCGTGCCGGGCGGCGGCAAGGAGGTCGGCGAACCGATCGGCATGCATATGGGCGTCGACATGGTGGCATTCACCGGCTCGACGCCGACCGGCCGCCGTTTCCTGCGCTACGCGGCCGACTCCAACCTCAAGCGCGTCGTGCTGGAATGCGGCGGCAAGAACCCGGCCGTGGTTCTCGACGACGCCGAAGACCTCGACCTCGTCGCCGAACAGGTGGTCAACGGCGCGTTCTGGAACATGGGCGAGAACTGCTCGGCCACCTCGCGGCTCATCGTCGACGCCAAGATCAAGGACGAGCTGCTGCAGCGGATCGGCGCCTACATGCGCGAATGGAAGACCGGCGATCCGCTCGACCCTGAAAACCGCATCGGCGTGCTGGTCAGCAAGACCCATTTCGAGAAGGTGAAATCCTTCCTCGGCGACGTGAAGACCGAAAAGCTCTTGGTCGCCCATGGCGGCGCCACGCATAAGGGCGCCTATATCGAGCCGACCGTCGTCGACGGCGTCACGCCTGCGAGCCGCCTCTTCCAGGAGGAAATTTTCGGGCCGATCCTGTCGGTGACGACGTTCAACTCGCTGGGCGAGGCGATCGCGCTCGCCAACGACACGAATTACGGCCTGACCGCGTCCGTCTACACGGGGAGCCTGCGCAAGGCGATCAAGCTCTCCCGCGAGATCCGGGCGGGTGTCGTCACCGTCAACTGCTTCGGCGAAGGCGACGCCACGACACCGTTCGGCGGCTACAAGGAATCCGGCTTCGGCGGGCGCGACAAGTCGGTCTTCGCGCATGACAATTACTGCGAACTGAAGACGGTCTGGATCGACGTTTCGGACCGTTCGGTCGACGAGACCGTCCGGTGAGCGATCTCGTCGTCAAGCGGCTTCCGGCTGAATCCGGAATCTCTGGCTGGGAGGCGATCAGCAGACGCTGCTTCCCGGTCCGCACGCTCGACGGCGACATCAAGGCCGACTGGCTGATCATCGGCGGCGGCTTTGCCGGCCTCTCCGCCGCACGGCGCCTCGCCCAGCTTCGGCCCGGCGACAGGATCGTCCTGCTGGAAGCCGGGGAGGTCGCCAAAGGCCCCGCCGGCCGGAATTCCGGCTATATGATCGACACCCCGCACAATTTGTCGTCGGGCGAATATTCCGTCGCCGGTGAGGCCGAAACAAAGGCGGAGATCGCCGAGAACCGCTTCGCGATCGCTTTCGCCGCCGAGGCGGCCTCGGAATACGGGATGTCTGCGCGCACCTTCGATCCTTCGGGCAAGATCAATGCCGCGGCGACCGAGCGCGGCATGACGCTCAATGCCAATTACGGCCGCTCGCTCAAGGCGATCGGCGAAGGGCATCGCTTCCTCGACGCGAGCGACATGCGGGAAATTACCGGGTCGTCCTACTATCTCGGCGGCATCCACACGCGCGGTGCCGTGATGATCCAGCCCGCCGACTATATCCGCGGGCTCGCGGCGGGGCTCGCACCGAAAGTAGACATCTTCGAGCACTCGCCGGTGCTCAAGCTCACCCGGGCCGGAGGAGCCTGGAAGGCGGTGTCGCGCACCGGAAGCGTCACCGCGCCGAAAGTCATCCTCGGCGTCAACGGCCATATCGACGATTTCGGTTACTTCCGCGGCCGCCTGATGCACATCTTCACCTATGCATCGATGACCGCCCCATTCACCGCGAAGTCGACCGGCAAGGACCGGTGGGCCTTGCTGCCGGCCGATCCGATGGGCGCCACGGTCCGGAAGATAACCAGCGAGGGGCTCTCGCGGATCGTGATCCGGACCCGGTTCACCTATGACTGGCCCGTTCGGGTCAGCGAGAAGCGCCTGGCCGGCATCGCCGCCGAGCAGCGTGCTTCTCTGGATGCCAGGTTTCCGGACCTCAAGGATGTGCCGTTCGAATATGTCTGGGCCGGACGGCTTTGCCTCAGCCGCAACCACGTGCCGGCCTTCGGCGAGATCGATGACGGCCTTTATTCGGCGTGCTGCGAGAACGGCCTTGGAACCGTCAAAAGCACGCTCGCGGGCGTCATGGCCGCGGATCTCGCGACCGGCACCCGGTCGAACACGCTCGACAAATATGCGGATCAACCGCAGCCCGCGCGGCTTCCTCCCGAGCCGTTCGCGTGGATGGGCATCAACACGGTGATCCGTTTGCAGGAATTGCGTGCTGGCCGCGAGGGATGAGCCTGGCGGGGCATGTGAGGACGTGGCCCGGATGGCGACGTCCACTTGATGGGAAATGAGAACGATCATGCGCCGCAGCTTCTTTTGCATCGACGCCCACACCTGCGGCAATCCGGTCCGGCTCGTCGCCGGCGGCGGCCCCTTGCTGCCGCACGCCCCCATCGCCGAGCGGCGCGAGTTGTTCATGCGCGAGCATGACTGGATCAGGCGAGCGCTGATGTTCGAGCCGCGCGGACACGACATCATGTCGGGCGCCATCATCTATCCGGCCTACCGCGAGGACTGCGATTTCGCCGTCATCTTCATCGAGGTCAGCGGCTGCCTGCCCATGTGCGGCGCCGGCACGATCGGACTGGTGACGGCGGCGCTCGAAGAAGGGCTCGTCACGCCGCGCGTCCCGGGCAAGCTCTCGATCGAGACGCCGGCAGGAAGGGTCGACATCGAGTATGACAAGCCGGGCGCCTTCGTCGAAAGCGTGCGCATGTTCAACGTCGCGAGCTACCTGCATGCCGCCGATGTCGGCGTCGATCTACCTGGTCTCGGCCGGCTCGTCGTCGACATCGCCTATGGCGGCAATTTCTACGCGGTGGTCGAGCCGCAACAGAACTGGCACGGTCTGGACGGCATGTCGGCCAGCGACATCGTCGAGCTCAGCCGGCGGCTGCGCGACGCGCTGGCGCCTAACTGCGATCCAATCCATCCGGAGGATGACAGGATACGCGGCGTGCATCATGCCATCTGGTGCGACGGGCCTTCAGGCGATGGCGACGGCCGCGGCGCGGTGTTTTACGGCGACAAGGCGATCGACCGATCGCCGGGCGGCACCGGAACGTCGGCGCGCATGGCGCAACTGCATGGCAAGGGCCGCCTGAAGGTCGGCGAGACGTTCCGTCAGGAGAGCCTGATCGGCACGGTGTTCAAGGGCCGCGTCGAGGTGGAAACTAACATCGGTCCGTTCAAGGGCATCAAGCCGAGCATCGACGCCTGGGCGCAGATCATCGGCCACAATCCGATCTTCGTCGACGATCGCGATCCGCTCGCGCATGGGTTCCAGATCCGCTGACGGCAAGCGGACACAAGCGCCGGCATGGCTAACCGCCTGGGCCCTACCCCAGGCCAGGCCCGACCCAGGCTGGCACCATCGCGCGACATTGTTGCGGCGAGATGCCGTTGAACGCCCGGAAGCACTTTGCAAAGTGCGAGGCGGATATGAAGCCGCACGCCATGGCGATATCGATGATGGGCAAGCGCGTCCCTTCGATCAGGCGCTTGGCATGGTCTGTGCGTATCCGCAGATAGTGCCGCACTGGCGGCACCTCGATATGAGCAGCAAACAAGCGTTCGAGTTGGCGCCGTGACACTCCGGCCCGATGTGCAACCTCATCCATGGAGAGCGGAAATTCCACATTCTCTTCCATGATCCGCATCGCCATCACGAGCTTGTCGCTCACCCCGGCGAAGGCAAGACCGGTCGGGCCGGTCTGCCGGTTTGAGCCTGAGCGCTGGCCCTCTACGGTCGCATGCCGGCACACCTCTTGCGCGATGTACCCGCCGGCATGACTGCCGATCAGATCGATCGCGAGGTCGAAGGCCGCCAGCTCGCCGGCGCAAGTTGAATATTGTCCGTCTTTGACGAACAGGGAGTCTCGTATTCGCGGCTGATTGAAAACTTCGGAAAATGCGGCGAGCCGAGACCAGTGGATCGTACAACGCGTTCCTGCAAGCAGACCGGTCTGCGCCAGCAGCCATGTCGCCGTTCCAACCGCCGATATCGAAACGCCGCGACGTGCAATCGTGCGCAGAAATCCATTAAGTTGTGGGGTCAGTTGCCGTTCGACCGGTTCGCCCGCCAATATCGCGAGCTGGTCCGGCTTGCGATCGTCCGATTTGCAACCCAGCTCATCGATTGTTGCATCGACTGCAATGGAGAGGGCGTTCGCACCCTCCACGGGCCGAGCGTCCACTCCCGCGATCCGCCAGCGGAACAGTGGCAAGCGCGATATCGTATTGGCGATGCGAAACGGTTCGATATAGGCGTGGAGCGCCAGATGCGAGAAGCCGGGCAACACCAGAACCACCAGGTCGAAGGGCCTGTCGGCGATCGCCGAAATCTCCGGCGTGGCGCAAGACTTCATGGCCCTTATGTTCGCGGACGCGTTCATCAGGCGCCGTAGATGCCGATTGGCTTGCCGGACGTTCCGGGCTCGGGGGTCACGCTCAGTATTCCTCGTTCAGCGCATCGACCGCGGGGATCTCGCGCGAGCGTCGGTCGATGTAGGCGCGCAGCTCCTCGTCTTTCGCTATATCGAGCGTGGGCTCTTCGTATTCGGCCAGAAGCCTGCGGGCATGCTCGAGTGCCCGCTGTTTGATGTCCTTGGCGCCGTCCGCGTACCACTGCTCGATCGAGTTGTTGTCGAACAGCTTCGGGATGAAGAAGGCCCGCTCGAAATTCGCCTGCGTATGCGGATGGCCAAGATAATGGCCGCCCGGCCCGACGTCACGCACGGCAGCCAGGGCCTCATCGAAGTCGTCCCACTGGATTCCCTGCGTCATCCGATAACCCATCGAGCAGACCTCGGCATCGACGACGAACTTCGCGATCGAGCAGTGCATGCCGGCTTCGTTCCATCCCGCCGAATGCCAGATGTAGTTCGCGCCCGACATCAGCACCGCCATCATGGTCATCGCGCTCTCATAGCCGGATTGGGCATCGAAGACCTTGGCACCGCCGAGCAGGTTGGACGTGCGCCAAGGCACGTTGTAGCGGCGCGCCATCTGGCCAATCATGAAGTTCATCAGCGAGATCTCGGGCGTCCCGGCCATCGGGGCGCCGGATTGCATCGAGACCGTCGACAGATAGTGCCCGTAGATCGCCGGGCAGCCTTTGCGGATCACTTGGGTATAGGCGAGCGCGGAGAGCGCCTCGGCATTGAGCTGCGCGACAGCGGCGGCTGTGGAGGCCGGTGTATTGGCGCCGCCCAGAACGAAGGGCGAGCACAGCACCGGCTGGTTGCGCCTGCAGAAGGCGCGCATGGCGCCGAGCATCACCTGGTCCCAGACCAGCGGCGAATTGCCGTTGCAATTGCCCGTCGCGACCGAGTGTGTCTCCAGGAAGCCTTCGCCGAACAGGATCTCGCACATGTCGAGCACGTCCTCGGCATTCTTGGGCGAAGTCGTCATGCCCATGAACATCTTGTCGGAATGCTTCATCGACGAGTAGGTGATGTGCAGGTGCCGATGCGCGACCACGATGTCCATCGGCTCGACGATGTGGTGCGCCGATGAGTGCAGCGCCGGCATCATGTGGGCCAGCTTGTGAAAGGTCCCGAGATCCGCGATCGTCGGGCCGCGCCTGACATCGTCGAGGTCGCGCATGTAGGGCGCACCGGTCATCGGCACGAAGATCGACTTCGGCCCGCCGAGCTCGACATTTTTCGCCGGATCGCGGGCGAAGTACTCGATCCTGGAGGGAATGGTCTTGATGAGTTCCATGACCAGGCCGCGGTCGAGATGAACACGGTCGTCGGCTCTGACCTCGGCGCCGGCCCTCTTCCAATCCTCGATCGCGATCGGGTCGCGAAACACGACGCCCACGTCTTCGAGGATGGCGAGGGAAGCCTCATGAATACGCTCGACCTGCTCGGCATCCATCGGCTCCACAACCGGCAGGCCGCGCTTCAGCGTCGGCAGCATGTCGATCTTCGGTGCCGTGCGGATGGTCCGTCGCGCCTCCCGCCCACCTCTACGAGAAACTTGCAATTGAGCAGTCATGGCGGTCTCCGAGAAAAAACTTTGCAACCCTTGTGAGCTGGCGGAACTATTGCCGAAACGGGGAGATTTCACCTACTGCAAAAGTCTCACGCGCCTGTTGAGCAAAAGCGCGTAAAGGCCGAAGCTCCAGTGCTGAACAGCCGTCGCCGTCCGACGGTCACGACGCAGGCTTCGGGCCTGGTCGAGCTTGTCCCTAGTCGCGTGGTGAGCCTGTAACGGATTGCCGAACTTCCGGCTTTACGAGACCGGCAGCGGAAGTTTCTTGGTGCGGCCGCCGTCGATGACGTAGACCTGACCGGTGACGAAGGCGCTTTCTTCCGAAGCTAGCCAGACCGCGAGGTTTCCGACGTCCGTTGGCTGGCCGAGACGCCCGACTGGATGCATGACAAGCAGTTCCCTGCGGACGCGGTCGCTGTCGGTCATGCTGTCGATGTAGACCTCGCTGAGGTCTGAATTGATCCAGCCCGGCGCGATGGCATTGCAGCGGATACCCTCATGCCCATGGTCCACGGCGACCGCTGCCGTGAAGCCGTGGATGCCCGCCTTCGAGGCCGAATACGCGGGATGCCCCGGATTGGACGCCAGCCCTTCGATCGAGCCGATGTTGACGATGCTTGCAGCGCCGCGCTTGCGAAGATGCGGCATTGCCGCCTGCGTCAGGAGGAACGGAGCCTTCAGATTGATGTCCATCATCTGGTCCCAATCTGCCTCGGTCATCTCGTCGACCGTCTTCTCGAACATGATGCCGGCGTTGTTGACCAGGATATCCAGCCCGCCAAGCCGCTCAACGACGGTCTCGACGGCCGAGGCAATGTCCTGGGAATTCGAAAGATCGGCTTTCACATAAATGGTGCGCTCGTTGAGGACTTCGTCGGGCGGGGCATTTCGCTGGACAATGGCGACTTTTGCCCCCTCCTCGACAAAGCGCTGGGTAATGCCGGCACCGATGCCGCGCCCGCCGCCGGTGATGATTGCAATCTTGCCGGCCAATCTGTCGGCCATGTGTATCCTCAATAGACAGGCTTTGCGCCGTTGACTTCGACTGTCGTGCCCGCGACGTAGCGAGCGGCGTCGGAACTCAGAAAATAGACCACCTCGGCGATATCTTCCGGCTCGGCGATACGGCCGAGCGGCACGGACCTGTTGAGCTCTGCAATGGCGGTGTCGGGATTGAAACCGCGCTTGGCGAAGCCGGTGCGCAGCATCGGCGTGTTGACCTCGTTCGGGCACACCGCGTTGACCCTTATCCCATCGCCGGCATGATCGCGGCCGAGACACTTCGAGAATGCCGCCACGGCCGCCTTGCTGGTGCAGTAGGCCGCGTGGCCAGGCCCGGGGTAAAGTCCCCAGCAGGATGCGATGTTCACGATCGCGCCGCCGCCGCGGCCCTTCATGTGACCGATGGCTTGCCTGCACGTATAGAAGATCGACTTCAGGTTGATGTCGAATGTCCGCTCCCAGTCGTCGTCGGTCGTCTCGAGGATGTTTCCGCGGGTGATGATGCCGGCGTTGTTGACAAGCACGTCCAGACGCCCTGTGGCCTGGATGGAATGGTCGATCAAATCCTCGCAATAGGCCTTGTTGCGGAGATCGCCGGCCTTGCTCCAGACATTCTTTTCGCCTCCGTTGAACTCGACCCCGAGCCTGTCCAGCCCGGCCTGGTCGGCATCACCGGCAATCACACGATAGCCGTTGGCAATGAACTGTCTGCAGATCGCTTGCCCAATGCCTCCGGCCGCGCCCGTTATCACGACCGTCTTCTTCGCAGTATCAGTCATTGCTCGAGCCATCTTCCTAGGGGAGAGTTCAGTGCATATTCTCGAAACCGCCGCCGAAGGCCAGCGGCGCGGGCCTGCAAAAGACTCACCTCCTTGTTGAGTTGCGCGGCGCCAGAACTCGTACGGAGGCAGCGCGCAGAAAAATCATTCGCACGCTTTGACGGTATTGACGGCAGGTGCCTCATGGCAGCGGTGTCGGACGCTGATTGGAAGGCGTCGCGGTAGGCGGGGCTGGGCGGATTGGATTCTCCTATGGTCCGCCGCAAAGGGTTGGGGATCGCCGCCATAGCTGTCGAAACACCGCTATCGCATCGGCTGCAGGCAGTTTCGGACAAGTCGGGCCTCTCTTGCTCAGGCTGTCGCGCTGCGCGATCATCGAAGTGTTGAGAGTTTGGACATGGTTCGCCGCTATTACGACCTGCCGTCATTGACCGCGTTGGCGGTTTTCGAGGCATCCGCCCGGCACCTGTCGTTCAAGCTGGCGGCTGCGGAACTGAACGTCACTCCCGGCGCCGTGAGCCGACAGATCAAAGCGATCGAGGACGAGCTCGGAGTGCCGCTCTTTACCCGCCTGGGCACCGGCGTGGCGCTGACAAGCGCAGGCGAAGATCTTTATGGCGTGCTGGCCAGCGGCTTTTCGCGAGCCGCCGACATTGTCCGAAATGTGAAGCGCGGCGATCGTTCGAAGAACGTTACCCTGGCTTGCTCGGATGCGCTGGCATCGATGTGGCTGATCCCGCGCATGCCGGTCTTCTGGACGCGGCACCCTGACATTTCCGTTGATCACCTGATCTCGGACAATCCTCGCGACTATCGCCGCGCCGAGGTCGAATTGCGCATCCGCTACGGATTTGGGTCGTGGCCGGACGAAACCGCCGAGTTGCTTTTCGACGAGACCATCTATCCGGTTTGCGGGCCGGGCTTTGCGAGCAGCCATCGCGATGCAACGGCGGACTCGCTGGCTGACTTGCCACTGCTGCATGTTGATTGGGTTGATCCTGATTGGGCCGGCTGGGACGAAGTTTTGCGACGCGCCGGCGTGCCCCACGGTTCGACCAGAGGTCGGCGCTTCGGCAAGTTTTTCGTGGCGCTGCAGGCCGCCCAGGCCGACCAGGGCGTTGCGGTTGGCTGGCACCGCCTGGTCAACGCGCAGGTCGACGAAGGCAAGCTGGTCAGATTGACCGATCTCGAACTGCCGGCGCCCGGCGGTTACTATCTCACCTGGAATGACAATCGTAAGCTTTCCCCCGCTGCAGAGAGCCTGCGCAGCTGGATCCGGGAAGTGGCGGCAGAGGAACGAGCGAGCTAGAGCTCGCCGCCGCAGCCTCGGCCAAGCGTCGGCGGACTGGGCGCGAAGTGTCGGCCACAACACCATATTCGTCGACGACCGCGATCCGTTGGCCCACGGATTCCAGATCAGGCAGGCGCTTGCTTCGATGCCTTGTCGTGGCCTCGGTCGTCCGAATGGCCGAGCATGCGAAGCGCACGGCCGATATTTACCTAAGCTGGCCAGTCTGGCCATCGTCCTTAGGGATGCGTTCCAATTGTATTAGCATTGGCGCATATTTCTATCAGCCGGTGCCCTCTTAGCGAAGTCCCCGTACTAGGTCCCCGCCGGTTAGGCCCGGTGGCCCTTGCCTTTCGCCACCAAACCCACAAGGGCTCCGGGCCGCTCCGTGTCAGGGTGCCGACAGACCGCGCCGATGCGGTAAACTCTCCTTGCACTTGCCAGGACCGGGCTAGGCGACGCGAGCCGCATGCGGCTTCAGCATCGTGGCGAGCACGATGCCGGCGACGATGAAGGCGGCGCCGATGAGATCGTAGTCATGCAGGCTCTCGCCGAGCAGCAGATAGGCGAGGATGGCGACGAACATCGTCTGCAGATAGAGCAGCATGCTCGCCCGGCTGGCGCCGAGCGTCGCCACGCTGCGATTGTAGAGATAGTACATCAGGGCGCCGCCCGGGCCCGCCAGATAGGCGAGCGCGAGCCAGCCATGGGCGTTCAAGGCGGAGCGTTCGTCGTTGACCAGTTCCCACAGATGGAAAGGCAGGGCGACGAGCGCGCCGGCGCCGAGCAGGAGCACCACCAGCGGCAACAACTCGATGCCGAATTTGGAACGGCGCACCAGCACGGTGTAGAGCGCCCAGCAGAACGCGCTGCCGACGATCCACAATTCACCCAGATTGAACTGGAGCTGGAGCAGCGCCGTCAGGTCGCCATGCGCGACGATCACCAGCATGCCGGCGAGCGCAACCACCGCGCCGAGCGCCTGCCAAAGCCCGAGCGGCTCGCCAAGCACGAAACGCGCGAGCACCATCGTCATGACGGGAGACAGCGCCATGATGATGCCGGCCGTGGTCGCGTCGGTGTCGGCGAGGCCGCGGTAGATCATGCCCTGGCAGAGCGTCAGGCCGATCGCTCCGACGCCGGCGATCTCCAGCGGCCGGGATTTGAGAAGCGCGATCATCGCGCCGTGATGGCGATGCACGATCGGCAGCAGGATGGCGCAGGCGAGCGCAAGCCGCCAGAAGCAGAGTCCCCAGGGCGGCATTTCCGGCGCCACCCATTTGGCCGCGATATAGACGCCGGCCGACAGCAGCCAGCACAGCACCGCGGCCGGATAGCCGGAGAGCGAAGGTACCGAGGCGGCGGCGGACTGTTCCGCCGGATGAGCTATCGGCACCGCCTGCATGTCATGCCCCCGTTCAAAGAACGTCAGCGCCCAAGGATGGCGGCAATATATCTCAATCCCTGGCCGTCACATATATGCGCTTCCATGGACAGCGGCGGCTAAGATGCTTCGCTC
The DNA here is from genome assembly GCF_002294955.1 of Mesorhizobium sp. WSM3864. Taxonomy (NCBI): domain Bacteria; kingdom Pseudomonadati; phylum Pseudomonadota; class Alphaproteobacteria; order Hyphomicrobiales; family Phyllobacteriaceae; genus Mesorhizobium; species Mesorhizobium sp. WSM3864. The sequence goes on from NZ_NSGD01000010.1 coordinate 94,475, forward strand.
CGGCTGGATGTGCTTCGGCGCCGCTACCGCATGCGCCCGCCACCGGAGCCATGCATGAACGACTGCAGCTCGTCCAGGTCGAGGCTGCCGTCGCCATCCTCGTCGGCGGCGTTGAAGATCCTGCCGACGATATCCTGAACTTCGCCCTGCGACAGTGCGCCGTCGCCGTCGGCATCCACTATCGCGAACATGACCTGCATACGGGCGCGGTGCATCATGCGCGGTCCCATCCGATCAGGCCTGCCAGCCATTCTGTCGTCGTCGCGCCGCGCTTGTCTGTCTTCGCGGTGCCAACGTCCGCCATGCCGGGGTCCCTGTTCAGCCGAACGATCTTCCTGCAGCTTTTCCTGGAGCGCGTCGTCGATCATCCGGCGGATCATCTCGCGCGTCGGACCTGCGGGTTGGGCGGTGGTTTCCGGTGTCGCGGTCGGTCCGGGCTTCTGCGGAATCGGCGTGGGCTCCGGCGCAGCACTTGTCTGGGCAAGGACCGGGAAGCTCATGAATAGCAAGGCAGCAGCGGCGGCTGTAGTTCTGTACGGAAGTTTCATCGGGTTCTCCCTTGAGCTGTGACTGTCTCTCAAACTGAGATGCACAACCAACCTGCTCTCGATCCGATGGTTCCGCGCGAAGCGCCGATGGCCCAAGAAGTGTTTCGAGCCTGCAGAATGCCGGCGCGCTCCTAGTCGCGTGACACGGACTTCGACATCCCGCCAAGCTCCATCGCTCATCACCTAAGAGCAATGTTTCGCGCTGCCGACGGCAGCAGGCTCTCGGTGCCGGGCGCCGAAACCGGGGCGCCGTGAAGAACCCAGTCGGCCGCGATCTGCCCGATCACCGGGGCCAGCTGGATGCCGTAGCCGCCGGCGCCGGCGGCGGTCACCAATGTCGGCTCGGAAGCATCGATCGGGCCGACGAAGGGGCGATGGTCGGCGGTCACGGGGTAAAGGCCGGCCCAGCCCCGGCCAAGCCGCGCGCCCGGCAGGTCCGGCAGCCGCTCGAGGAGAAGCTCCGCCAGTCTGACCTTCGATCGTTCCTCGCACTGGTCGTTGTAATTGTCGGGATCCTCCGGCGCGAGCGAGTCCACCTTGTGGATCTCGGCGATCAGTTCGGTGCTTTTCTCATGGCGGAAATTGAGGCCGCTTCCCTCGCCGTTCACCAGATCCATGACCATCGGCATCGTGTAGCCGAGCGGCTCGTCGAGATGGATGACGACCGCCTCGTGACGCTCGGGCCAAATGTGCAGGCGCTGGCCGAAGAGCTCGGCGACCTGAGGCGCCCAGGCTCCTGCCGCATTGACCACGACATCGCAATCGATCGGATCGCCGCTGGTCTCCAGCGTGTAGCCGCGCGCTCGCCGCCTTACCCCGAGCAGCTTGCGATACTGGCGGATTTCGCCGCCCTCTGCGCGGACCGTCTGCGCCAGGAAAGTGCACATCTCGTGAGGGTCGAGAAAGCCATTGTCGGGCCCGAACAGCCCACCCTCCAGGCCATCCGGATCGATATGCGGCACGAGTTCCGTGAGTTCGTTCGCGCGATAGAGTCGCGAGCGCAGGCCGGCCGCTTCCTGAAGTTCCACCGACTTTGCAAACAGCTCCATCTGCTTCTGCGTGCGCGCCAGCCGCAGGTAGCCGACATGGTTGAAGCCAAGCCCCTGGCTCTCCCATTGGCGGAAGCGGCGCAGCGCATGAACGCGAAGCATGATCTCGAACGGATCGGTGAATTGCGACCCGACCACGCCGACCGACCTGCCGCTCGATCCGGAGGCGATCGACTGGCCTTCGAGCACGGTCACGCGCGCGCCCTGTTCGACAAGGTGGAGGGCCGAGCACAAACCCAACGTGCCGGCGCCGATCACCACCACATGAGGAGAAGCTGTCATCTCGTGATCCTCCTGTCGGCCTGTCTCAGGACTGGCGGGCGATCTCGCCCAGGGTCTCGTCGATCGCCTGCAGAATGGCGCGGGCGTCCGCCTCGGTCATCGGTGTCGACAGCGCGAACAGGCCATAGCTGGCCGACAAGACGCCGCGGCCAAGCAAGCCCTTGTGGAAGGCATCGAGCTTCCTGCGTTCGGCCTGGCCGGGATAGACGGACCGGTAATCCGTGACCGGATGCGACGTGAAATGGACCTTGAAGAGCGAGCCCAGGCCGACGCATTGGCCGGCAAGACCATGCTTGCCCAATGAGGCCGCGATCCCGTCGCGCAACAACGCGCCGAGGCGATCGAGGTGGGCAAAGCTTTCCCTGGTCAGCGCCCGCATCGCGGCAAGCCCGGCGCGCATCGTCACCGGATTGGCGGTGAAGGTGCCGCCATGCGGCAAAGCGGGCTTGCCCTGGGTCGGATCGAACACCGCCATGATGTCGGCCCGGCCGCCGACGGCACCCACGGGGAAGCCTCCGCCGATGATCTTGCCCAGCGCTGTCAGGTCGGGCTGGATGCCCCACAGCCCCTGCGCGCCCGAATATCCGAGGCGGAACGAAATCACCTCGTCGAAAATGACCAGCGCACCCGCCGCATGGGCGATCTCGACCATGGCGTGCAGGTAATCCTGCCGCGCAGGAATGAGACCGGCGCGGTTCGGCATGGGATCGATCAGCACGCCCGCGATGGTATTGCGCTCAGCGGCGAAGACCGCGCGCAGCGCTTCGCTGTCGTTGAAGGGCACGGCGATCACATCGTCCAGCACCCCGCGCGGCGTGCCCCTCGCATAGGGCGTGGAATTCGGCATGTCTCCCCAATTGGCGGGAGTACTGTCGAGGCTGACTTCGGCGAAGTCGTATGAGCCGTGATAGGCGCCCTCGATCTTGACGATTTTCGGCCGCCCGGTGAAAGCGCGCGCGGCCTTGATGGCCATCATCACCCCTTCGGTGCCGGAGTTGGCGAAGCGGATGCGGTCGACCGAGGGCAACCGCTCGACCAGCAGCTCGGCAAGCTCGATCTCGCTGACCGTCGGCGCACCGAAGGCCGTGCCGAACGGCAGCTGGCCGATCACCGCGGCGGCCACATCCGGTTGCGTGTAGCCATGGATCATCGAGGTGAAATTGTTGATGCAGTCGTAATAGACGTTGCCGTCCACATCCCAGACCCTGCACCCCTCGCCTCGCGAGGCATAGATCGGAAACGGATCGACAAAGACCGTGGTGCGCGTGTTCCCGCCCGGCATCACCTTCCTGGCACGTTCGAACAGGGTCTTCGACAGGGGCATTGCGTCTGGATAGTGCGGCATGGTTCGATCGTATGGCTTTGTTGGCACAGTGCGCAATCGGCCAGGCGGGGCCTGCGACGTGACCACCAAGACCCAATTGAAGCCAAAGCTAGGCCAACCCCGCCATGCGAAGTCCGCTGATGTAGAGAGCGCGCTTTTCGGGCCTGACGATGGGGTGGTGCTCGTCGACCCAGGCCACCGAGAGGTTCGGCTGTAGCCGCAGGGCCTCCTTCAACGCCGCGGCGGCGGTGGCGACATCGCCGGCAAGGGCAGCCGTTGCCGCATAAGTCCGCCAAGCGGTGCCGAAAGCCGGCCGAAGCTGAACGGCCCGGCGCTCCAGATCGGCCGCCACATCGAACCGTCCCGCGGTGAAGTGGCAGATACCCATGGTGGAAAAGATCGCCGCCTGAATGAAATCCCGCGGGCTGAGCCGCGCGGCAATCGCCAGGTGATGCAAGCCATCCTCCGCCATGTCGCCATAGCCATAGGTGGAACCCAGAATGCAGTGCGCGAGCGAGAGCCCAGGATTGCGTTCGATCGCCTCCAGCAATTCGTCTACCGCCGAGCGAAAATTTCGCGACACCATGTGAACATAGCCGGCCGAAAGATGCGCCCAGGGATCGTCCTGATCGCGCACAACCGCCGCTTGTGCCCTCGTCAAAGCGGAGGCCAACAGCTCACGGGGTTTCGGCGTCAGGCCAAGCGCTGCCCGCGCGCCGGTCGTCCAGGCAAGAAGGCTGTTGGCGCGGGCATAATCGGGATCGATCTCAAGCGCCTTGACGAGCAGACCCTCGGCCATGTCGAGGTCTTTCTCGGATCCCCACGTCCAGACATGGGGCATGGCCTTCATCACAAAGCCCCAGGCGTCGAGCCTCTCGGCGGGACGGCTATGGAGGCGCAGACGCTCGGCTTCGTAAAGCTGGGGCTCGATCGAAGCCATGACCTTGTGGGTGATCTGGTCTTGCAACGCCAGGAAATCGCCGCTCTCGACATCGAAGCGTTCCGCCCACACCTGCGTACCCGCGCTGGCATCGCTCAGCGTCGCCGTGATCCTCAGGGCCTGCCCGGACTGGCGCACGCTGCCCTGCAGGACGTAGCGGACTTTCAACTCGCGGCGCAGGCGATCGAGCTCGATGTGCTGCGGGTCATAGGCAAAGGAAGAACTCCGGTCACGCACATGCAGACCTCGCAACCGCGACAGGCCGGTGATGATGTCCTCCGACAGGCCGTCGGCAAAGTAGGACTTTTCGGGATCGTCGCCGATCAGGCGAAAACGGGTCACCGCGATGGACGGCCCTTCGTCCGATTCGGCTGCACCGTTTCGCGTATCGCTTGCGTCAAGCCGCACCTCGCCGGTCAGCCGGTAGCCCACGCGCGCGACCGACAGGATCGAATGCGAGGCGTCGGGTCCCTCGCCCAGGACCTTGCGCAAGGCGGCGATCTGCACCGACAGGTTGCCCTCCTCGACCGCCAGTCCGTTCCAGGCTGCATCGAGCAGTTCGTCCTTACCGACCACGACTCCGGCCGAGCGCAGCAGGCGCTCCAGAAGCAGCATGGCCCGGTAGCCTACCGAAATCGGCACTCCGCGTCGGTAAAGCATTCCCGCTCCCGCATCGAGCAAGAAAGGACCAAAACTGTAGCGCCGCTCCTCCATCAGCTCACGCTAATGCAATGAGGCGTTTTTTGGAAGTTTTCGGAAGTTTTAGCACCTCGGTTCGCTACATTTAGCGGCCCGCATTTCACCTTGATTGCTCCTGACCGAGAGGAGCGATCCCATGACCGCCGCCACCAAGATCGAAGTTGCCGTGCCCCACTCTGCCCTGTTCCAAGAAATGTGGGGCATCTATCGCAAGGTTCTGGACAACAACTACCTGTTTCATCGTGAAGCTTATGCGGTGCTTCGCCAGTTGCTGCAAAACCAACGCCCTGGCTTCACTTTCCTGGACCTTGCGTGCGGAGACGCCTCGTTCAGTGCGGCTGCCTTGGAGGGCTTGCCCGTCGGTCGCTATGTCGGCATCGACCTGTCGCGGACAGCGCTCGATGAGGCAACCGCCAATGTCGCCGGTCTGTCATGCGCCGCCGAACTGCGGCGCGGGGATTTCGTAGAGTGGCTGACCGCCTCGGAGGAGCCTGTCGATTTCGCCTGGATCGGCCTGTCCTTGCACCATTTACGCTTCGACAAGAAACTCGAGGTCATGCACCAGCTGCGGCGCCTTGTCCGCCCATCCGGGACGCTTCTGGTCTACGAGAACACATGCAAAATGTGGGAGAGCCGGGCCGGCTGGATGAGACGATGGGAACGGCAGCGCAAAGATTTTTCAGCGCTCAGCAGCCTCGAATGGCTGCTGCTCGCCACCCACGTGCATAGCATGGATTACCCTGAGACGGCGTCTTCCTGGCGGAATCTTGGCCGGCGGGCCGGCTTCCGCGAGGTGCGTGAGCACTACAGGAGTCCTTCGAACCTTTTCCGGTTGTTCAGCTTCAAGGCTTAGCGGCTCGCGGCCGACAACTTCGCGTCGACGAGCCGGGCTCGGCGAACTCACACGCGAACCAAAGCTCTACCTGAATGGTCGAAATGCAGGGCGCGAGTGGGCGGGACATCGAGCTGCCAGGCGCGGCCCCAGCATCAAGGCAGTCAGGTCGGGAACATGCCAATCCTGCCTGGCCGCCGGTGCCTACACAAATTCGCGGGCAAAGCTGCCCGCGCTCAGAAGCGCGCGCCGCCCGGCGCTCAATTGCGCATTCCAGACCGGCCAGGCATGGATCATATGCGGCCAGATTTCGAGGCGTGCCTCGACGTCCGCTATGCCGGCGGCCTCGGCGAGCCGCGTCGCGTCCGACAGCAGCGTTTCGGCGGAACCGACCTGGATCAGCATTGGAGGAAATCCGGTCAGATCGGCAAACAAGGGCGAGATCAGCGGATCGCGCCGGTCCACATCACGCGGAACATAGGCGCCCGCCAGTTCCTCCAGATAGGCCCGGTGGATGATGGGGTCGATCGCATCCTTGGCTGACAATGTGGTGCCCGACATCGAAAGATCCGTCCAGGGCGAGACCAGCCAAAGGCAGCTCGGCAACCGCTCGCCCGCCGCGCGCAACCGGCCGACCAGTGACAGGCTGAGATTGCCGCCGGCACTGTCTCCGCCGACAACGATGCGATCCGGCGCGATCTCTTGCTCGGCGAGGAAGCGCCACGCCGCGAGCGCGTCTTCGTGCTGCGCGGGAAAGGGATGTTCCGGGGCGCGCCGATACCCGACCGCAAGCGTGCGCATTCTCATTGCCCGGCCGGCCTCGGTCACCATTCGACGATGGCTTTTGATCGAGCCGGAGCAGTAGCCGCCACCGTGGAAGAAGAGCAGCACCTTGTCCGTGCCGGACCCGGGCGCCAGGGACCACTCCGCGGCGAGGCCGTCGAAGACCACTGCCGCGCATCGTATATCGCCCGCAACCGGCCAGGACGAGCCGACCTCGTCGAGCCGCGCCCGGCGTTCGTCCCAGCCCACCGGCCGCGGCTTCGACGCCAGCAAGGCGCGAATTGCGTTGATTTCCTTTAGATCGAGGTTTTCGCCCGCACCGCTCATTTCTACGCCCCACGACCAAGCGCGCCGCGACTAGTAGCGCTTTGAGCTTTGGCAACGGAAATCGTTGGGATAGTCGCTGGATGTGTCAAGCTGCGTCAGCGAATTCGCGCATGGACTATTTGAATTGATCGGCATGGCACGGCGCGAGCAGAACCCTATTGTGTTTGTGTTAGCTGCAAACCACGCGGAGACGAACGTGACCCTGACCAACCGAGACCTGGTCGAGCTGACGGAATGGAGGCGCAAGCTGCATCGGCAGCCGGAAATCTCCAACGAAGAGGAGAAGACGGCGAAGGAGGTCGTCGACTTCCTCGCCGATACCGGGCCCGACAAGGTACTGACCGGGCTCGGCGGCCATGGCGTGGCGGCGGTCTATGACAGCGGGCAAGCCGGGCCGACGGTGCTGTTTCGCTCCGAGCTCGACGCGCTGCCGATCCATGAGCTTTCGGGCGTCGCGCATGCCTCGCAGGTGCCGGGCAAGTCGCATATGTGCGGCCATGACGGGCACACAGCGATCCTGGCTGCGCTCGGCCGCCAGTTCGGGCGCCAAAGGCCGGCGCGCGGCCGCGTGGTGCTGATGTTCCAGCCGGCGGAAGAGACCGGCAATGGCGCGGCCGGCGTCGTCGCCGATCCACGCTTTTCCGAGATCCAGCCTGACTTCGCCTTCTCGCTGCACAATCTGCCGGGCGTGCCGTTCGGCGAAGTGCGGCTCAAACCCGGCGTGGTGAATTGCGCCTCGCGCGGCATGCGGATCGTGCTCGAAGGCAAGACCGCGCATTCCTCCATGCCCGAAACCGGCAGCTCGCCGATGCTGGCGGTGAGTGAGCTGATGCCTCAATTGCCGACGCTCGGGCGCGGCATTTTCGCCGACGACGATTTCGCTATGGTCACCGTCACCCATTGCTCGATGGGCGAAGCGGTGTTCGGCATTGCGCCCGGCTATGCCGAGGTGTGGGCGACGCTGCGCACCCGCCGCGACGAGCGCATGGCGGAGTTGGTTGCAGCGGCGGAGGCGCTGGCGGCAAGAATCGCCGCCCAACACGGCCTTTCCGTCCGCCACGACTACCACGAGATTTTCGTGGCCAGCGTCAACGCGCCGGACGCGGTGGAGCATCTCGAGCGCGCGCTGGACGAGGAAGGCGTGTCGCGCGGCGAGGCAGCCTTGCCGATGCGCGCCTCGGAGGATTTCGGCATCTTCGGCCACAGCGCGAAGTCGGCGATGTTCTTCCTCGGCGCCGGCGAGCACTACCCGGCGCTGCACAATCCCGACTACGATTTCCCGGACGACCTGATCCCGATCGGCTCGAAGATCTTCATGCGCGCGGCGCGCAACCTGCTGGGGTGAGCGGGCTGGAAAGGAGGCGCATTCTCCGGCCGGAATTGCGTCGGAACAGAGAGACAGGGCAGTTCACCTTTTCCATGAAACGCTGAACTGAGACGGTGCGCAGGGACGGCCGGACAGCTTTCGCCGGCGGTTTGCGTGTGCCGCGTAGCGCCCTGTATTGTTATGCCGGCTTGCCGCTTGTATGAGCGGGGAATGACCTCGATCTCCCGTCTTACCGCGCTCGTGCTGCTGGCGGCCATCACGTTTGCCACCCTCTCACCCGTCCAAATGCGCCCGCACCTGGGTGAAGCGAACATGGAACGCGCTCTCGCCTATGCCCTGTTCGGCCTTGCCTTGGCCTTCGGATTCCGCGCCCGGCTGATGCACGCAATGCTGTTTGTCTGCGCCGCGGCCGGCCTGTTGGAATTGCTGCAGGCGGTCGATCCCGGCCGGCATGCCCGGCTCCAGGATGCGCTCGTGAAAGCGGCGGCCGGGCTCATCGGGATTGCCTTGGCGCGGATTGTGTTTGCCGTCGCGAGCAGGGCCGTCGATCGTTCGGCAGGTCCGAGGATTTGAATCCCGGCACGGCAGCGCAGGCAATAGCCGCGCGGAACCCGCTTGGGGTTCTTCGCTGGCGCGGCGCTATCGCGCGGAAAAGGTCCGCGAGGTCGGCGACCGGATCATCAAAAACCAGCTGGCGCGGCACCGCCGCGAGATCGCGCCCGACCTCGATCTGGGCGATGCGGCGGCGCTCATCGAGACGCTCCTGGAGAACGTGGTCCACCGCGCCATCGAACGGCACCCGGTCAGCGTCGCCGGCGAACGCGCGATGGGCCAGTGCCGCAGGATGATCATGGCTTATCTGACGAGCGTTGACCGCCATGCCGCCTAGCGCTCACGCCGACCAGCACCACAATTTCTTCGCGCGCGAAGCCGTCACGGTGGCGCGCGCCTTGATCGGCGCGCGGCTCGGCCTCGCCGGCGTCGGCGGCATCATTGTCGAGACCGAGGCCTATCGCCCCGACGATCCGGCCTCGCACAGCTATCGCGGCCGCACGCCGCGCAACGCGCCGATGTATGGCGCCCCCGGCACGGCCTATGTCTATCGCTCCTACGGCTTGCATTGGTGCCTGAACGCGGTGTGCCTGCCTGGCAGCGCGGTGCTGATCCGCGCGATCCAGCCGCAATCCGGCATCGCCGCCATGCGCGACAGGCGGGGAACCGACGAGGACAGGCTGCTCTGCTCCGGCCCGGGCAAGCTCTGCCAGGCGATCGGCGTCGACGCCTCGCATAACGGCCTGTCGCTCATCGCGCCGCCCTTCGAGTTTGCCGCCTCGGAAACCAACGCGGCCGCTATCCTGAGCGGACGCAGGATCGGCATCACGAAGGGCGTGGAGGCGCAGTGGCGGTTCGGCCTCGGCGGATCGCCTTATGTCAGCCGGAAGTTTTGACAGATCGATAGCGATCGATCACGCCGCCATCCATTCCTGCGCGGCGCGCGCCGCGGCCAGTTCCATCGCTTCGGCAGCGAGAATGCCGCGCGACCTCGCGAACGCTTCGAAGGCGACGCGTGCGGCTTCGGCATCCTGTTCACCCGCGACCGCCGCCCGGCACAGCGCGAGGGTCGTTGCGTAGGTCGGGCTGCGGCTGCCCGTCCATTCGTCGAGAAACTGATAGGCCTCGAAGACGGTGTTTAACTCGCGCGGAAAGCCGAGCCCGACGAAGATTGCGACGGGCTGAGAGAAACGCTTGGCGGGCATGTGTGTGGGCTCCATGAGGTAAGCTGCTTCGACAACGCGCGTCCCGCAGGCCGGTTGCAGCTCGAAAGCGATTTTGGTTCCCGTCGAGGGATGCTTGCCCGAAGCCTCCGTCTGTGTTTTCTCGCCCGCACATTAGGAAAGGCTTGCGGATGCGAATCGCAATGATCCTCGCGCTGAGCGCGGCGCTGGCTGGATGCGTGACCTCTCCGGTCGACTACGGAGCGAAGCTGTCGCAGCAGGACCCGAAATGGGCCTCGCCGGAATGCCAGCAGGCCCGCATTGCGGCCTCGGACTACGACGTGCGCGAAAAGGAGCATCCCGGCTGGGGTTTTGGCGTGCTGCTCGGCCCGTACAGCATGGGGATGGTGGCGGCGGTGAAGGAGCATGAGCAGCAACAGCGACGGCTTCTTGCCCGCCAGGTGCACCTGCAATGCTCCAGCCAGCCGTTGCCCAAGGAGCTGGATTTCGATCCGGCAACCTACGCGCCGAAGAAGACGCAGTATCCGTAGGCGAAAGCGCGCCGCTGCGACTTCGAATCGGCGGCCGCTGTTTCTTGTTGAAGGCGCAGGTGGAGATGGCCTCGCTTGATGGCGAGATGCTTGCATTCAGCGTTCGCCCCACGCCTTCAGCAATGGTCCGTCGCGGCCATAGACCGGGTCCTTGCGCGGCCGGCTCACCTTCGGGATCATGCGTAGCGCTTCCGCGTGCTGCTCGGGCTTGGTGCATTCGTCATAGGTGCCGGAGCGCGGATAGGCGCCGACGACGAGGAAATCGTCGGAAGCCGAGAGCCGCTGGTGACCGGTGCCGGCCGGCAGAACCGCCACGTCGCCGGCCTTGACCGTGAGCGCGCGGCCCTTGTCGCCGCCGAAGCGCACCTTGGCCGTGCCGCGCGCAATGCCCAGCACCTCATGGATGCGCGAGTGGTAGTGGACATAGTCGTAGATGCCGTTGCGCCAGCTGTCGCCCCAGCCATTCGCCTTGAATAGCTCCTCGAAGACGGCTGCCGGATCGAGATCATCCGGCAACGTCACGGCGCCGCGGTAAACGATCAGCGGCCACGACGGATGGTTCGGAACAAGGCCGTCGTCCTTGAAGCGGAAGGCATTGGCCTTCCTCTGCCTAACCAGATCCGCGAGCCTGGACGTGCCCGGTCTTGCGATCCCGGTCAGCTTCTCGGCTGCTTTCTTGATGCTCTCGACAATGCTCAAAGCCGGGTCCTCCATAAGTGCCGCTTGCAACGCCTTGCGACCTCGGCCGACCGAACTCAACCCGTGGGGACAGCCTTGGTTCCAGAGGTTGCCGACGCCCGCTTGCGGCACGAGCGACCCGGATTGCTTCCCGGCATCGCAGCGGTCAAGCTGTGGGAGGTTGCCGGCGTCCATGCGCGACGCCAGCAATGGCCGCGCGCCCTTCCCGAGGAGTTCAAAATGCGTGCATTTTGCCTTTCGACCATCGGCGTTTTCGTTTCGGTGGTGCTTGCGGCATCCGCCTTCCCGGCGCTCGCTTCAGGCAGCGTGGCAAAGGCCCAAAATCTCCATCAACTGTGCCGCCAGGTGAAGAACGACGATACGATCCGCGCCTACTCGCACGAGCTCTACGGCGGCACGGTCAAGGCGTTCAGGAAGCTCTTTCCGGACGCCAAGGGCGCGCCGGCGGAATCGGAACTGCAGGCGCAGGCCAACTACCGCTGCATGAACGGCAAGGTGCTGGCCTGCTTCGTCGGGGCAAACCTGCCCTGCGCCAAAATGAACGCCGCGCGCGACAATCCCGGCGCGGACGAATTCTGCAGGACCAACCCGAATGACGACGTCGTGCCAGCCTTCGCGACCGGTCACGACGCGCTCTATTCCTACAAATGTCTGGACGGCAAGGCGGTGGTGACCGGCGAGACCTGGGTGCTCGACAAGCGCGGCTTTGCCGCCCGGTTGTGGGCCGAAGTGCCCCGGCACTGAGGCTGACCGAAGAGCCGATCCGACGACCTGCAGAAACGGCGCAGCGGCGGCGCGCTTGCCGTTACATCCTTGCCCGGGCTGACCTGCGGCGAAGCAAGAGCGCGATGGCCAAAGCCGGAAGTGCCGCCGCGGCGGCGGCGAGGAAGACGAACCGCAGCCCGGCGGACGCGGCGATCAGGCCGAGCCCCGGGCTGCCGAAGCCGAGCGCCACGTCGAGAAAGACGGTGTAGAGTCCCATGGCAAAGCCGCGGCTGCTTGCGGGGAGATGGGCGACCGCCTCGGTGCCGAGGCCCGGATAGACCAGCGAGTAGCCGAGCCCGGTCAGGCCCGCTCCAATAGCCGCGACGAGCGGCCCCGGCGCCAGCCAGATCGATAGAAGGCCCGCCGCCTCGACCACCACGAAGGTGGCGGCGACGCGGGCGCCGCCGAGCCTGTCCGGCAGATGGCCGAAGCACAGCCTTGCCGCGATCAGCGATGCCGCATAGGCGGTGAAGGGAAGCCACACCGGATGCCAGCCGCGCTCGGCAAAGAGCAGTGCTGCGAAGGACAGGATCGCCCCATAGCCGAGGCTGCTGAGGGCCGCTCCGACGCCCGGAAGCAAGATCGCTTGCGCGACGCTCGTCCAGGACTGCCGCGCGGCGCTGCCGGCGACCTTGACGCCGCGCATCGGCAGAGTGGCGAGCAGTGTTGCAAGGGGCAGGACCATTGTGGCGAGAGCGATCGCGGCGAAGCCCCCGGCTTCATAGAGCGCGGACCCGATCGGCGCGCCGAGCGCCAGCGCCGCGAACATTGCCATGCCGATCCAGGCGATGACCTTGCCGGAGTTCTGTCCGCCGGCAAGCGCCAGGCCCCAGGCGACGCCGCCGGTGATGATGAAGCTCTCGGCCGCGCCCAGCACCGCCCTGCCGACGAAGAGCACCGTAGCGGACGCGACCGGCTGAGCGAGCAAAGCCAGCGAGCCGAGATAGACAAGCCCGGCCAGCGCGGCGGCGACAAGGCCGACCGCGACGGCCCGCTTGCCGCCACGCAGATCGGCATAGTTTCCGGCACCAATGCGCGAGAGCAGCGAGCGACGAACTGGCTGCCCGTCACCAGCCCGACGGCGAACGGGCCGAAGCCGAGCCTGTCATGCAGATGCAGCGGCAGGACGGGCAACGCCAGGCCGATGAGCAGGAAGCCGGCAAAGACCGCCGCCATGATCGGCAGCAATTTCGCCATCGTCCGGCTTTCGTCGGCTGCTGTGTCCGTCGCGACCATCGCCGGCGCCTAGACCTCGAGCATGACCTTGATGGCGCGCCGCTCGTCCATGGCGCGGTAGCCCTCGGCGACCTCAGTCAGCGGCAGCTTGAGGTCGAAGACCTTGCCGGGCTTGATCCTGCCCTTGAGCACGCGCTCCATCAGGTCGGGCAGAAAGCGGCGCACCGGCGCCGGGCCGCCGAGCATGCGCTTCTGGCCGAAGAACAATTTCTGGCCGTCGAAGCTCACGCCATGCGGCACGCCGACATAGCCGATGGTGCCCCCGGGGCGCGAGCAGGCCAGCGCCTGGTCGAAGGATTCGGCCGTACCGACGCATTCCAGCACCGAGTCCGCGCCGACGCCCGCAGTCAGTTCCTTGATGCGGGCGATGCCTTCCTCGCCGCGCTCGACCACGATGTCGGTCGCGCCGAACTCGCGCGCGAGTTTCTGGCGGCTCTCGTGCCGGCTCATGGCGATGATGCGCTGCGCGCCCATCTCGCTCGCCGCGAGCACGCCCATCAGGCCGACGGCGCCGTCGCCGACGACGACAACGGTCGATCCTTCGCGCACCTCGGCCGCATCCGCCGCATACCAGCCGGTGCCGAGCACATCCGAGACGGCCAACAGGTCAGGCACCAGGTCGGCCGGCGGAACCTCGGAAGTCGCCACCAGGGTGCCGTCGGCCAGCGGCACGCGGGCATAAGGCGCCTGCGCGCCCGACATGAACTCGCGTTGCACGCAGGAAGACTGGAAGCCGAAGCGGCAATGCGGGCAGGTGTTGTCGGAGAGGCAGAAGGAGCCGACGACGAACTGGCCGGGGCGCACGTTGCGCACCTCCGCGCCGACCTCGACGACGATGCCGCAATATTCGTGGCCCATATGCATCGGGCGATCGATCGGCTGCAGCCCGCGATACGGCCACAGGTCCGAGCCGCAGATGCAGCTCGCCGAGAGCTTGATGATGGCGTCCGTCGGGCGAAGGATCTTCGGGTCCTCGATTTCCTCGCAGCGGATATCGCCGGGCTTATGAAGAACAGTTGCGAGCATTTTGCTTTCCTTTTCGTTCGATCGGTGATCAGGCGCGGTAGTCGGCGTCGCTGACATGTTCCAGCCAGTCCACGACCTTGCCGTCCTTGACCTCCTGGAGGGCAATGTGGGTCATGGCCGTCTCGGGCGACGCGCCGTGCCAATGCTTCTCGCCGGGCGCGAACCAGACGACGTCGCCGGGGCGGATCTCCTCGAGCGGCCCGCCCTCGCGCTGCACGCGGCCACGGCCGGAGACGACGATCAGCGTCTGCCCCAGCGGATGCGTATGCCAGGCGGTGCGGGCGCCGGGCTCGAAGGTGACCTGCGCGCCCTGCACCCGCGCGGCATCGAAGGGATTGAAGAGCGGATCGATCCGGACCGTGCCCGTGAACCAGTCGGAAGGCCCCTTGCCGGACGGCCTCGTGCCAGCGCGAAGAATGTCCATGGTGATCTCCTTTGCGTTCTCACATGCGTTCGATGCGCAGCGGGAACTCGCCGCGTATGTGCAGGGCCTCTTCGCCCTCGTCGAAGCGGCCGAGCCTGATCAGCCCGGGATGGCGGTAGTCGGCGTAGAACATCGCCAGATTGCCCCAGGGCACGAAATAACAGAGGTCATAGGGCTGCTCGTTGCCGAACGGGCCGCTGCCCTCTTCTGTCAGCTTGCGCGGCAGATAGGCGATCTTCTCGTTGTGCGCGTAGTCGTCGATCGTGAGATCGAGCGGCAGCATGGAGAAGAAATCGCGTGCCGAAGGATTGTCGTAGAGCTTGGCCGTCATGGTTCGGCCATCGAATGTCATCCTGATCTTCATGTCGGCGGGTTCCTGGCTGGCTGGGTCCCTGCCGTGCTGGCTGCGGGCGCGCCGCGGCAGGAGCGTTGATGCGAGCGCGGCGCCGAGCAAAATGCGGCGGCTGAGCGTGGGACGGTCGGTCGTCATGGCAGAGACCTCCCGGCCATGCGCGATGCGGCCAACGCGGCGAGCGCCGATCCGCAAAGCAGCGCCGCGCCGAAGGCGAAGGCTCCCCACCAGCCGACCGTGTCGAAAAGCGTGCCGCCGATCGCGGCGCCGCCGGTAATGGCAAGCTGGATGACGGCCACCTGCAACCCGCCGCCGGCCTCCCCGTCTTCAGGCAGCGTGCGGCTGAGCCAGGTGCCCCAGCCGACAGGCGCGGCCGTGCCGAAGAAACCCCAGGCGATAAGCAGCAGGGCTGTAGGAAGGGGTATTGCGCCGAGGGCGATGAGCGCGAGCGCAAGCACGGCCATGACCAGCGGAATGACGATCAGGATGCTGAACAGACGCGCGCGCAGCAGCCGGCCGATGCACCAGGTGCCGCCGACGCCCGCGAGCCCCATGACCAGCAGGATCGCCGAAAGCGTCGCGAGGTCGACCTGGGTGACCCTTTCGAGGAAGGGACGCAGATAGGTGAAGAGCGCGAACTGACCCATGAACAGCATCATGACCGATGCCATGCCGACGGCGACCGGAGGACGGCCGAGAAGAGCCAGGCTGTTGCCCGGCCCCTTCCGCCGGCGCGGCGGGAGCGGCGGCAGGCTGGGCCACTGCCAGACGAGCGCCAGGAACCCGAGCGGCACGACCAGGAAGAACGCGCCGCGCCAACCGACATAGGCCCCAAGCAGGCTGCCCAGCGGCGCGGCAATGGTGGCCGCGACGGCGTTGCCGGCGTTCAGCATGGCGAGGCCCTTAGGGACCTGCTCCTCGGGGACGAGGCGCATGACGATCGCGGTCGACATCGACCAGAAGCCGCCGATCGCCATGCCGAGCAGCGCGCGGCCGGCCATCAGGAACGCGTAGTTGGGGGCGAAGGTGACGGCAAGCCCGGACGCGATGAGAAGCACGGTGAAGCCGGTGACGACCAGCCTGCGATCGATGCGGCGCGTCAGGCCGGCGACCAGCAGGCTGGTCACGACAGCGAAAATGCCCGAAATCGAGATCGCCTGGCCCGCCCGACCCTCGGTGATACCGAGATCGGTCGCGATCGGCGACAGCAGGCTGACCGGCATGAACTCCGAGGCGATGAGCACCGAAACGCAAAGCGCCATCGAGAGCACCGCGCCCCGCATGGCGCGGTCTTCGACAAGCCTTGTGTCGTAAGTGGTTTCCATTCGGGGGCATCCTTGCAAGCGGGGCGCCGGAATCGGCCACGGCCGCCGCGACCTGCCCGGAAGATATTGCAGTGCAACCAATTCGATTAGAGCAGATAATCCGTATGGACTTATCGACCTGTGATATAAATCGACCAGGAGGTTCTCCATGCAGCGCGGCGACATGAAAGATTTGCTGTGGTTCCTGGCTGTCGCCCGGGAGCGCAGCTTCACCAGGGCAGCGGCGGAACTCGGCACGTCACAGTCGACGCTCAGCCACACCATCAAGCAGCTGGAAGCCCGCCTCGGCGTTCGCCTGCTTACGCGCACGACGCGAAGCGTGGCGCCGACGGAAGCCGGCGAGCGGCTCTACCAGTCGCTCGCCCCACGCTTCGAGGAGATCGAGGCGGATCTCGCGGGTCTGGTCGCCTTCCGGGACAAGCCCGCTGGCACGGTACGCATCACGCTGTCCGACCATGCGCTGGAGACGACGGTCTGGCCGAAGCTCGAGCCGATGCTCTGCGACTATCCCGACTTGCGCGTCGAGCTCTACAGCGACAACGGCATGCGCAACATCGTGGAGGAGCGCTTCGACGCCGGCGTGCGGCTTGGCGAGAGCGTCGACCGGGACATGATCGCGGTGCGGATCGGCCCCGACTGGCGGCTGGTGGCCATCGCCTCGCCGGATTATTTTTCCCGCCGCCCAGTCCCGAGGACACCGCAGGATCTGGTCGGGCATGACTGCATCGGCCTGCGGCAGGCGACGTTTGGCGGGCTCTATGCCTGGGAGTTCGAGAAGAAGGGCCGCGAGCTTCGGGTCCGGGTCGATGGCCAGCTGACCTTCAACTCGACCCTGCCGATGATCGATGCGGCGCTAAGCGGCTACGGCATCGCTTATGTCCCGGAAAACCTCGTCAGCCGCCACATCGCGGACGGGCGGCTGACGCTCGTGCTCGATGATTGGAGCCTGCCCTTTCCGGGCTATCACCTCTATTATCCGAGCCGGCGGCAGCTTTCTCCGGCGATGGCAGTCGTCGTCGAGGCGCTTCGGCATCGGAGTTGAGCCTGGGGCCGGGGGCGGCACGAGCGCCCAGCGCCTGGACGCCCATTGCAGGCTCAACTCGGCAATGCCCGACAAAAGATGCTTGACTCGCCCTGCCCCTTCCGGACAATTGCGTTGTCAGACATCTTACATACGAGAGGGAGGTTTCGTGAGGAGATTGATCGCTTGTTTCGCGCTGGCTGCCGGCGCGCTCGCATTTGTGTCGGCAGCGCGAGCGGGAGAAACCCTGGATCGCGTCACATCCAAGAAGGCCATGGTGGTCGCGACCAACAGCGGCTGGCCGCCGCAGAGCTTTCTCGACGAAAGCAACCAGCTGGTGGGGTTTGATATCGACGTCTCGAAAGAGATCGCCAAGCGTCTGGGCGTGGAGGTCAGCTTCGAGACGCCCGACTGGGCCACAATGACCGGCGGCCACTGGCAGGGCCGCTACGACCTCGGCGTCGGCTCGGTGACGCCGACCAAGGCCCGGGCCAAGGTGATCGATTTCGCCGGCATCTATTATTACAGCCCTTATGTTTATGTGGTCCACAAAGACAGCAAGGCGAAGTCCGTGAACGACCTGAACGGCAAGGTGATCGGTGTCGAAACCGCCACGACTTCGGAAGATTTCATCCGCCGTCAGCTGGAGATCGACGCTCCCGGCCTTCCGCCAGTCGAATACAAGCTGCAACCCGGCGAGATACGGACCTTTGCCGATTCCATGCTGCCATTCGACGATTTGAGACTTGGGGACGGCGTGCGGCTCGACGCAGTCATCGCGCCCGAGCAGACCGCCCAGAACGCCATCAAGAACGGGTATCCGCTGCGCATCCTTGAGGGCGACTACGCCTTCCGCGAGCCGCTGGTGGTGATCGCGGACAAGGGTGACGCCGAGTGGACCACCAAGGTCGGCGGCATCATCGACGAGATGAAAAAGGACGGCACGCTCGCCACGCTGACCACCAAATGGTACGGCAAGAACTACAGCGCCGACTGACGTTCTTCGCGGGCGGCTTTCAAGGCCGCCCGCCATCATGCGATTCATCATGACCTATCCCGATACTTACTATCGCCGCACGCTTGCCGACGAGAAGGTCAGACCACCATTGGCCGGTCTGGCCGAATGCGACACGGTCATTGTCGGCGGCGGACTGGCCGGTCTGACGACGGCGCTGCAGCTGGCCCGCGCCGGGCGCGAAGTCGTCCTGCTCGAAGCCGAGCGCGTCGGCTTCGGCGCCTCGGGCCGCAACGGCGGCTTCGTCAGCCCCGGCTTCGCCACCGGCAGCGACAATATCGCCGCGATGGCCGGCACCGCGGCGGCACAGAAGCTGCACCGATTGTCGATCGAAGGCGTCGAATTCGTGCGGCAGACGATCAAGGATCTCGACATCAAGGCGGCAAAGCCTCGCCCCGGAATTATCGGCGTGCTTCGCCATGACGGCGGCGCCGAACTGAAGGCCCACGCCGAACGGCTGGCGCGGGATTTCGACTATCCGCTCGAATATCTCGAGCGTGACCAGGTGCGCGCGGTGCTGCAGTCCGAGCGCTACTATCAGGGCCTGCGCGACCCCAACGCCTTCCATATGCATCCGCTCAACTATCTGCGCTCCGTCGCCGAGGAGATCGAGCGGCTGGGCGGCAGGATCCACGAGGCGTCGAGCGCCGTCGAGGCGAGACTCGACGGCCCGCAAAAGACCATGCGCACAGCAAACGGCGAAGTACGCGCGCGGCAGGCGGTGTTCGCCACCGGCGGCTACACAGGACGGCTGCTCGGCCAGTTGAGGCGGGCCATGTTGCCGATTGCGACCTATGTGATGCTGAGCGAGGAGGCCCCGGAGCTCATCGCCAGCGCCATCGCGACGACCGACGGCATAGGCGATAGCCGCCGCGCCGGCGACTACTACCGCGTCGTGGAAGACGGGCGGCGGCTGCTCTGGGGTGGGCGCATCACCACGCGGGCCGCTTCGCCGGCGGCGCTGGCCAGGGAATTGCGCCGGGAGATGGTCGGAACCTATCCTCAGCTCGCTGCGCTCAAGACCGAACTCGCCTGGTCGGGGCTGATGGCCTACGCCCGGCACCTGATGCCCCAGATCGGACAGCTGCAGCCAGGCGTCTGGTATCTCACGGCGTTTGGCGGCCATGGCATCAACACCACCGCCATGGCCGGCAAGGTGGTGGCCGAGGCGATACTCGGCCAGTCGGACCGTTACCGGCTGTTCGAACGGTTCGGACTGACCTGGGCGGGGGGGCCGGTCGGGCTTGCCGCGGCGCAACTCACCTATTGGAAGCTACAGGCGCAAGATTGGTGGCGCGAACGCCCCCGCTGACCACAGGGAGATCGACAGGTGATCGGCAGACTGCTGCTCAATTATCCGGACGCCGCGCGTCGCATCGGCATGTGCCTGGCGCTCGCCGCGTTCGCTGCAGGCCTCTACGGGCTTGGCATCAAAGCCGACTGGATCGGCAAACTGGTTCCGAGCTCCCTCGAATGGCTTGCCGCCAATCCCGCGGCAGCGCGAGGCGTTTCGGCGGTGCTGATCGCGCTGATCGCGGCGGCCAACTGGAAAGCCCTGCAGCAACTCGGGCGCAAACAGCAGATCGTGGCGGTGTGGATCGAGCTGTTCGTGCTGCTGATGCTGTTCTTCTATTCCTTCGACCTGTCGTTCTCTTTCATTGCCAGGAAGATCGGCTTCCTCGTCTCGCAGGGCGTGGTGACGACGCTCTACATCTCCGCCATTTCGATCGCCATCGCCACGGTCATCGCCTTCATCGGCGCCATAGCCAAGCTCTCCAAGAACGGCGTCGTCTATGGCCTGGCAACGTTCTACACCTCGCTGTTCCGCGGGCTGCCGTTGCTGATGCAGATCTACATCATCTATCTCGGCCTGCCGCAGGTCGGCTACGTGATCGGGGCCGTGCCCGCCGGCATCATGGCGCTGTCGCTTTGCTACGGCGCCTACATGACCGAAATTTTCCGGGCCGGCATCGAAAGCATTCCGCGCGGCCAGACGGAGGGCGCCACCGCGCTTGGCCTCAGCCCCAACCAGACGATGTTCCTGGTGATCCTGCCGCAAGCGATGCGCGTCATCGTTCCCCCGACCGGCAACCAGTTCATCGCGATGCTGAAGGATTCCTCGCTGATTTCGGTGGTCGGCGTATGGGAGATCATGTATCTGGCGCGCACGCAGGGCCAGACCGAGTTCCGGCACATCGAGATGCTGATCACCGCCTCGATGATCTACTGGCTGCTGTCGATCGGGCTCGAATTCCTGCAGTCCCGCATCGAGGAACGGTTCGGGCGCTCGCTGAAGCGCTGAACTTCAGTGCGGCATTCCCTCCTGGGGGAAGCCGCCGAGATGGCAGCAGGTCAGCGCGGCGCGATCGCGGCCGCTTTCGAGACATTGCAACAGCGGCTTTTTGGCCAGCCAGGCGTGGAGAAAGCCGGCAATGAAACTGTCGCCGGCGCCGGTCGTGTCGACGACCTCGACCGGACGGATGCCGGTCTCGGCGCGCTCGCGGGCAGTGAACGCCATCGACCCCTCGGCACCGCGCATGACGACGGCGCAGCCTGCGCCGCGCGACAGAAGATCCGCCGCCATCGCCGCCGCGGCACCATAGGGTTCGCCGGTCGAGCAGAAGGCTATGCTCAGGCCCTCGACGCCGAGATTGGCCGGATCGGCGTTGACCGAAATGTCCTGCGAGACGCTGACGCCTGCCCGCGACAGGCGCCTGCGCAAGGCGCCGCCGTCATCCAGCCAGCCGATATGGACGTGATCCATCGCCTCCAGGATCGCAAGTTCGGCCTCGTGCGGCGCGTATCCGGCGCAGGCGCCGAAATCCTCGGCGGCGATCAGCCGCTCACCTGACGGCAACACTTTGATGTCGGTCCAGGCGGTGTTGCGGTCGCCGACGCGCAGGTGGTCGACCACGACCCGATTGGCTTCGAGCTCGGCGCGGGTGCGCTCGCCTTCGGCGTCGCGGCCGACGGCACCGAAATAGAAGCTCCTATTGCCAAGCCGGGCGAGCTGGACGGCGACGTTGAGCGCGTTGCCGCCGACCAGCGAGCGCCCGATCGGCAAGCCGAGGCGGTCAGTGCAATTGTCGCCGACGGCGGCAAATCGAAATTGAGCCGTCATATCCCCCTCTGCTACGCCATGAAGCGCTGCCGCTAAAGGCACGCGCTCAATAGGCTACGCGTTTATAGTAGCGGCGCGTCGTCAGCGGGTGGTTGCGGATCACCTCGAGATGAGCGCTGACGCGTTCGAGGGCGGTGGCCAGCACGACCGGCGAAACCAGCGCGCGCACGTCCGCAGAAATGCCGGGCAGTTCGAAGGCGGCCGTGTCGAGCACCGTCGTCTTGTCCGTGTAGTTAGCTGCGAAATTCTCGACCCGCTCGGCCAGCGGCCGGGCGCTGTCCTCGCCCTTGAAGAGAACAACGCTCACGTCTTTTTCCACCAGTTCCAGCGTGCCGTGGAAAAAATCGGAGGCATGCACCGGACGGGTCCGGATCCATTGCATCTCTTCCAGGATGCACATGCCGTAATACCAAGCCTGCGGCCAGACGTTCCCGGCGCCGGTTATGATGTGATAGTCGGAGGCGGCCAGGTTTTGGGCGAAGTCGGCGGCTTGCTTTTCATAGCTCCGCTTCACCTCCAGCAGCAATCGCGGCAACTGCGCCAACTCGGCGAAAATCCGCTCGGATTCGGCCAGCTCGCCGCGATGCTTCAGCACCGAAAGCGCAAAGAACAGCGACTGGAGGTAGAAGGACTCGCAGGAGGTGTCGTCTTCAGCGAAGTTGACGAAGACGTGGTCCCCGCCCCTGCCGAGCGGCGTCTCCTCATGCCCAACCAGCGCGATCACCGTCGCTCCGATCTCCTTGATCCTAGCCAGCAGCGCCACGCTTTCCTTGGTAGTGCCCGAGAGCGAAGGCAGCACGACGATCGACTTCTCGGTCAGGTGCACGGATTGGGCAAGCTGCAGCTCGGCAGTGATTTCGACGAAGGCGGGAAAGCCGGACCGGCGCTGCAGCAATTGCGCGGCCGGATGCATCAGAATCGCCGCGCCGCCGGTGCCGAGGAAGAAGATGTTTTGAGCCCCGCCGGCGAGACATTGCGCAACGGCGGTTTCGATGCGCTCCCGCAAAGCCACCGCCCCCGATTGAATGCGCACAAACCGGGCTTCGTCGAAATTGAGCATCGTTCCCTCGATCGCTTCTGTTGTAAGACAACTGACATCTTCATGAGGGCATTTCAAGAGAAATCTTGCGGACCGGCTCCGGTCCATTTGGGTGTGCAGCATGTGAAGCGGCACGACATGCCCCGCTTGACCTAGCCGCGATTGTCCGACAACAAAAGGAGAGTTGGCACAATGGGGATAACGGACTTGGACGAGCCGCTTCGCGATGCGCGCACATTGGCGGTCCAGCTCCGAGACCGCCTTGCCGACCTGATCAGAAGCGAGGGGCTCAAGCCCGGCGACCGGCTGCCGACCGAGTCGCAGTTGACGCAGCGCTTCCGCATCTCGCGCCCTGCCCTGCGCGAAGCGCTGAAACTTCTCGAACAAGACGGCGTCATTTCCGTCACCCACGGCCTCGGCCGCTTTGTCACGGCGAGCTCTGCCGTGCAGGTCGACCGGCCGATCACGATTTTCGAAAGCGTGACCGACATGTCGCGCCATTATGGCTACGACACCATCAACAAGGTTCTGTCGATCGCCGAGGAAACGCCCGATCCGGTGATCCAGCAGCAATTGCGGCTGGCCGACGGAGAGCGCGTCATAAGGCTGGAACGGCTGCGGCTGCACAACGACGTGCCCCTGATCTACTCGCTGGATTACGTGCCGCGCGGCCTTTTGCCCGGCCGCCTTTTCGACATCGAATGGAGTGGTTCGCTACTCGCGCTGTTGGAGAAAAACCGCCATCAGCCGCGTATGTCGGCCGCCTCGGTTTCAGCCGTGACGCTGCCGGACGAAATCGTGCAACGCAACGACCTGCGCGATTTTGGGCCGGCGCTGCTCATTGCGGAAACCTGTTTCGATGCGACCGGGACACCGGTCGTCTATGCCGCTGTCTATCATCGCGGCAGCCATTTCGCCTTCAGTTTCGCACGGCGGTGACGCCTAACGCCGGCGAGTTGGGCCGGCGACGGCGGTGTTCGCCGGGCGCTGCCGCATGGGAATTCAGTTCGAGAATAGCCTTCGAATAGGTCCTCTGGTTCACGCGTCCTTTTCTTAGGCTCTGGCCAACGCTCTGAGATCCCATTCCCTGTCCGGCAGTCGCACGCTGCGCGTCTGGCGGCGTGTTGGCGCTCATTTGCTTGTCGCCCTCGGTCGAGACCGTCACCTCCCCGCCGGATCTCCAGAACGCGTAGAGCTGTTCCGGGTAGCCCGGCTCACGGAATCCCGGTCGGCGGGCGCATCTGGCCTGCCGCAAACCTGAGCCCCCGACGAGCCGCCTATCCCGGATCCTTAATTAGATTGCGCTCAGTCTCTAAATGGCATATAGATTTCGTACGCAATCTAAATATGGAGGCCGATCATGCGCGTGAGCCGCATTCAGGCTGAGAAGAACCGGCAGACCGTGATCGACGTGGCCAGCCGCCTTTTTCGGGAACATGGGTTCGACGGCATCGGCCTCAAGGATCTGATGAAGGGTGCCGGGCTGACCCAAGGCGCCTTCTACAAGCAGTTCGCGTCGAAGGAGGACTTGGTCGCACAGGCTTCCAGACGGGCGGTGGAGAGTACGGCTGCCCGATGGGCGACGGCGACCGCAGCCAATCCCCGCGATCCGCTTGGGGCGGTGATGGCATTCTACCTCAGCATGGGCCATCGCGAGCAAAGGATGGACGGCTGCCCGGTCGCGGCGCTCGGCTCGGATGCCGCGAGACAGGGGGCCGACGTGAAAGGGTCATTCGAAGCCGGCATCAAGCAGTATCTCGAAATCATCGGCCGGTTGATCGCCGCGACCGATGGCGAAGAGCCCAACAGCAAGGCCATGGCCATTCTTTCGACGATGGTCGGCGCGCTGACGTTGTCGCGCGTCGTCAACGACCCCGACCTCGCTCAGGCCTTTCTGGATGCGGCCACCGAACAGGTTCGCGACGCAGTCACGGCTTGGACGGCGCGGGACTGACGACCGGGATTGATGGGAGAATAGATGCGACGGATCGTTGTAACGGGCATGGGCGCGGTCACGCCGCTTGCGGCGGATGTCGAGACGTCCTGGTCGCGTCTCCTGGCCGGCCGCTCTGGTATCCGCAGGCTTGCGGACGAGGTGGTGGAAGATTTGCCGGCGAAGATCGGCGGCGTGGTTCCTTCCCTGGAGGATGATCCCCAAGCCGGCCTCGATCCGAACGGTTTCCTGGCGCCGAAGGATCAGCGCAAGGTCGACCGCTTCATCCTGTTCGCGCTGGCCGCTGCAGAAGAGGCGCTTGCCCAGGCGAGATGGAAACCGGCCTCGGAAAAGGATCGGGTTCGCACGGCGACGATCATCGCTTCAGGTGTCGGAGGTTTTCCCGCCATCACCGAGGCGGTACGGACCGTCGACCAGCGCGGCGTTCGGCGCCTTTCACCGTTTACGGTGCCGTCTTTCCTGGTGAACCTCGCGGCTGGCCACGTCTCGATCCGCTACGGCTTCAAAGGCCACATCGGCGCACCGGTAACCGCATGCGCCGCCGGCATCCAGGCAATCGGCGATGCGGCTCGCATCATCCGCGCCAATGAGGCCGATATCGCTTTGTGCGGCGGCACCGAGGCATGCATGAACACCGTCAGCTTGGGCGGCTTTGCAGCGGCACGCTCGCTTTCGACCTCCTGCAATCACCGCCCCGATCAGGCTTCTCGTCCGTTCGACATGTCGCGGGACGGGTTCGTCATGGGCGAAGGCGCCGGTATCCTCGTCATCGAGGAATTGAGCCATGCGCTGGCTCGCGGCGCGAAACCGCTCGCCGAGGTCGTCGGCTACGGCACCACGGCGGATGCCTATCATGTCACTTCCGGCCCCGAGGACGGCGATGGCGCGCGACGTGCGATGGAGATCGCGATTGCCCAGGCCGGCATCTCGCCACGCGAGATCCGCCACCTCAATGCGCATGCGACCTCCACGCCGGTGGGCGACCTGGGAGAAATCGAAGCGATCAAAAGGGTCTTCGGCGCGGATTTCTCGATCGCCGTCAGCGGGACCAAGTCGGCGACCGGACACCTGCTCGGCGCTGCCGGCGGGCTCGGCGCGATCTTCACGATATTGGCGCTCAGGGACCAGGTGGCGCCGCCAACCCTCAATCTGGGCGCGCCCGATCCGGCCGGCGACGGGATAGACTTCGTCGCTAACCAAGCCCGGCCAATGGGAATGGACTACGCGATCTCCAATGGTTTTGGCTTCGGAGGTGTGAACGCCAGCGCGCTGTTCCGGCGCTGGGACGGACAGGCATGAACGGTCGAGCCGCTCCCTGGCTGAGGCTTTTGTTTCGGCCTTCCGATTTCCCCACTCCAGCCGCAAGAAAGTGATCTCATGAAAAAGACCAATCCTGGCGTCGCCCTCGTCACAGGGGCATCCTCGGGCATCGGGCGCGCAACAGCCGCAGCCCTCCGGAACGCGGGCTTTCGCGTGTTCGGAACCAGCCGTCGCGCGATCTCCGAGCAGTCCGATGGCGTTACCATGCTGACCGGCGACGTGACCGACGACGCGTCCGTATCGAAGCTGGTCGAAGAGGTGCTGGCCGAAACAGGGCGCATAGACCTGCTCGTCAACAATGCCGGCATCGGCCTGCTCGGCGGCGCGGAGGAATCCTCGACTGCGCAGGCTCAGGCGCTGTTTGATGTCAATGTCTTTGGTGTCATCCGGATGACCAACGCGGTGCTGCCGACAATGCGACGCCAACGGAGCGGCAGAATCGTGAATTTGAGTTCCGTGCTGGGCCTGATTCCGGCTCCCTATTCCGCTCTCTATGCGTCGACCAAGCATGCGATCGAAGGCTACTCAGAATCGCTAGACCATGAACTGCGGTCGTTCGGAATTCGCGTGGTGCTGGTCGAGCCCGCCTACACCCGCACGTCGTTTGAAGAAAATCTCGCCAGGCCCGATCAGTTGCTGGACATCTATGGCACCGCGCGCGCCGGCATGGATGTGGTTCTGCGGAAAGCCATCGAGACAGGCGATGCGCCCGAGATCGTGGCCAAGACGGTCTTGCAAGCGGCGACCGCCTCCATTCCACGGAGGCGCTATGCTGCCGGAAAAATGGCTCGCCAGATCAGCTTGCTGCGCCGTTTCGTTCCCGAATCCGCCTTCGACAAGAGCCTGCGAAAGCAAAACGGCCTGCCGGCCTGATATCCAAGTCGCCGACAGGGTCCTTCGAGGCTCTCTGACACAGGAGTTGGGCAGCCGCAGCCGCCCACCCCCTTAGGCGGCGCTGCCGGTTCGGCGCGACGGGAGTTGCCCGGGATCACAGGCGGCCCTTGCGGCGGCAGAGGTGTCGAAATGCCTCGGCTCGAAGGCCAGCGCATCGTGCATGGGAAGCGCTGCCGAGAAGAGGAAGCCCTGCCCGATCATGCAATCGAGCGAGCGCAGGATCAGCCGATCGGCGTCCGTTTCGACCCCCTCCGCCATGACCTCTATGCCAAGCGTTCGTCCGAGATCAATGACCGCCTTGACCAGCGCCTGATCTTCCACGGACTTGGCCAGATCGCGAACGAAGTCCTTGTCGATCTTGATCTTGCGGATCCGACTGTCCTTCAGCGAAACCAGGGTCGAAAAGCCGGTGCCGAAATCGTCCAGCACGATCGATATGCCCGCGTCCGCCAGGCGTTCCAGCTTTTCGTCGACCCGGGCGCGATCCACGGGCGCCTCTTCCGTGATCTCTATCTCGAGCATGGCCGCGGGGACATTCCTCGTCTTCAGGATGTCCAGCATCATATCGTCGACATTGCCTGCCTCGAGCTCACGCGGCGACAGATTCATCGCAACGCGCACATCCTGGCGCCCTTTCCTCGCCAGTTCCTCGATCATGGAGCAGCAATTGAGAAAGACCGTCTCGGTCAGCAGGGAAAGCAGACCGGTTTCACGCGCCGCTGTCACGATCTCCGGCGGGGGAATGGCGCCGTGAACCGGGTGCTGCCACCGCAGCAGCGCTTCGAAGCCGGCGACCGCTTGCGTGTCCAGCCGCACGATGGGCTGGAACCATGAGCAAAGCGTGCCTCTCTCGATAGCTGCGCGCAGGTCGCGCTCGATGCAGTGCTTGCGTTCGAGCCCTTGATCGAGCTCGGCATCGAAGAGGCAGTATTCGTTCCTGCCGCTGCGCTTGGCCGCGTAAAGCGCGAAGTCGGCGCGCAGCAGCATCTCCGTCAGTCGCGGTGTCTCCGATACGTAGATACCGATCGAGGCGCCGACACGCACCGATTTCAATGCCGGATCCGGATTGGCGATGGCCGCGATGATCAAGGACGCAAGCTCGTCTATCGAGTGCTGCGAGCTTGCGGCGGGAAAGAGCAGCACGAACTCGTCGCCGCCGATGCGCGCGATCGTTGCCCCCGGCGGCGCGTGGTTCTCTATCCTGCGCGCGACCCGGACCAGCAGGTCGTCGCCGATATTGTGACCATAGGTGTCATTGACGGATTTGAAGCCGTCGAGATCGATCAGCATGGTCACGAACGGACCGTCGGAAAAACCCATCTCGCCGATTGCGTGCTCGAGCCCGTGCCTGTTGAGCAAGTTCGTCAGCGGATCGCACCTGGAGTTTCGTTCCATCCGGGCCGCGAACGCCCGCGCTTCGTATTTGAGGCGGCTCGTCTCCTTGAAGCGAGCCTGCCCGAGCAGCGAGCTTCTGATCATGCCTCCAAGAAAAAGCAGGACCGTGAAGCCGAGGACGTAGTTCTCGATATTGCCTTTCGCCAACACGCATCCTGCGGCGATCAGAAGCGGCAATGTCAAGAAGTTGATCGAAGCCGGCGCGTATGACGCACCATAGGTGACCGAACCGGCCGACAGGCCGGCGAGGACGACCAGATAGAGCGGCGCCTGGGGAGTGGTGTATCCATCCGACAGCACGGCCAGAAAAGACCAGGCGATGCCCGATGCCAGCGCCAACAGCCCGTAAACGGAAAGTCGCGCATCGACCGGCCTCGACCGGCCATCGGGCCCATCAAAGGCAATTTCCGGCTGGGCGAGCGCCAGTCCTATGCGGGCGCCGTTGATGATGGTGACCGCCGCAAACCACAGAACCGCCGCCGGGCCACCGCCCGAGAGCATCTGCACGGCCAGGATCAGGGCCGAGAGAACGGTGCCGATGGGCATCGAGATGAAAAGGCCCTTCTTCAGGTCAGCGAACTGATCCCGCAGAATTCCCGCTTCCACGGCTTCGCTTTGCCCCTGAAGGGCTGAATCTGGGCCAGGCTGGTCGGAATCTCTCATGCCTAGTGGCTAAACGAGCGGAATGAAAATCGCGTTAAGGATTTCAGCGACTTACGGCGCATCAGTCATCGATAGGCGGGCGCGACGGTCCGGCCCGCCTCCCCCGGTGTGGCCGGAGCTTGCGAAAATCTGTCGGTCCGTTTGGAAACCGATCTGACGAAACTCCATCAAATCATTCGTCGGCCGCTACGGTCACCAAAGGATGGGTGTCGATGTCGTGACAGGCCTCGAACTTTGCTCATCGACTGGCGCAAAGCAGGCCAGGCGATCGTTGATTTGCCCAAACCAGCGTCGGGAGTCAGTCTGGCTCGGTCGGACTCCAATCGAAAAGCGCAGGGAGAAAGAAGATGGCTCAAGACCACTCTAAATCGAACGGACCGGATCTGGCCCAAGGCATTGCGCTATCCGACCTTGCCGATGGCGCAAAGCTGGTCGGTCACTATGGCGATGAACAGGTGCTGTTGGTGCGCCGCCGGACAGAGGTCTTCGCAATCGGGGCGGCGTGCACGCATTATGGCGGGCCGCTGGTCGACGGTCTTGTCGTGGAGGATACCGTTCGATGTCCGTGGCACCACGCCTGCTTCGATTTGCGCACCGGCGAAGCCGTGCGTGCGCCTGCGTTCAGTCCACTCGCCTGCTGGTCGGTGGAACAGCGCGGCGATCGCATATTCGTGGGCGAGAAGCGCAAGCGAGCGGCTCAAAAGCCCAGCAGCGGAGGAGCTGGCCAGTTTGCCGGCAGAATCGTGATCGTCGGAGGCGGCGCGGCTGGTTTCGCAGCCGCCGAAAGACTGCGTCGTGAAGGCCATCAGGGCAGCATCGTCATGCTCAGCGACGACGAGGCGCCGCCCGTCGATCGCCCCAACCTTTCCAAGGATTACCTCGCCGGCAAGGCGCCGTCGGATTGGGTTCCGCTGCGCGGGGAAAGCTTCTATGCCAAGAACGGCATTGATCTGCGCCTCAAGACCAGCGTCGCCGACATCGATGTCCGGTCCGGCGAGGTCGTGCACGCAGACGGGAACCGAACTGCCTACGACCGTTTGCTGCTTGCTACGGGAGCCGAACCGGTCCGCCTCACGATCCCGGGCGCCGATCAGCCACAGGTCCATACGCTGCGCTCGCTCTCCGACTGCAGCACGATTATCGAGCAAGCCGAGACGGCCCGCAGCGCCATCGTGCTGGGCGCCAGTTTCATCGGTCTCGAGGTTGCCGCGTCCCTGCGTGCGCGGAACATCGAAGTTCATGTCGTCGCGCCCGACGAACGGCCGATGGAGCGGGTCCTCGGGCCGCAGATGGGCGACTTCATCCGCAGCCTCCACGAGCAAAATGGCGTCGTCTTTCATCTCGAGGACACCGCGACCGCCATCGACGGCACGAACGTGCAACTGAGCAGCGGCCTTACGCTGACCGCGGATCTCATCGTCGCTGGCATCGGCGTGCGGCCGCGGCTCGGGCTTGCCGAAAAGGCTGGGCTCAGGCTCGACCGCGGCATCATGGTGGATGCCTTTCTGGAGACGAGCGCGCCGGGCGTTTTCGCGGCTGGCGACATTGCGCGATGGCCCGATCCCCACTCCGGCGAAAACATCAGGGTCGAGCACTGGGTGGTCGCAGAAAGGCAGGGGCAGACGGCTGCTCTGAACATGCTCGGACAGCGCGAGAAATACACTGCCGTGCCGTTCTTCTGGAGCCAGCATTATGACGTCCCGATCAACTACGTTGGACATGCGGAGCGATGGGACGAGATCGCGGTGGAAGGCGACATCGCCGCCAAAGATTGCCTCCTGCGTTTCAAGCGCAAGGGACGCACACTGGCGGTCGCCTCGATTTTTCGCGACATCGAAAGCCTGAAGGCCGAATTGGAGATGGAACGCCAGAGCGCTACCTGATGAAGCATGCAGAGGCCGCTTAGAGCAGCGCACGCACGGAGGCGGCCGGCGTCGGTCTGCAATGCGCTCAAATCCGACATCCGACCGGAACGGCCGACCGCTGCAAATGTGATGCAGTTGAAGACCAAAGGCCGTTTTGCCGTTTCAGACGGCCTGGCGAAGGCTGATTTGCCGCCATGCGATCGGCGGTACCAATCGCCTACGAAAAGCAACAACGCGATGAAACCTTTCAGGGCTTCTTTCCGTTCGGTCGGAGGAGGATCCAACAATGACCGAACCCGGCGAAAGCAGTTCCCATAACCGGATCGACGACAAGCAGCTCGTCATTTTGCTGAAACAGAAAACAGGCATTTCGGACGCGCAAGCCAGGAGGCTGATAAAAGCGGTTGGACGCGATCGTCCTGCGCTGTTGCGGGAAGCCAGAATCATCAGGGCGAGGCACTCGGGCGTCTAGTTCACGCCGCCGCTTGAGCCGGTCGATGGACCTTTCCGAAAAACGGCCATCCCCTCAGCGTGCGACCAGCCGAGAAACCTTGAGCCGCGGCGCGAAGAAGCAGCGCAAATAGGGCTGATTGGTTATCACGTAGTTGTTTTCGCAGATATGATATTGGCCGTCCGGCGATTCCTGAACCCGATCTCGCGGGATGTTGAAACCGTCGGGCAAATAGGTATAGCCGCCGTCGGCTCTGGACCGCACCGAAGACTGAGGGATGGCGCGGCAATCTTGACTGCCGCAGCACTTGAATTTCGTTACCGGGTCAATCTTGTCTTCGTACCAATCATGCGCATTGGCGCCTGTTGCGGCGGCAATGCACATGGCTGTGAAGATGACCCTTCGCATGGCATTCCTCGTGTGCGGAGGCGCTGCTCATTCGGGCGTCATGTATATTAGCGTTGCGCCGAAAATGCCATCGGCTTGGCCAAGGTCCGGCACGGCAGCCGTCTGCCTCGCCCGCTCACACCAGCCATCGTTGTGGATGGTCTCGCCGGTCATGAACGCGTTCTGCATAGGATACAGACGGGCGGGCGCGCGATGTCGGAGGGCGTGGCGAAGCGCTTTTAGTCGTTGGTTGGTGCGTCTCGCTGCCCCAGAATCGCTGTGCCTCCTGGCGGCATGCACAAGAATCGGCGGCTTGCGCAGACCTGCCGATTGCGAGATGGTGGGCGATGATCGCCGGTAGGTATCTGGATCACAAATTGGAATGCCCGTATTGCGGTGTGATCCGGTTGCAGATCCCCATCGATGCTCAACCCACTACCCAAATCCATTGTGCCGAATGCGGCAAATATCTGGGTACGTGGGACGAACTCCAGACCGACTTTGAGCGCCAGGGCGGCACTGAGGGGGTGTTCCGTCTGGACAAAGGGCGTATCCAGAAGCTCGCTTCCAGCCAATGACGGACCGCCGGTGGCAGCCAAGCCCGGAATTGGCGGGAACTAATTTCTGACTTGAACGTTGCGCCGCCATAGGGGACTCCCGATGGCGCTCACATCTGACAGTCAGTCACAGGAATCTGTTGTTCAACGGCTTGTCCGGGAGATCGGCATTACCGAAGCGCAGGCTTTGGAACTTGTTTCTTTCCTAGGCTTGAATTGGGGTTCGCTCGTTCGCGAGGCGAAGGCACTGTCGCTCAGGAAGTAGCCTGTTGACGAGCCAGATCCGGTTTTCTTGCACGCGTGCCAAGGCACGCGCTGGAAAGTGCGCAAAGATACATTAGCGATCGCTTGACGAATCCGCTGGCCGCACCAGTCTTGCGTCTATGGCAAGAGGCATCAAGGTCGGAGACGAGGTCGCCATCACCGCAACGGTTCGCCGGCGGGTGACGGAGGACCGCGTCAGCGTGTCGATTCCCTCCTATGAGCAGCCGCATTCGATCATCGACCGCACGTCGACCGTGAAGAGAGGCCAGCCGATCGAGCTCGTCGGAGATGTAACGCGCGTCAATGGGGACCGGGTGACCGTGAAGCTCGGCGTACCGGTTACAGTGGACATCGACAAGGTCAGGCTGGTGACCACCAGCAAGCCTCCCGCGCGAAAGCCACCGGTGGTTCAGCGGCCGGCGTAAGGAAGACTGTGCCTGCCGGCAGTTCCGGACGGAAACCCGAGTCACGCTTTTCTAGAATTGCTCCGGCAAAAACCCGCCCGGGGAGGAGCGCGGGCGGGTTTTCGCAAGAGCGGCCACATGACTCGCTCACGGATGGCGGCCCTCATATCGGAGCAAAGGTTCGCCCCGCCGCTGCGTACCGAACAGCAAGACCCGCGGAAGGTTCCCATCGAGCCGAACGCTCCCGCACGCGCCCTCATCTTGACGGCCAAAAACCGCAAACCCATATCGCAGCCAGGCCAGGATCGCTGCCGGTTCCGGCCTGTCTCAGAACTCAAATTGTTCGTTCGACTTGGAGGATCTTATGAACGATCGGATGTTTGACAGCCCCGTTTTCGTGAAGAACGGGAACAGCCTCATCCAGGAAATCGCCTGCCTCGATGACGCCCTGGAATTTCTTTACGAATGGCCCAAGAACAAACGCGGCACCATCTACGAGACCGCCCTGCGTGCCTGTCAGCGAGCATTCGACAGCGACTATCCGCTAACGGCCGCCAGGGACGCGTTCTGCGGCTTCGCAAAGTCGGTCAAAATCCACGAGGACGTGAGTGTCACTTTGCCTTGGATGACCGGCAAGGGCCCAGGCAGCGGCGTGACTGCGTAGCAGCAAAAAGGAGGCAGTCGCGATGCTTGCAAAACCGTTCGAAAAGCCGATCCGCGTCTGGGTCGGACTGGGATTTCCGCGTCAGCTGAACACTGTCGTAGATGCCTATCAGTTCGTCGCCGACTGGTATGGCAACAGCCCTGAGCAGAAGGCGGCGATGCGTGCCTGCAAAGCCGCCTTGGTCGGCGAAATCGACCCAGAAACGGCGAGAGGCGTCTTCGTTGCCTTTGCCCGCCGGAAGGACATCCTCATCGAGGAGGGAGCAGTTCCGCTCTCGAATGGAAAAGCAGCCCAGCCGAAGCACGCTTGAGGACCGAGGCGGCGGCCAACGCCGCCTCGTTTCACCTGTAGGACGCGAACTAGCGCTTGGCGCTGTCGCTGTCGGCATCGGCCCGGGCGAGGAATGTCTCGGTGACCTGCGGAAGATTGTCCTTCAGCCACTCGGCCATCGCTTCTTCTTCGCGCAGGTTCTGCTCACATACCCGAGCAATCTCGGCTTCACCCACGGCTTCAGCGGCAGCCATGAGGATCGTATAGGAAGCGATCTCCATATGCTCGAAGGTGTAGCTGGCCAGAGAGCCTTTCATCACCTCGTCGCCGGCGAACACGCCGCTGATCGACTGCGCCATTGCGGTCAGTTTTCCGCCTGCGTCCTTCAGTGTTGACGAACCTTCTTCCAGGCCATCGAGGCAAGACTTCAATCGTCTCGCCTGCTCCTTGGTCTCGGCGAGGTGAGCCCGGATGCGTTCGCTGAGGTCCGGATAGCTCTCGAGCCGGCCCAGCTGGCCGGACAGCATCGTCTCGGCTTGCTCTTCCATTGCGTGAGCATCCCTCAGCCACTGGATCAGCCATTCGCGGGATTCAGACATAGTTTGTTCCTCCTGGTTGGGTGCGCCCGAACCACAAGGACTGCGGATTGTTCCGTGGCGAGAGTGACGGGAGTGGGCATGACGAGCAGCAGGCCCGCGGCTCCTCGAAAAGCGTCGCTGAGAGGACGGAAGCCGCGTCCGCATACCAACCTCCCAGAGGCTGGAACATTCCCAAAGGGAGGCGGTTTTATTCCTATCCAGGAGGAACAACCATGGCAGACGACACGACCAAGCGCGATTTCCGCGACCGCGGCCGCGTGTCAGGCGATAAGGAATATGAGGTCGCCCACTTCGCGAGGAAATTCCAGCTGACGATCCCCGAGGCTCGCGACCTCATCAAAAAGCACGGAAACGATCGTGCGACGCTGGAGCGCGAAGCAAGGGCGGTGGCGAGCCGCTGACGGGCGTTCGCACTTCTGCGGAGATACTGCGAAGGAGACTTGACATGGCTAACAACCTATCCCGCGAGGAGGAGCAGCGTGGCACCAGCAGGGTCTTCATGTGGGGCAGCGTCGCCGCGGCCGCAATCTTTGTGGCCCTTCTGGCGCTATTTTGGTTCGGCTCGTGATTGCCGTCGGCCACAAGGCCAAGGACCTTGCGGCGTACCACAGCCCTGCTCGACCGGTCAGGGCTGCGTCCTTAATTTGAGATTCGAAATGAGGCAACCGACGGCATGGGCGGGGGGCGATGGGGAGCCGTCGGTTACCAGGAACAGGGGCCATCGAATCAAAATATGCATAGGCCCTTATATGATCATGCCAGCAATTTGCGTTCTTGGAAACTGGTTCCGCCCGAAAATTCAATCGCCTATGACTAAGAACGCAGATTCGGGATGATCTTCACGGGCTCGCCCGCTACGCCGCATTTCGCTGAGCCGCCCTGAACGGATGGTCCATGGTAAACGCATCCGGCCGGATACGCCGCTCTACCTGCACCCAAGTAACGGGATGCGCGATGGGGAAGCCGGGGCGGGCCCGCGGCGAAAAAGCGCCGGCGGCCGTGTTGCCGCGTCCGTTGCGCAGATAGTCGATGAAGATGCGGCCCTTGCGGGCCACCGGCGCGGCCGACAGCAAGTAGCGGTCGGGTTCTGCGTCGGCGAGGACCTGGGCAATCGACCTGGCGAGCTGCCGCGCGCGGTCGTGGGTCATCTTCGCCGCCAGCGGCGCCATCAAGTGAATGCCCTTGCCGCCCGTGACCTTCGGCCAGCTTTCCAGACCTGACGCTGCCATGATGTCGCGCAGCGCCAGCGCGGTCTCAGTCACTTGCGCCCATTCCACGCCCTCACCAGGGTCGAGATCCAGCACGATCCGGTCGGCATGCTCTATGTCATCCACCGTGGCATTCCACGGGTGGAGCTCGACCGCATCCATTTCGACCAGCCCGAGCAAGCCGTCGAGGTCGTCGACCCAGACCCGAGTGCCCTCCCCACCTTCTCGCTTCTCGACGCGCAGCTGGTGCACCGCTGCCGGGATCTCGGGCAGCGTCCCCTTGTGGTAGAAAGTTGCCCCGAAGGCATGACGGACGAGCTTCAGTGGGCGACGGCCGAGGTGCACCAGCGCCTGATCGGCGACCAGACTCCAATAGCGAACGAGTTGATCCTTGGAAGGCGAGACCGCATCGGGCAGCAGCTGCAAGATATTCTCACGCGGCACGCCGTGATCTCGGTCCGCTCTTCGTTTCGACGGCGCCGGCGGCTTTGGCGGGACCGCCACCAGGTCCTCGCGGAGCCCCTTGAACACGGCCTCGCGCAAAATCCCGCGATCGGTAACGCCGCTGAACTGCACCTCGGCCAGGACTTCGGGTCTCACCCAGGTCGCCTTTGGCTTCACAATGGGCTCCGACAAAGGCGATCTGCCGATGATCAGCGGATCGAGCCGTTCGCGAACGCGTCGCGCCACTTCAAGCGTATAACCGCTCTGAGCCTTGCCTGCATAAAGCAGCCGATCGCCCTCGCGCCTGCCGATGTAGAGCGATGCGATCCGGCGCGGCTCAGCGCCAAGCTTCTCGACGAACGCGACGATCGGAAAGGTGTCGCTCTTGATGCATTTGACCTTGACCCAGCTCGTCTGCACGCCGGAACGGTAGGGCGCGTCCGCGCGCTTCGACACGATCCCCTCCAGGCCCATCCGGCAGGCATGATCGAACATCTCCCTGCCGCTCACCTCCAGATGCTCGGCATAGGTCAGCGTCGGCGCGCTGTCCTTCAGCAGCGTTTCGAGCGCTGCCTTGCGCTCGACCAGCGGCTGCTGTCGCAGATCGCGACCGTCGAGGTGCAGCAGGTCGAAGGCATAGAAGATCAATCTCGAAGAGTTTGCGTTGCCCAACTCGCGCTCCAGCGCCTGGTAGTCAGGCAAGCCGGTGTCGCCGAGAACGACAGCCTCGCCATCAACGATCGCAGATTTCACCGGCAAGCCTGCCGCCGCCTGGACAATCCTCCTGTAGCGATGCGACCAGTCATAGCCGCGGCGCGTGAAGGCTCGCGCTGTTGCGCCTTCCACGATGAGCTGGGTTCGGTAACCGTCGTACTTGATCTCGTGCAGCCATTCGCCGCCTTCGGGAGCTTTCTCGACCAAGGTGGGCGATTGGAACTCGATGAAGGAAAGCCGGTCTTTGCCGCTGGTCATGCACGCGCGACTCCAGGAACCGCGACTCAAGCCGGAGCAGTCCCATCAGTTCCTTCCATTTTAGTAAAATCGTATGTTTGTCCGACTTGGCCAAGCGTGGCCTCGCAAAGGCAACGCGTTGCCCTCCGACCCGCAGAGTGCTCCGATTATCTGAGTAGATGTTTTATCAGTTGAGTGCGGAACAATCCTTAGCCGGCGACGTTTGGCTGCGGGGTGGATCTTCTTCAGGTGGGCCGTCAATGAACAAGTCAATCGTAATGGATTCGGTCGAGATCGACACGCTGGAAGACAGGTATTACGTGCGCGTTATCGAGGATGGCGTTGTCACCATCAAGGGTTTCGGTTCCGAAGCGGACGCGAAAGCTTTTGCCAAGCACGAACACACCCGACTGGGACTTGACGCTGTCAAGCAGCCGGGCACCGGCCAAAAGCTGCGATACGGGTTTCCGGAAAGTTGATGCCGCCTCGAAGATCGAGGAG
Source organism: Mesorhizobium sp. WSM3864 (assembly GCF_002294955.1). Lineage (NCBI taxonomy): Bacteria > Pseudomonadati > Pseudomonadota > Alphaproteobacteria > Hyphomicrobiales > Phyllobacteriaceae > Mesorhizobium > Mesorhizobium sp. WSM3864. Next base: position 131,666 of record NZ_NSGD01000010.1, read on the forward strand.
TCTCTGACTTCCCCTTCGGGAACGCCGGCAACGCGCGGTCGCGGTCCTGCCCCAAATAAGTCAGCCATGCACCTCGTTCATTTGCCTGGTCGAGGTTGAACCAGCTTGAAGTCGAAGCTCTCCAGCAAACGTCCACGAGCGCTCACAGGCCTCACGGAGGACGCGACCTCCGGTTTTGCGTGGACAGTTAGCTCGCTGCCAGCAGCGCTCGGCAGCGGGACTAGCTTACCGGCGCTGTTTATGGCGATAGCCATTCATTTCGGGCCTGGCCGAAAGCGAGGGCCCCTTCGCCGTGAACACGACGCCAGCCGCCTCAAAAGCGCGACGGATGCGGGTTCGTTTCTCGACCCGCAGAATTCTGATCCCGTTCTCGAAGTCGCGAATGGTCCCTTCGCCTAGGCTGGCCTTGGCGCCGAGGCGCACCTGCGACCAATGCAGGAGTTCTCGTGCGGCTCGCGACTCCTCTGGCGTCAAATCCATCAAGGGGTCTCCCCTAGGGCTTTTCAGCTGTCAATTTCCAGCTTCGTGTGTCCCGGCTGCTCATGCCAGATCACCTGCCGGAGGTCGCCCCAGTCCACTGCCTGCCCGCAGGCGGGACATATCCGGAACTGGTCCTCTTCGTTGGCGGCTGCTCTGACCCGCAACCGGGCAAAGATCGGCGGCCCCAAATCAGAAAGCTTTGTCACCCAGCTTCCTTGCCTCACGTTGCAAAATCTTACGGTCGTTGCCGTGCTCGCTGATCAGCTCCCGAACCTGTTCAGGCGTGATGCGATGCTGCTTGGCAAAGTAGCGAACCTCATAATCGTCGTCCGCCGACACACGGTCGCGGTCCCGGAAATCGCGCTTCGTTTTGACGTCTGCCATGGTTGCTCCTCCTGGCAAAACGAACACCGGGAAGGCAGGAATGTTCCAAACCGCTAATATGTGCGTGAAGCGCTAGCGTTTTGCCGGAATCGGGTCGGCCACGGCATTGCCTGGGGCTGAGGCCTCAAATGAAAGTAACCGGCGGCATGGGCGGGGGGCGTTGGGGAGCCGCCGGTCACCAGGCAAGGGCCCATCGAATCAGAAAATGCATAGGCCCTTATATGATCATGCCAGCATTTTTCGCTCTTGGGAACTGGTTTCGGCATAAAATTCAAGATCGTACGCCCAAAGGTGCACGTTCTAATGATTTGCACGCCGGCGCTGCGACAGGAACCAGATCGGCACGCCCGCGTCATAAAGACAGGTTTTTGTCGTAACCCGGGAGTGAAGTCGATGGTCCGGCTCTTCGTTGTCGCTGCCGTGGCGTTCGCGCTCGCATGCAGCGGAGCTCAGGCGGCCAGGCTTGATCTCGACGCGGTCAATCAGGCGCAATTCAGCGAGGACGAGCCGAAGGACGTCAGTCCGATGCTTCTCAAGGCGCAGATCCTTCTCGATCGCGCCCGCTTCTCGCCGGGCCTGATCGACGGTCGCCTCTCCGACAATTTTGCCAAAGCCGTGGCGGCGTTCCAGGCGGCCAACGGACTGGCTTCCGACGGCAAGCTCACACGCGAGACCTGGGACAAGCTGACGGCGAGCTCCGCCGAGCCGGTTCTGGTGACATATGAGGTCACGGTCAAGGACGTGCGCGGCCCCTTTACCAGGCGCATCCCCACCCGCCTGGAGCGGATGGCTCGTCTGAAGCGCCTCGGCTATCGCAATGCGCGGGAGAGGCTGGCCGAGCGTTTCCATATCAGCGAACAATTGCTGAAGACGCTAAACCCGCGCGTCGGGTTCCGGAAGGCAGATGTGAGCCTCGTGGTGCCCGATCTCGGACGGGGCGACGCCCCGGCGGAGATCGAGACCATCGAGGTCGACAAGGCATCCCGCCAGGTCCGCGCGCTCGATCCATCAGGCAAGCCGGTTGCGGTCTATCCGGCCTCGATCGGCAGCGAGGAAAAGCCGGCGCCGAGCGGCGCCGCGGAGGTCAAACGCGTGGTGCGCAATCCGACCTATCACTACAATCCGAAATTCGCCTTCAAGGGGGTCAAGAGCAAGCGGCCCTTCACCATCGCCAAGGGACCGAACAATCCGGTGGGATCGGTCTGGATCGACCTCTCGATCGAAAGCTATGGCATCCACGGCACGCCGGATCCCGGCAAGATCGGCACGACCTACTCGCATGGCTGCATCCGGCTGACCAACTGGGATGTCGAAGACCTCGCCGCCATGGTCAAGCCGGGCACGAAAGTCGAGTTCAAGGACGAGACGGCGCAGGACGGGCAGGCGCAGTAAAAACGCCGTGAGGAGCGAGCCGCCAAGGCGGGATCGCTGCATAAGCCCAATTTATCGTTACCCCTAGTTTTTCAGAACGTTACACGGCCTTCCGTCGCCTGTAGCTTCGGCGGCGCGCTTTTGAAAACGATCTGGAATTGGTGGTTCGATGCAAGCACATGCGAGAGTGGTGATCGTCGGCGGAGGATGCGTCGGCGCCAGCATCCTTTACGGCCTGGCCAAGCGCGGCTGGACCGACGTTGCGCTGCTCGAGCGGACCCAGCTTACGGCCGGCTCCACCTGGCATGCGGCGGGCCTGATCCCGTCCTATACCCGCAACATCAATGTCGGCCGCATGATCAAGAAGACCATCGAGATCTATGAAGGGCTGGAGGCCGAAACCGGCCAGCCGGTCGGCTGGCACAAATGCGGCCAGCTGCGCATCGCCAACTCGCGAGATCGGCTCGATGAATTCAAGAGCTATATGAGCGTGGCAGACGTCCAGGGTATGCGCGCTGAGTTGCTGACGCCGGCCGAGGCGAGGCAGCTGGCGCCGCTGCTCGACAACGACCACATGCTGGGCGCGCTTTATCATCCCGATGACGGCCACATCGCACCGGCCGATGTGACCATCGCCATGGCCAAGGGCGCGCGCGACCTCGGCAGCAAGGTCTATCTCAACACCGAAGTGACCGGCTTCAGGCGCACGCCCGGCGGCGAATGGCTCGTCCAGACGAACAAGGGCGACATCACCTGCGAGCACGTGATCTCCGCGACCGGCAATTATGCGCGCCAGACCGGCGCGCTGCTCGGCCTCGATATCCCGGCGATCCCGATCCTGCACCAGTACTGGATCACCGAAGCGGTGCCGGAAATCGTCGAGCGGAAAAGGCAGGGCCGCCCCGAAATGCCGATCCTGCGCGACGAAGGCTTCGAGGGCTATCTGCGCGAAGAAGGCGACGGGCTGATGTTCGGGCCTTACGAGCGCACGGCGAACCTGAAACTGTTCGCCGAGGACGGCGTCCCTTCCTGGTTCGGCGCCGACCTCGTCGAAGAAGATTTCGAGGCGGTGTCGTGGAACTGGGAGCAGGCTCTGCAACTGGTGCCGGCGCTGGGGCGCGTCGGCATCAAGGCCAATGTGCGCGGTCCGTTCCAGATGACCGCGGACGAGCTTCCCCTGATGGGACCGGCCTGGGGCCTGCCCAATGTCTGGCTGGCTGAAGGCGTGCCAGGCGGCATCCTGTGGGGCGGCACGATCGGCTATTACCTGTCGGAACGGATCGTCGAAGGCGGCAACAGCCTCGACACCTCGGATCTCGATCCGCGCCGCTTCGGCGACTACTGCAACAAGGCCTGGACGCGCCAAAAGGTCCGCGAGGCCTGGGGTACACATGCGGAGCAGAAATATCCGGGACAGGACATGCCCGCCGCCCGGCCGCAGAAGACCGCGCCTTCCTATGACAGGCTGACCGAGCTCGGCGCGGTCTGGGGCGTGCTCAATGGCTGGGAGATGCCCAACTGGTTCGCGCGCGACGGCGTCGAAGCCAAGGACCAGTATAGCTGGCGATGGACGCCGAAGGGGAACCTCGTCGCCCAGGAAGTACAGGCGGTGCGCACTGCCGTCGGCCTGGTCGAGATGACGCCCATGACCAAGTTCGAGGTGTCCGGACCGAACGCGGCCGCCTGGCTGGACAGGATCATTGCCAATCGCTTGCCGGCGGTCGGAAAGGTGACGCTGGCGCATCACCTCACTGCGGGCGGCGGCGTGCAGGCGGAGTACATGGTGGCGCGGCTCGGAGAAGACCTGTTCTACCTGATCTCGACGCCGCGCGCCGAGCGCTGGAATTTCGACGATCTCTCAAGGCTGCTGCCCGCCGACGGCAGCATATCACTGAAGAACGTCACCAACGATCGCGGCTGCTTCACCGTCGTCGGGCCCAAGGCACGCGAAGTGCTGCAGCCGCTGACCGAGATCGATCTTTCGAACGAAAAGTTCCCATGGTTCAGCGTGACGACCGGCAGCGTCGCCCTGGCCAGCGACGTTCGGCTGCTGCGCGTCAACTATGAGGGCGAGCTCGGCTGGGAACTCTATCATCCGCTGCCCTATCAGCGGCAGCTGCTGGATGCCATCCTAAAGGAGGGCGAGAAGCACGGCATGCGGCTTGTCGGGCTGCATGCGCTGGAGTCGCTCAGGCTCGAAAAATCCTACCGCGCCATGTATCGCGACATGAACCCTGAGCTCAACGCGCTGGAGAGCGGGCTCGAGCGCTTCATCCGCCGCGACAAGGGCGATTTCGTCGGCCGCGAGGCGGTGCTGAAATACAAGGCGAGGAACGACCAGCGCCGGTCGGTGACGCTCAAGATCGAAACCGGCGGCGCGAGCACGCTTGCCTCCGAGGGCCTTTATATCGACGGCGAACTTGTCGGGCGCATTACGTCGGGCGGCTACGGCTATGCGCTCGGCCATGACGTGGCGCTGGCCCTTCTGCCGGAACGTCTTAGCAAACCCGGCACCAAGCTCGAGGTCGCCATTTTGGGGGACTGGAAGATCGCCGAGGTGATCGCGGACTCGCCTTACGATCCGACCTCGGCCAGGGCGCGTATGTGATGCGCGTCGATCGGATCAACGTCTATTCGGCGCAGCTGCCCGTCAAAGGCGGCGTCTACCGCATGGCCAGCGACGACGTGGAGTCGCTGGACTCCACCCTTGTCGAGATCGTGACCGATGACGGCTTGACCGGCTGGGGCGAGACCTGCCCGATCGGACCGGTCTATCAGCCGCACCATGCGCTGGGCGCCCGCGCGGCGATCGCCGAAATCGCCCCGGGTCTGATCGGTGCGGAGATCGCTTCTATCAGACTGCTTGCGAAACAGATGGACGAGCGCCTGAACGGACATGGCTATGCCAAGGCCGCGTTCGACATGGCCTTTCTCGACCTGCTCGGCCAAAAGCTCGGCGTGCCGGTCTCGACGCTGCTGGGCGGCGCGCTGACCGATCGCGTGCCGGCCTATTATTCGCTGATCGTAGGTCCGCCGGACGAAACGGCGAGGATCGCCGCCGACAAGGTGAAGGCCGGCTATCCCCGCCTCCAAGTGAAGATCGGTGGGCGCAACCTCGAAGAAGACGTGGCCGTCGTGCACAAGGTCTGGGAAGCTGTCGGCTACAAGGCGCGCATCGCGGTCGACGGCAACCGGGGCCTGACAATCGCGTCGGCAATGCATCTCGACCGGCTTTGCCAGGCGATCCCCTTCGTCTTCGAACAGCCCTGCAACACTATGGATGAAGTCGCTACGCTGAAGGGCCGGGTGACGCATCCGGTCTACCTCGACGAGAGTACCGAGGACCAGAACGCGGTGCTTCGAGCGATCTCCATGGGCATCGCCGACGGCTTCGGCTTCAAGGTGACGCGCCTCGGCGGCCTCACGAAGATGACAACCGTGCGCGACCTTTGCGCAATTCGCTCGCTGCCGCACAGCTGCGACGACGCCTGGGGCGGCGACATCATCGCGGCGGCGTGTGTCCATCTTGCTGCCACGGTCGAACCGCGCCGGATGGAGGGGGCCTGGATCGCCCAAGAATATATCGACGGGCATTTCGACCGGAAGAACCCGGTCGTGATCGAAAAGGGCCACATAGCCGTGCCGCAGCGGCCGGGCCTGGGCGTGAAACCCGAGGCCGGGATATTCGGCAGTCCGCTGGCGACTTACGGAGCCTGACAACCGGCCAGGCTTTGGCCCGGCCGATCACTTCTTGGGTCTCGCGGATCGTTCCGCCTCATCCCGCGTTGAGTGGCACGCAAAGGGAGGAACGGCAATGGATGATGATCGGACCGAGAAGATCAGGCAGCGTGCCTATGAGCTCTGGCAGCGCGAGGGCAGTTTGCATGGCGACCATGAGCGGCACTGGCGCCAGGCCGAGATGGAGATCGATCGCGAGGCGGCGCTGCCGCTCACGGCAGGCGATGCGCTGCCTGGAACGCGCGAGATCGACAGCGCGGATGTGCTGACGGTCGAGGCGCTTGCGATACGCACCGGCATATCGGCCCAAGAAGCGCAGGAGTTGCTCGACAGGCTGGGCAGCGACCGCGCCGCGATCGAGCAGGCGGCGCGGAGCATCCGGGCACGGAAAGGGCTGTAGGTCAGGAACCACGACGCGTGCGACGGTTGCCGGCATTCGACGTCGGCGGAACCCTCGTTGCCATCGACAGTTCCTCCTGTCTAACCACAGGAGACCTGTCATGGATCACACCAACCACGTAAGGCTGACAAACGCCGAACTGACTCCCAGCATTCTCGAAGGCGCAACCATCTACGGCCCGGACGACGAAAAGATCGGTTCGGTCGACCACATGCATGGCAGCCAGGTCGTCATCGATGTCGGCGGCTTCCTCGGCATCGGTGCAAAGCCGGTCGCCGTCAGCGCCAACCAATTGGATTTCATGCGCGACGAGGACGGCGACGTCCACGCCGTGACCAGATGGACGAAGGACCAGCTGAAGTCGATGCCCGAGCATCACGACTGAGCACGGGAGGGTCCGACGAGAGCCGGGCCTCCATTCAGCAGGTCGCGCTCGGCGGCCTGCACGTGGCCCCCGCGCTCAACGAGACGACGGCGGTGGAGAAGCCGGCGACGCCGCTCCGCCGCGGCTCCCCCTCAAAAACTGGTAGATTGCCGTGAGCCGCACTGTCTGGTTGGATATTTCGAGCTTGTTGCCGGGGCTAACGAAGGAGGCCATCAGCCCTTCATTGAATTGCTGTAGACCTGCACGCCGACGCGCTCGTTGCGGCGCCAGCGCACCACGGCCCGATAGACGGCGTCGTCATCGGGAACAATGAGCGTGAAACGGTCGGGCAATTCCACCTGCGGCCCGACGCGCAGTTCGGCGCCATGCTCGTGCTGGTTACGGACGGAGCACTTGATGCTGGCGTCGCCGGTGACGATCGTGGCCTCCTTCAGCACGAATTCTCGTGAATGAAGACGGCGCTCTAAGTGGGGAAAGGTGGCCATGATGCACTGGTCCCGAAACTTGCCCGGCGGGCTCAAACTCCCTCGCCCGACGCACCACCCTAGCGCAGACGTGTTTCCGTTCCGTTAGCGTTTTCTAATCACTGCCCACTCGCCGATCCCGTTTCCGCACAGGCGGCGCCGGACCGAACGAGGTTGCCGCAAGACGCTAATGCCGCTTGAAATACTGCACCTCGCGCTCGTGCTTTTCGGCAGCCTCGCGCGACTTGAAGGTGCCGAGATTCCGGCGTTTGCCGGTCCTCGGATCCACCTTGCGCGAATAGAGCCGGTAGTCGCCGGACTTCAGCTTGCGGATCATGGGACACCTCCTCTGCTCGTAAGTCTAATCCACTCGACCTGTCCAGGGTTCCAGCAGCGAACGTGATCCATTTCACGGAAGCGCCGCGCCGAATGTCGGAATCGACGCGGTAGCGACACGATTGGGTCGGATTATTTGTACTCAAACGACTTCCGCGGCGTTAGTCTTTGCGTCCGCGAGCATGCCGGACTGGAGGAGGGTGAGATGGCGACGGCCAAGCTTCACGGCGTTGAACTCGTCAAGGGCCAGAGGTGGACGGTGCGCGTCACCGCCTACGGCACAACGATGACCTTCCCTTTCGAAGCCGAGCAATATGCGCGCTCCTATGCCGATGGTCAGGCCTTCCGCCTTGGCGTCGAGGTGGTCGAGTTGAAGGACTGCGCCTGATCGGCTGCCGGCGTAGCGATCGCCGCCATGGGTTCGCCGCGCGACAAATCTATCGCCAAGCTCCGATAGCGGCGGACCTTATGCAGAAACTGGCAAGAAGTCGGTGTCGTGCCGCATCACTTTGTCGACCCGTTCGCAAACCACGAGCCTCGATCTACTTCATGAAGCATCTGGCGCTCTAGGTTTGCGGCAACCAGGCGACCTTCTCGCCATCCTCCTTGATGAATTCGCGCACGGGGTTGTCGAGCAGCGGCAGCACCGCCTCCGACGGCCGGCAGAGCCTCGTGCCTTTGGGCGTCTCCACGATCGGCCGGTTGATGAGGATGGGATGGGCGAGCATGAAACCGATCAGCTCGTCGTCGCTCCATTTCGGATCGGCGAGGCCAAGCTCCGCGTAGGGCGTGCCTTTCTCCCGCAACAGGTCGCGCGGGGTGATGCCCATCGCCGCGATCAATTCGAGTAGCCGTTCGCGGCTCGGCGGCGCCTTCAGGTATTCGATCACCATCGGCTCCTCACCGCTGGCGCGGATCATGGAAAGCGTGTTGCGCGAGGTGCCGCAAGCGGGGTTGTGGTAGATGGTGACCGTCATGGCTCGGCTTTCAGTGGCTCGGATTGCTCGATGGATTCGGGCCGCAGCAGCCATCCCATCAGCGCCAGCGCGATAAAGGCGCCGAGCAGTTCGGCGACGATGAAACCGGGGAGATCGGCCGGCCTGATGCCGGAAAAGCTGTCGGTGAGCGCACGCGCCACGGCGACGGCCGGATTGGCGAAGGACGTAGAGGCGGTGAACCAGTAGGCGGCGGTGATGAAGAGGCCTACCAGCCATGGCACAGCCCGTCGCTCGAAGCGCAGGCCGGCGAGAATTACAGCGACCAGGCCGAATGTCGCGACAATCTCCGAAAACCATTGCGCCGGTCCGGCGCGCAGCTTGGTCGCGATTTCCAAGGGCGGCAGGGCGAACATGAGGTGCGCGGCGATCGTGCCGGCGATGCCGCCGGCGAACTGCGCGGCGAGATAGGCAGGCAGATCGCGCGCCGGCAGCGACCGGTTCAAACAGAAGACGAGCGAGACGGCCGGATTGAAATGCGCCCCCGAGATCGGTCCGAGGATGGTGATCAACACCACCAGCATGGCGCCGGTCGCGAGCGTGTTGGCGAGCAGCGCCAGCGCGGTGTCATGCGTCAGCGTCTCCGCCATGATGCCGGAACCGACCACCGTTGCCACCAGCAGGCCGGCGCCCAGGGCTTCAGCAACGGCACGTCGCGGCAGATCGTAAGAGATCATTGCCGGGGTCCCTCGCCCGGCCGGCAGCACGGGGCGGCGAGCGCCGGCGCGCAGATTTCCGGCCGGCCCGAGCAGCAATCCTCCATCAGGAAGCGGATCAGAGCGGAAAGCGCATCGTATTGCGCGTTGTAGACGATCGAGCGTGCGTCGCGGCGCGTGCCGACCAGGCCGGCGCGCTCCAGTTCCTTGAGATGGAAGCTGACATTGGACGGAGAGACCTCGACCTGTTCGGCAAGCGAACCGGCGGCGATGCCGTCCGGCCCGGCAACCACCAGCAACCGAAGCAGTTTCAGCCGCGTTTCCTGCGACAGCGCACCAAAGGCCATCAGGGCTTGACGCTCATCCACGTTTCAACAATCCTTGAAATATTGAAACGAGGCATAGCCGTCATGCTCACTCCTGACAACCAAAAAATCGTCGCTGCTCCTCCATTGGATCCGTCTGACCTGAGTATCGGCGATCTGCTCCACGCGGTGGCTGATTGCCGAGACAAGCCGCTGGTGTTTCGTTATGACGCGGCCGGCCGGTGAAATTCCACCTCAACTAGGATAGTGGGTCGGTTTGAATCACGGGTTAGCCCAAACTCCCCCGTCCATCACCCTCTATTGAACAAATGTGAATGATCGCCAGCTTCCTTCAAACCCTTGATTGTGATGATTATCCGGCCGCTGGAGCACGCCCAACAATGTCGCTCTTGGCAAGGAAAAGGGCTCGCACCCAATCGCTGCGAGCCCTTCTCTTTTTAGGTTGTGCGCTTTTTGTAAGGGCCGCGCACTGTTGGCTTCTCGGCTTCGACAAGCTCAACGATGTTCGCGCTTCTCCCAAAGCTTGTCGGTGATGCCCGTCTCCGCCTATTTCCGGACGGGGCCTAGGCGAAAGCGCCTATTCTGATCGGGATGGACTTTCAAACTGACCCACTACCCAAATTAGCGATCTCTTGTATTTCTTGAAAATGAGGATCATGCTTGGCCCAATGCGTGGCAACCTGATGCGCAGCCGGGTGGATAAAAGGGTAAGGCGCCATGGAATTCGCAGTCTGCTATGACCACAGCGTGATCGATCTGGCTTGGTCGATCTTCCTCGGCATCACGACGGTTTTCATGTTCTTGGCGCCATTGGCCGTTGCGCGGCTGATAGCGATCTCGCGCGGCGCACCTGTCGGACGGCTTCAGCCGGCCTGACAGCCGAGAGACCTCTCCTAGCCGACGATTTTTAGGCCAGGCACTTCACCGAGCAGCGCCGAGCAGTCGATCTCGTCCCGGAAAAGCGCGTCGGGATCGAACACCAGCCACGATGTATGCGTACGAAGATCCCTCAGTCTAGCGTTCTTTTCGGCGCGCGCCTGGCGCTCCGCCTCGGCAATCGAGGCCAAGCCTGGCATCTCGGCCTTGTGAAGGTGAGAACTCCTCGACATAGCGAGACAAAACGCGGTCGCCCTATTTTGCGTTCCAGCCCATCCGCCTGAAAACAAGTGCCGTGATCATACCCGCGAGCACGACCAAAAGCCGGATGGCCAAGGCCACCCCAAGCCGCCGCACGTTTCATTCGCGCCGCCATCGCTACGAGCGGCCCGGCTCGAATCAGCGCAGACCCAGAAAACTCAAAATGGCGATCACGATGACGATAGCACCTACGATCCAGATGATGTTGTTCATGGTCCTCTCCACATGTCGGCGGTCAGGAAACGCGCCTGCCAAGGGGGCATAGGCCGAAGTTTCTTTCGGAAGCCCTCGCAAAGACCTCAACACTTAGAAACTGCTAATGTTCCGCCCGCATCTGTGCCGAGGGCCGGACTAGGCGTTCTTGGCACCTGCAAGCGGTTTCTGCAGCCTCGACGGCCGCGCTGTTAACCGCTCGCCTGAAGGCGGGACCAAGGTCGGTGTCGCAATTGCCGCGGCTGGCCTATACTCTTTGTCCGTGGTGGGGTGAATCGCGCGTATGGTCAGGGAGACCTTGAAGCGATCTGTGCAAATCTGGAGCGGGCTGTCGCTGGCCTGGCAGTTTGTGATTGCCGGCGGCATCGGGCTTTTGGCGGTGATGCTCGTGGTTGGCCTTTGGGTGACGTCGCAAATCCGCGAAGGCGTGATGCACAACTCCGCCACCACGACGGCGCTCTATGTCGACAGCGTGATCGCGCCGCTGCTGCCGGACCTGCGCAAGAGCCGCGAGCTCGACGACACGGTCAAACGGGCGCTGGACGAGACGCTCGGCCAGGGCGCGCTCGGCAAGAGGCTAGTGTCATTCAAGCTGTGGCGGCGCGACGGCACGGTGCTTTACGCCGATAACTCGAAGCTGATCGGCAAGACGTTTCCGCCCAACCCCAATCTGATCTCGGCCTTTGCCGGCAATGTCGTGGCGGAATTCAACAACCTCGCCGACGATCCTGAGACCAGCGAAGAGAAAGCGGTGACCGCGCCGTTGTTCGAGATCTACAACCCCGTGCGCGAACCCTGGTCGGGCGAAGTGGTGGCGGTGTCGGAATTCTACGAAGTCGCCGACGATTTCCAGGAGACGCTGAACTCAGCGCTCAGATGGACCTGGCTGGTGGTGGCCGGCGCCACCGCCGCCTCGCTGGCGCTGCTGTCGGGCATCGTGTTTCGCGGCAGCCGCACCATCCAGACGCAGCGTGCCGCGCTGGAAGCCAAGGTCACCGAGTTGCAGGAGGCGCTGGCGCAGAACTCGTCGCTACGCCAACGCGTGCAGCGCGCCTCGCGGCGAGCCACTGCCATCAACGAACGCTACCTGAGGCGCATCGGCGCCGACCTGCATGACGGCCCGGCGCAGCTGGTGGCGCTTGCCGCGCTCAGAATGGACAGTCCGGTGCTGGTCGACCCCGCCACGCCGAAACCGCAGCGCGAAGCGGAAATCGCCGGCATCCATAAGACGCTCGGCGAAGCGATGCGCGAGATACGTGGCATCTGCAACGGCCTGGTGCTGCCGCAGATCGAGACGCAGGCAGTGGCCGACATATTGCGGCTGGCGGTCGCCGAGCATGAGCGCCGCACCGACACCAAAGTGCTGCTGACGCTGCCGGAGCGCTTGCCGGAACTCGGCACCTCAGAGAAGATCAGCATCTATCGTTTCGTGCAGGAAGGACTGAACAACGCCTTCCGGCACGGCAAGGGCAAGGGCCAGCAGGTGAGAGCCACGATGAAGGGCGGCAAGCTTTTGGTCGAGGTGCAGGATACCGGTCCGGGCTTCAATCCTGCGCGAAGCGAAGGCCTCGGGCTTGCCGGCCTAAGGGAGCGTATCGAAAGCATTGGCGGGCAGTTCGAGACGCTTTCGGGGCCGGGGGGAACGAGACTGGTAATCACATTGTCTGTCGAGGAGCAGCCGTGACCGCACCCATCCGCATCGCTATTGTCGACGACCATCCGCTGTTTCGTGAGGGCGTGGCGCGCAGCCTCGGCGAGATCGGCGGCTTCGAGCTTGTGGGCGAAGGCGCCAGCGCCGAGGACGCCGAAAAGCTGGTCCGCGCCAGCGCGCCCGACGTGCTGCTGCTCGACATCAGCATGCCGGGCGGCGGCCTCAACGCGCTGGCCAGCATCCTTTCGGCGACGCCCGAGCAGAAGATCGTCATGCTCACCGTGTCCGAGACCAATGCCGACGTCGCCCAGGCGCTGAAGGCGGGCGCGCGCGGCTATGTGCTGAAAGGCGTCGGCTCCAAGTCGCTGGCCGAGATCTTGCGCGACGTCGCCAACGGCCAGAGCTACGTTTCACCGACGCTTTCGGCCCGGCTGCTGTCGGACCTCTTGCAGCCCACCAGCCGCAAGCCCGACCCGCTCAGCCAGCTCACCGGCCGCGAGGCCGAGATCCTGCGGCTGGTGGCGGAGGGCCTGAGCAACAAGGAGGTCGCGATGCGGCTGTCGCTGCAGGAAAAGACGGTCAAGCACCACATGACCCGAGTGCTCGCCAAGCTCAACGTGCGCAATCGGACGGAGGCGGCGCTGCTGATGCATGAAGCGCGAGAGAGGAATTAGTGAATAGTGGAAAGTACAGTGAATGGTGAAGCGTCGGCGCGTTCCCATTCGGTGAAGTGCGTTTCGTTGATTACTATTCCCTATTCCCTATCCACCATTCACCGTCACTTCAAAAGCAAATCACCCCCGCCTCTGAAGGCGGGGGTGACATGCGAAGGCGCGGGAAAAGGGGGTAGCTTCTCTCGGCCCTCACAAGCCTAGCAGACGGGCCAGATCCTTCTCGGTCGCCCGGCGCTCGACGATGGTGCGGCCTTGCGCATCGCTCATCTCGAAGCGTCCGTTCTCGATCTCTTCCTTCATGCCGTTGCGGTGGATGATGGTGATCCTGTTGCCGTCGATCTCGACTATGTCGCCCGTCGCCGCATTGACACGGCTGGCGGCCTTGCCGCCGGGGCTGGTGTTGCCTTTGCCGCTGTTGTTGCCAGGACCGGCATTGGCATTGCCGCCACCGGCATTGCTGTTGCCGGAATTGCCGCCAGCGTTTCCGCCGCCGCTGTTGCCCCCGCCGCCGTTGCCGCCGCCATTGCCGTTGCCGCCGCCATTGCCGTTGTCGGCATAAGCGGTGGCCACCAGGAGCTTGGCGAGGCTATTGGACGTGAAATGACCAGGCGCGGCAAAAAGCGCCAGCGCGGCCGCGGCGCGCAGCGTAAGGCGGACAAACCTTTTTGAGGCGGGTTCGCGCATGCCGTCCTTGGTTCATGCCGGTTCCGCCTCGGCCCTGCCGAAGTTCCGCTCTCAGCCCGCCAAGGCGGAACCGGTGTCTTGACCAGACAAGATTCACGCTTTGGTAAGGTTACGGAAGCGGCCCACGACCCATGCCATGTCCGGTCGGACCTTTTTGCAGTCACTTGGGGACCATTGTCGCACCAGCCGGGAACACAACTGGAGGCTGCGACTGCCGTCGCGTTAACCAAAATCGCTTGGAAAGCGGTTAGCAATTCATTATGACTGTCGCACGCGAGAACGGCGCGGACACTCAACGAACCGCGGCATGCTACGGCGCATGCGCCCTCCTGGGCGGAAAAGCGCCGTAACCTTTGGTTTGCGCATGAATTGTTCCCGGACTGCGGGGGGCATGCGCCAAGAGCCCGCCTGATCCGGCAGCCGTCTCAAGGGCCCCCAAAAAGTACCCCCGCCAAAAGGCGGGGGCAAGGTGAGCAGCGGGAGTTCTGTCGTAAGACGATCAGGACCGAAGAGACGAAGCAAAAGGTGGCAACCTGATTTTGCAGCGCTGGCTTTTGGCCCCTTAAGATCTAATCCAGATAGAACCTCGCTCTCACAAACTCTTCAGGCGATCGAGATCGGCCACTGTGGCCTTGCGCTCGACGATGGTGCGACCAAACTTGTCCTCCATCCTGAAACGGCCGTTCTCGATCCTCTCCTTCATTCCGTTCCGGTGCGTGACCTGGATGCTATTGGCACCGACCTCGACCTTGTCGCCGGTCGCAGCATTCACATGATCATCGACATCGGCGGCGGCGGCAGTGCTCGTTGCGCCCTTGCCTTTGCCGCTATTTCCGTTGCCGTTGTTGCCGCCCGAGTTGCTGTTTCCGTTGTTGCCGCCCGAGTTGCCGTTGCCGTTACCGTTGTTGCCGCCGCCGTTGCCGTTACCGTTTCCGCCGCCGCTGTTCCCACCGCCATTGCCGCCTTTGCCGGCATAGGCCTTGGCCACGACGGGACCGTCGAAGGAGAGATGAAAAGGCGCGACAACAAGCGCCAGCGCAACAAGCGCCCGCAAGACATGCCTGCAGCCCATGCGCGATACGCGCATCCCAATCTCCCCTTGCCAGCCATCCGACCCTTCGGCCGAACTACCCCACCGGCAATGTCGCAACATCAGCATCCCCAATCAACCCGTCGTGGGGAAGTGGCCCACGACCCTTGTCTTGCTTTTTCAGACCTTTTTCGCAATGAAATCGGACCTAAGTCCTATCTCAACCAACAGATGTAGTTGGACGCGGCTGCGCACGGCTTTTTTCAGGCGTGAATGAGCGCGTTTCGCTGAAACGAATTCGAGCGACGCGCTTCGAGTCTTTTGTTCTCATGCTCTCCCAAAACCGGCGCGCCCTCAGGCGACATGCATTGATCCTCAACAGGGTGACGGAACCGGCGCTCTCGCCGCTACGGCCGCGCCGAACGCGGCGGCAATCACGGCGCCAATACCGGCGCATTGCAAACGCTCAAGCTTTCATGCAGGAAGAGAAACCCGGTCAGCGCGGCGCCTGCGGGTTCTAGGCAGACGATCATGCCATAGACTTTCGCCGGCATTCTGGCGAGCACCATCATCTCCAGCCAGAAGGGCAGCGCGCTGGAGAACAGCCCGACGACGCCCGCGGCCGCCATGACATGGGGGTCGGTGAGATAAGGTTCGGCTGCGGTGAAGCCAAAAGGCAGCGCGACCAGCGCGGCGATCGCCATGCCATAGGCCGAGGTGCGGGCGCCAAGCTCGGCGCCGGCCTTCTGCGCGAAGATGATATAGAGACCCCAGCAGGCGCCGGCGGCAAGCGCAAGCAGCACGCCGATCGGATCGAGCCCGCGGCTGATATCGGCGAACGGCGAGAGCAGCACGATGCCGGCGACGGCAAGCACCACCCAGACGAGGTCGAGAAGGCGCCTCGAGCCGAGTGTGGCGACAAAAAGCGGGCCGGTGAACTCGAGCGCCACGCAGATGCCCAGCGGAATGCGCTCGAGCGCGGCATAGAAGAGCAGGTTCATCACCGAAACGGTGACGCCATAAGCGGCGAGCCAAGGCAATCCCTTTCGCGTCGGCAGCACTTTCCATGGCCTGAGCACTGCCGCCAGCATCAACGCGCCGATGACGAGCCTCAGCATCGTTGTGCCCTCGGCCCCAAGGACCGGAAACAGGCCCTTGGCGAAGGCGGCGCCAACCTGCACCGAAAGGATGGCGCTGAGCAGGCCAAGCACGGGCAAGGCCCCCAGCGGCGCCTGCGGTTTTGCGATCGGCGTCGACGTCACTTCTCCATCCCCCGCGCCCAGTCCGAGGTGGAGATAGAGACTGGCGGTTCCCTTGTCTTGAGGCAACGGGGCCGGATGGTTGGACAAGACCTCTAAGGTCTCGCGACTGGTTTGCTGCACCGCACAAGACTTTGAAAGTCAAAACAGTTTTCACAACGCCGCTTAGCAATCTTCAGCTAAGTGAGGCGTTACTGTAAATACAGGCCGAAACACGCGCTCCAGTTGCAGCGAAAAGCCCCAACATCCTTGGCGATAAATACTACCGAAGTCGGACCAAACGCCCCTGCGTATATAGGACCATAGGCCAAATCGCCCGCGGACAACTTTGTTCTGCAACCTTCCCGATCACAGCTTTATTTCAAACCCGTAAGCATTGTGTGTTGCGCCGCAACATAAGCCGAGACAGATGTTAACCAACATGGGCAGTGGAGGATGCCGCTACGTTGAGCCGAATGGGCATTCCGCTGATAGCCAAGGACGGCACTCTCGCCCCGGACGGAGATTCGTCGACAGGCCGAGCCGGCGTGCTTTGCAGGTCCAGCGCAGGATCTTACGGCGGAGCCGGGGGACCCCGCCAATGACAGGTCAGCGCGACATCCAGCTTGATGCAGTGCGAGCTGTAGCCGTCACGCTGGTGCTTTACGCGCATTTCCTTGCGCCGAACGGCACCTCCTTCCTCGGCCATCTCGGCGTGCGGCTGTTCTTCGTGCTCTCCGGCTTCCTGATCACCCGGCTTTTGCTGGACGCGCGTGACAGCAACGCATTCGCTTCCGGGCCAGCGCTGCGCGCCTTCTACGCCAGGCGCATAATCCGGATTTTTCCGCCTTATTTCGCGGTGCTGGCCCTGGTCTGGGTCACCAATCTGGAAGAGTCCAGCTCGTCGCTTGCCTGGCATGCGCTTTATCTCTCGAACTTCTGGTATGCGCTGCGCAACGACTGGAACCCCTGGCTCCTCTGCCATTTCTGGAGCCTCAGCATCGAGGAGCAGTTCTATCTCGCCTGGCCGCTGATCGTGCTGCTGGCGCCGCGCCGGCGTATCGAGGCGATCACGATCGGCGTCATCCTCTTCTCGTTCGCGTACCGCTTCTACTGGCCGCTCACCGCCAACCCGGCGCTCGCCCGGGACCTGTTGCCGCCGGCCTCTATGGACGCGCTCGGCTGCGGCGCCCTGCTTGCCGTTCGCCGCGCCAGGGGCGCCGATGTGCCGCGCTGGATGCGGCTCGGCTGGCCGGCTTTCGCGGTCGTTTTCCTGCTCGTCGTCTGGTCCGATCCGGGACCGGCGAACTCGGCATGGGAGTGGGGGCACTGGGCGCTGGTGCAGGTGCTGCCGCTGGTGCCGCTGGTGGCGATCGTCGCCGCCTGCTCCAACGGCCTCGGCGGCAGGCTCGGCAAGCTGGCCGAACTGCCACCGCTGCTTTTCCTCGGCCGCATCAGCTACGGCGTCTATCTCTACCACCCGATCCTTCTCGCCTACGCCGTCAAGGCGCAGCCCTGGATCCCGCTCAACGTCTCGGAGCAAGGGCCTGGCCGCTTCCTTGTCGCAGGCGCCGCCACGCTGCTTGTCGCCTCACTCTCCTGGGCGCTGTTCGAAAAGCCGCTCAACAGTCTCAAGCGCTATTTCCCCTATGTCGCGCGGTCGCGCGCGGGCATGGCGGGCGAGACAAGCTGGATAGGCCCGCCGGCCAGCGTGTCCGCGCTCGACCTGCAGCGAACCGAGGCGAGGCGATGATGGCGAGCGCCACTCCTCTCATCTCCGTGCTGCTGCCGGTCTACAATGCCGAGCCCTATGTCGGCGCTGCAATCCAATCGATCCTGCGGCAGGATTACAGCCGGCTCGAGATCATCGCCATCGACGACGGTTCGACCGACCGGTCGCTGGAGATCCTCGACCGCTTCCGCAAGGCGGACAGCCGCGTATCCATTGTTTCGCGCGAGAACCGCGGTCTCGTCGCCACCCTCAATGAGGGGTTGGCGAGCGCGCAAGGCGAATTGGTCGCGCGTATGGACGCCGACGACTTCGCCTATCCCTGGCGGCTGTCGCGCCAGGCGGCGCTGTTTGCAACGCGCCCCGAGCTCGGCTTCTGCGGCTCGATCGTCGACATGCTGGTGCGTGGCCGTATCGCGTCCGGCAGGTTCGACCCGGTGTTCCGCCTCGACCTCGCCGTGCTCGCGAAGTTCTTCACGATCTTCATGCACCCGACCGTGGTCTACAACCGCCGGGTGATCGGCGAGGCCGACCTTCATTACGACGCCGCCTACCGGCATGCCGAGGATTTCGACCTCTTCCGCCGGCTCGCCGACCGTTATCCGGCGGCCCTGATGGAGGAGAGGCTGCTGGTCTACCGCGTGCATTCCGGCAGCGTGACCAGCCGGCATGTGGAGGAGATGCGGCGCACGCATCTCAGGATCGTCGGCGAAAACCTCGAGCGCGAGGGTCTGATGGACGATACTAAGGACCTGCGCGCCATCGGCGATCAAGTTTCCTTCGCGACGGTGGCCGGGGCAGCAGCCCTCATCCGCGCGCTGGAAGAGCGGATTGCCGCGCTACCCGCGGCGGTGCGCCCGAGCTTCGAGGCCGGTGCGCTCAACCTCTTCTATTTCCTCTACCAGCTCGTCAACGACGAGGAGCAACCCGCGCTCACGCATGAGCTTTTGACGCTTGCGGCGAAATGGAACGCGATCCGCCGCCGCGAGCAATATGCGTTGCGCCCCGGGGCCTGGGCACCGTGGCTCAGCCAGGCTTCGATGTGGGCCGGCAAGCAGGCCGACAGGCTCGCCTACCGCTTCAAATCCACGCCGGCGGCATCGGTGCTGGCGCCTTACAGGATGGAGGCGGCATGAGCAGCTTTGGCCGCGTCCACTCGCCGGCGCTGGAGATCGGCGAAAGCCGGCGCGAAAGCCAATCTCCCCTGACAAGCGGGGAGGTCAGCAGCTTCAGCGCGGAGCCCTCTCCATGAACGACGCGCGCCATCCCCTGCCGAGGCACCCGGCCCTGCCCGCGCCTCCCTGGCCCAGGCAGCGGCCGCAGGTCTCCTTCATCGTCTGCACGCGTGACCGCGCGGCGGTGCTTGAAGCCTGCATCGATTCGATCCGTGCCGCCTGTCTTGCGCATCCCGCCTTCGCCGCCGAACTGGTGGTGGTCGACAACGGCTCGCGCGACGGCACGGCGGAATATCTTTCCCGGATCGCCGCGAGCTCCGACATTCCACTTACGGCGATCTCAGAGCCGCGGCCCGGGCTGGCGGCGGCGCGCAATGCGGGGCTGGCGCGGGCGCGCGGGCACGTGCTGGTCTTCAACGACGACGACTGCAGGCTCGACCGCAACTACCTCGCCGACCTCCAACGGCATTATGCAAGCGGTGAGAAATGGCTGATCCGCGGCGGCCGCGTCGAACTCGGCGATGCGCGCGACCTGCCCTTCACCATCAAGCGCTGCGACGAGCGCCAGCGGCTGACGCCCGCCGTGCATCCGGGCGGCTTCGTGCTCGGCTGCAACATGACCATGCATCGCGACGTCGCCGCTCGCATCGGCCCCTTCGACGAACGCTTCGGCGCCGGCGGGCCGCTGCGCTCGGCGGAAGACACCGACTACCTGGTGCGCGCCATGCTCGCCGGCATGGCGGTGGAATATGTGCCCGACATGACGATCTTCCATCACCACGGCCGGCGTGGCCGCAAGGCGATCGATCGGCTGCACCGCGACTATCATTTCGGCAATGGCGCGCTGTGTCTCAAGCATTTCCGCCGCGCGCCATGGCTGCTTCGCCATTTCTATTGGGCGGCGCGTGCCGCCACGCGCGAGCTGATCGGCGGCCCGCGCTTCGACCAGGATCTCAGGCTCTCGCACTGGCCGATCGTTTTGATGAACCTCGCGGGCGCGGCGAAATTGATGACGCTCGTGCTGGCGGGGCGGCCCGATCGGCAGCCGCCGCGCGCTGAGGAAGCCGCCGAGGTCAGGACGGAGGCCGGCGCGCCATGAGCGGGCACCCGACACTGGCGATGCTGCGGCGGGCGCTCGGCCGCCGTCAGCTCGGCCTGCTGCCCGCTGTCGTCGCGCTCGGGCTTGCGAGTGCTGCGCTCGAAGGCTTCGGCATCGGGCTGATCATCCCACTGCTCGGCATCATCATGGGACATGGCGAGGCGACCGGCATGGCCGGCCTTTCCGCCCTGCTGCAGAAGGTCGGCGCCGGGCTCGGCGAGCGCGAGCGGCTGATCGCGATTTCGGCCGCGATCCTCGGCTCGATCCTGCTCAAGAACCTGCTTGCCTTCGCCAATGCGGTGCTGACCGCGCATATCTACGGCAAGGCCGGCCAGTCGATCCGCGGCGCGCTCGCCGAACGCCTGCTCAGCGTCGGCTATCCGTTCTTCCTGAAGGAGAGCCCAGGGCGGCTGCTCAACATCATCTCCAACGAATCCTGGCGTGCGTCGGATGCCATGCAGGGGGTGCTCGGCGCGATCGTCAGCGCCTCGGCGGCGGTTATCCTGCTTGCCTTCCTGCTGCTCTTATCCTGGCAGATGACGCTGCTGGTGATGCTCGGGCTGGCGCTGGTGCAAGCGGCACATATGGCGCTGTCGGCGCATCTCAAGGCGCCGAGCCGCAGCGTCGCGGCGCGCAACAGCGCTTTAGCCTCGCAGATGCTGCACCTGGTGCATGCCGGCCGTCTCATCCGCATCTTCGGCCAGGAGGCGCGCGAGAAGGCGGCGTTCGAGAAGGCATCGGACAGCGTGCGGCGGGCGGCCTTCACGCTTTCCAACCGCCAGGGCGCGCTGGCGCCGCTCACCGAAGTGCTGCACGCTGTGCTTTTCCTGGCGGTGGTGATCGGCGCCTGGCTTGCCGGCTTGAGCTTCCCGTTGGTCGCCGCCTTCCTCATCCTGCTTTACCGCCTGCAGCCGCATGTGCGCGCGCTGCAGATGACCTGGAGCCAGCTGCAGGGGCTTTCCGGCTCGCTGGAGGAGGTGACCTGGCTGCTCGACCCCGAGGGCAAGCCCGCGCCGCCCACGGGCAGCCGTCCGTTCGCGGGACTCGGCGGAAAGATCGCCTTCGAGGGCGTCAGCTTCAGCTATGCCAATGAGGAGCAGCGCGCGGCGGTGCTGCATGCGGCGAGCTTCGACATCGTGAGCGGCCGTTCGACGGCGCTGATCGGCCGCTCCGGCGCCGGCAAGACGACCATCGTCAACCTGCTCTGCCGCTTCGTCGAGCCCGATGGCGGCCGCATCCTCGTCGACGGCGCGCCGCTCGGCGAGATCGACCCGGCCCAATGGCGGGCGCATATCGCTCTGGCCAGCCAGGACCTGGAGCTGGTCGACGGCACCATCCTCGACAACATCACCTACGGCAAGGACACGGCCAGCGCGGAAGAGGCGCGCCGGGCGGCGATGCTCGCCGAGGCGCATGGCTTCATCGAGACGCTGCCGCAGGCCTACCAGACGGTGGTCGGCTATCGCGGCGTCAACCTGTCGGCCGGGCAAAGGCAGCGCATCGCACTGGCGCGAGCGCTGCTGCGCGACCCCGACATTTTGATCCTCGACGAAGCCACAAATGCGGTGGACGGGCTCTCGGAAGCGGCAATCGTGGAAACGCTGAAATCGCGCGCCGGCCGCCGCACCACGATCGTCATCAGCCATCACCACTCGACCATCGCGTTCTGCGACGACCTGGTGATCCTGGAGCATGGGCGGGTGAAGAAGCAGGCGCCGTTCGCGGAACTGGCGGCGCGCAGCATGGATGAGCTGTACCAGCCGGAGTGAGGGGGCAGAGGCGCTGAACATCGCGGTCTATCGCCTTCGTCATCCTAGGGCGGAGCAAGGAGCGCAGCGACGCGCGCAGACCCTAGGACCCATGCCGGAACGTTAGAGCGACGCCGCGGCGCAGAATTCTGATCGGCCGCGTTCTTCGGCCGACCTCGCGGCATGGATCCTCGGGTCAAGCCCGAGGATGACGAAGAGTTAGCGGCGCCGGAGAGGCCAAGACTGATAGGCCGGTGCAAAAGCGCCGGGGTTCTACCTCCATGCTTGGGGAGGTCGGACCGAAGGTCCGCATGGGGTCGGCACCGACCCCGCCCCGATCCGCTTCTCGGATCGACCCTCCCCACGAGGGGGAGGGTAAGGAGTCACCCGGCCATCGCGAGCGGCGCGGCGCTCTTGTTGGGGATCTGGATGTCGATCTCCAGCGTCGACATCGTCGCGCCGCGATCCATCGAGACCTGGAGATAGTCCTGGTCGATCTGCACATGCTTGGCAATGACGGCCATGATCTCCTCGCGCAGGATGGAGACGAGGTCTGGCTGGCCACGGCTCTGGCGTTCATAGGCGAGCAGCAGCTGCAGCCGCTCGCGCGCCACAGGCGCACTGGTGCGCCGCTTGAAGAGGTCGAGAATGCTCATGCCGCCCTCCTTCCGAGAAGCCGTTCGAGGAAACCCTTGCGCTCGAAGGGGACGACCACCGGCAGGTCCTCGCCTTCCAGGCGCCGCGCCGCCTCGAGGTAGGCCTTGGCGGCGGTGTTGATCGGCTCGCTGAGCGTCACCGGCGCGCCGAGGTTGGAGGCCCTGAGCACATCCTGGCTTTCCGGGATGATGCCGAGCAGCGGCGTCGAAAGGATCTCCAGCACGTCGTCGATCGACAGCATCTCGCCGCGCGAGGCGCGCGTCGCGTCATAGCGCGTGACCAGCACGTGCTTCTGGATCAGCTCGCCCTGCTCGGCCTTCATGGTGCGGGCGTCGAGCAGGCCGATGATGCGGTCGGAGTCGCGCACCGAGCTCACTTCCGGGTTGGTGACGATGACCGCCTCGTCGGCGAAGCGCATGGCAAGCTGGGCGCCGCGCTCGATGCCGGCCGGGCTGTCGCAGAAGACATAGTCGAACACCGAGCGCAGCCGGGCGATGACTTCGGCAACGCCCTCCTCGGTCAGCGCGTCCTTGTCGCGCGTCTGCGAGGCCGGCAGCAGATAGAGCGTCTCCAGCCGCTTGTCGCGGATCAGCGCCTGCGACAGTTTTGCGGTGCCCTGGATAACGTTGACGAGGTCGAACACCACGCGGCGCTCGGCACCCATGATGAGGTCGAGATTGCGCAGGCCGACGTCGAAATCGACCAGCGCAACCTTCTTGCCGGTCTTGGCCACGGCAGCGCCGAGCGCGGCCGTCGAGGTTGTCTTGCCGACGCCCCCCTTGCCCGAGGTGACCACGACTACCTTGCCCATATATCCAGCCTCCGTTGGCGATTTTTATTCTCTGGCCGTGCCGGGCACGGCGGACTCATGAAGGACAATGGCACGCGAAACCGGTCCGAAGCTTGCGCGGCCAAAGACTCAGCCGAGCGGCACCACGCACAGCGCATCGTTTTCGAGGAAGGCCTGCACCGCCTTGCCGCGCGAAACACCTTCCATCTCCTCGGCCGTGGTGTACCAGCCGTCGACGGCGAGCAGCTCGGCCTCGTTCTTGCGGCAGAAGATGCGCGCCGATGTGTTGCCTTCCGAGCCGGCGATCGCCCGACCGCGCAGCGTGCCGTAGACATGGATCGAACCGCCGGCGACGATTTCCGAGCCGGACGCGACGGAGCCCAGCACGATGACGTCGCCATGCGGATGAAAGACCGACTGCCCGGAGCGGATCGGCGCCTTGATCATCAGGGTGCCGGCGGAAGGCTCGTGCCGCGCCGGTGCAGCACCCTGCCCCGACCCGGCCGGTTCCGACTTGGCTGCTTCGGCGGCTCGCGCGTTCTGCGCATCGAGCTTCGCCAGCTCATCCTGCGGTGCCCTCATTTGCCCCGGCTGCACGTCCTCGACCGTAGCCGTCTCGACCGTGATCTCTTCCGCCTTCGCCTTGCGCGCGGCCCTGCCCAGCAACCCCTCGGCGGTCGCCTCCTTGGCGCCGGCGAGCAGCGGCGGCAAATCGGGGCCGAGCTCGGCGCCCTCGAGCTCGATCGCGTAGACGCGGATGCCGCGCCGGGCCAGCGTGCCGACAAGCGCTGCGATCTCCTCCGGCCCCGGCTTCAAAGTGTTGAGATCCAGCACTACCGGGCGGCCATTGAAATAGCCCGGCGAGTTGCCGATCCAGTGATCGAGCCCCTCCAGCCACTCGTCGATCGGCGCCTCCGGCGTCAGCGTGAAAGCGACGAAGGAGCGGGCGCGGAAGCGGATGGATTTGTTGTGCAAAGGGGCGGCGAAGGTCACGGCCAGACGAATCCTTACTCAATGGTTAAAGCGTGCCGGGCGAATGGTTAACAAAAGGTTAATTTTGCGGGTGGCGGCCGCTGAGGAACTGGCGCGGCTAAGTTTTGTGGCGGGGTGGTCACAGTACCCGCCGCAGCGTCTATCCAGCACACAATTCGACACATGGCGTGAGCCGGCAGGGAACGCTCAGCGGGGCTAGCGGGCCAATAATCGGCTGGGCATTTCGGTTCTTGTCGGCGAGGGATAAAGATCTGTATCTCGGCGCTTTCATCGGCGCCGGGCGGAAGCCCGCTATAGGAGTCGGGCGGCAAGCGCAATTAGTCGCCCGGAAGCTTTTCAGGACAACGGCCTTCGATAATATTATTTCGCCTCGCCTTGTCGCCGCTGCGGTTAAGCGCTATGTTTTTTCAAATCGAACTTGTTGAACGAATGTTGTTTCTGCGCCTCGGCGCCCTGACGATCTTCCCTCTCAATTTCGAAGACTGCGACGTTTGGCACGCAGCCAGGCGGCGATGATTTGCGTCGATTTGAAAGGAAAATCGTATGACTACTGGAACCGTGAAGTTTTTCAACGCCACGAAAGGCTTCGGCTTCATCGAGCAGGGCAATGGGCAGCCGGACGTGTTCGTCCATATCTCCGCCGTCGAGCGCGCCGGAATGCGCTCGCTAGCGGAGGGCCAGAAGGTGAGCTTCGACATCGTGAAGAACCAGCGGAACGGCAAAAGCTCGGCGGAGAATATCCAGGCGGGCTGATGCCGTGCATCCATGGCCTTTGACCGCGGATGTACCGGCATTGGCCTTGGAGCACTTTGATCTTGCGGATGTCTTCGTCCCGAAACCGGCTCCCGATTTCGGGCAACATGTTTTGGGGTTTTACGCATGTCTTCCCCTAACCGGTTTCCGATTTCGGGAGATATGCTTTGGAAGGTCGGGCTTGCCCGGCCTTCTTCGTTTCAAATTGCGAGGTAGACCATGGCCGAAACCAGTGTGTTCAAGCCGAAGGGCGACGCCAAGAGCGAAGCCACCACGAAGACGGCGCGCACGATAATCGAGGGCGAAGCGGCAGCGCGGCAGGCAAAGACGGAACGGCTCCGCGCGGCCAGGCTCGCCCGCGGGCCGGTTGAAGCGGAGCCAAAGAAGAAGCCGGCAAGGCGAAAATAGCGACAGAGGTCTCTGGGGAAGTCCCACTTCTCCCGACGCGATTCGGCTCGAGTTCCCGCGGCTGGGGATCGCCGATCCAATGCCCTCCAGCTGAACTATCCCAAACGCCGGATGGCCGGGCCGTTGAGGACAGTTCCGTCCGGCGCGAACTGCGAGCCGTGGCAGGGGCAATCCCAGCATTGCTCGGTCGAATTCCAGTGCACGATGCAGCCGAGATGCGTGCAACTGGCCGAATGCCGGTGCAGCTTGCCGTCGCGATCGCGGCACACGGCGAACTTGCTCAAGCCGTCCTGAAGTATGCCGCCTTCGCCGGGCTCGAGGGCGTCGGCCGACTTAACCTCACCGGGCAGCAAATAGCCGGCAAGGTTCTTCACCGTCGTAAGGTTCTCATTGACGTAGTGCGCGAGCGCGGCGGGCGGCGTCCGGTCGGGGGCGTAGACGGCTTCCCAGGAGTTCGATCCGTCCACGATCAGATCGCGGATCAGCAGTCCGGCCAAGGCGCCATGCGTCATGCCCTGGCCGGAGTCGCCGGTGGCGATGAAGACGTTGCCGTTGCCGGGGCTTCGGCCAATGAAGCCGCAAAAGTCGATCGTTTCGAGGACCTGGCCGGACCATCGCGCTCGTTCTCCGCCAAGATCGGGCACCAATGCCCTGATCCAGGCTTCGAGCGCGACAAAGCGCGCCGCGCCGTCATCCGCTTCGCCCGATTTGTGATCGCGGCCGCCGGCGATGAGACAGTCCGTCTTGCCGGGACCGGGATTGAGGCGGACATAGTAATAGGGATCATCCATGTCCCAGTAGAGCGCATCCGGGAGGGTTCCCCTGGCGATGTCGAAAGCCATCGCATAGGTGCGGTAAGGCGCCATCTTGCTGTGGATCTTGACCCAGGTGTTGATCGGGGAATTGGTGGCAAACACCGCGTTCGAAGCCGTGACGGTGGAGCCGCCGTCGCATTTCAGGCGAACCTTGTCCCCCTCCTCGATTTCGATGACGGCGCTGTCGGCGAATGCCTTGCCGCCTCGTTTCTCGAAATCGGCCAGCAGCGCGCGCAAATATTTCAGCGGGTGGAAGGTCGCCTGGTCTGGATAGCGCAGGATGGGCGCCGATTCATGGCCCTTGAGCGGCACACCCTTGCCATGCTCAGCCTCGGCGCCGATCTTTGCCGCAGCCGCATACTCCTTGTTGCATTCTCTGGCGGCCTCCTTCTCGTCCATCCATGCGGCCGGGAACAGGAAGCCGTCCAGCCGGCGGAAATCGCAGTCGATCTCCAGCGTGGCGACATGGCGTTCGATGCGGTCGACGGCGGCCTGCTGGCTTTCCTGGAATCCCCGCGCCAGAGCCTCGCCGCGCATGTCGATCAGCGCGCTCAAGCCGTCGTCGCAGATGGGTGCCAGATGGGCGGTCGTGCGCGATGTCATGCCGCCGAGCAAGGGACCGCGATCCACGAGCACTACCTTGCGTCCCGCCAATGCCAGTTCGTAGGCGATGGAAACGCCGGCGATGCCGGCGCCGATGACGGCTACGTCACAATGCTCATCCTGCTCGAGGCGAGGCGCGTTGGGCAAGCTGGTGTCGAGTGTCCAAAAAGATCTGGTCGCTTCGCTGCTGACGTTCATTGCCTGCCTCGTCGAAACGAAATCGGATGCCCGCGCCGAATGCTGCTCGGCCCGGGTTGCAGATCATCGTGACCGGCTCCACCCTAACGGCTAGGTGCTCTTGAGCGTTCCGTTCATCCCGTTCGGGTAAAAGCCGCCTTTGCTCACACCCGACTGATCGGTCAGATAGACGATGCGCAGCACCTCCTGCGGCGTCCTTGTGAAGGCAATCGCATCCGGCGTCGAAGGAACGACGTTGGCCTTGCCATCGACCTGAATGCCCTGGTCTTTGTCCTCGTTCCCATCGATCTTGTCGCGTGCGTCGGAAACCGCATTCGCCGCCTTCCAGGCCTTCTCGCCCATGCGATAGAGCGATGATCGCGCCATTCCCATGTGATAGGCCTCGACCGCGAGAATTCCAGCCGCGGCAGCGAGGAATTCCTTGTTCTTCAGGACAGTTGCCGCACCGGCGTAGGCGGTCACACCGACATCCTCGAACAGCATGCCGCCGAGCACGAAATTCATCTGGTTGCCAAACGCATCGAAATCGTCGCCGAGGCCGGCCGCCTTGGCGACCGCGGCAAAGCCGGCATCGAAATCGATCGCCGGCCGGTCCACCGCATTCGAAGCAAGCGTCTTGCGATAGAACCTGACATGGGCAAGCTCGTTTTCCGCGACCTCGCGCATGAATTCACCGAGCGCGGGCGTATCGAAGGCAACCTTTTTGCCGCCGACGACATCGCCGGGTTTGGAACCGATGTCCGAGTCCTCGATGCCTTTTCCCGTGGTGCCGCGGAGGTAATATTCAGCCTCCATATATTCCAGGTTGAGCGCGAAGCGGAAAATGTCTTCGTCTTTTATGTCGTCCTGCGCGGCAGCAGACGAAGTCGCAGCAATGCCGGCCGCTGAAGCAAGGGTCGCTCCAAGACCGATTTGCAGTGCCCGGCGGCGACAAACATGAAGTGAAGGCGTGACAGCGGTCATAGCTTCCTCCCGAAGCCCGCCTGTCAACCGGTTTGGCCTCAATGAGCGGGCCAGCCGCCAAACTTCGCAGAAGGCAGAATGTTCCTGAAAAGAAGCCGATATGGCTTTGCCTGGGGGAGCCTGATGCGGCCGCGATACGGCTCGCGTGGCGCCGGTGCGGTTTTGCGCAGTCGAAGGCTCGAGCCCTGTCGCCCGGGTCGGCGCCGGGCTTGCAGGCAGGGCGGCGACGGGTGCCTCACTTTCACCTCGGCGCCATGAACGAGGCCCGGGAGAGATGGCCTGCCGCGCTCGGCTTCCCGCTCCAGCCTGACGAGAGCTCAAGCCGCCAGTTGCACCCTCACCGGCTGCGGCGATCATGACGCCGGCGAGCAGGCCGTAGGCGGCTTGCCAGGCCTAGCGGACCTGAGGTGTGAAGGCCGCCTACAGTCCGCCACTGCGTCCGCAACAATAACGGATTCGGCCAATGTTGAGTTACAAAAGAGTGCCTCGCGCCAGATTCAGCGGCCCAGCGTCACTTCGCAGGAACGTGGGCCTGCCCTACTCGCACTGCCGGCGCGGGCCGCCGTCATAGGGCTGGTAGGTGTTGTCCTGCGGATCGTAGGAGCGATAGCGGCTGAAGCAGGAGTCGATATGATCGCCCGACATTTGCGGGCCCAGCAGCCGATCCCTGGAAGGCTGGTCCTCCGGCAAAATCTCTTCCGGCGGGCCGCCATAGGTCGTCGCGTAGCCGTCCCGTGTCGTGGCGTAGCCTTCCATCTCGGCCTGGTCGTCAGTCACCTCGCCTTGATTGTTCATCCAGGGCTGATCGGATTGGTGCCCGTCGGTCGAGGCTGTGCGATCGCCGCCCGGATCGAAATAGGGCGAGATGCAGGGGCGGATCTCCCCGCTGTAGGAGCGGTAGCTGTTTTCTTGCGGGCGGTAGCTGCGATAGCGGTTGGCGCACCATTCGAGATGCGCGGCGGGCAATTGTGCCTGCTGGGCCGGCGCCTGCTCCGAAGGCTGTTCAGCCGCATTGGCCTGGCCCGTCTGTGAAGCATTGGGCGGAGAGACCTCGGGCAAGGGCTGCAACTGCCGCGGCGCGGCGGCTTGCGGCGTTGGGAGAGCTGCGGTCTGCGTGGCCGTATCCGCCGCCCTGGCCCCCTCGTCCGCCTTAGCGGACGCGCCGGCGGCCTGCTGGGCCGGGATGCGCTCGAGATCCTGCTTCGCCGGATCGACGGGCCTGGCGTCCTTGGTCCAGAGCTCGGAAACGCCGATCGCCGGCGTTGCCTGGCGCACCGGCTTGGCGGCCAGCAGCCAGGTGGCAAAGGCGAGCCCTGAGGCAAACACGGCCAGGGTCAGCACGAAGCCGCCGACGATTCCCAACAATGCCTTCACGCTGCTCTCCTTCGAGCCCCCGCTTATAGAATGCGGGGGCGGGATGGGAGTTCCTCTGCCGCCTGACGAAATGAGGAACTAGGCGACCACCTCGCGATACTTCCTCACCTTCCCGTCCTGCCCGCGAATCCGCCATGTCTCGCTGTCCCGGCCCTCGATGTGGCTGGGGCCGAGCGGCACCTTGCCGCCGCCATCGGGCAGATCGATGACATAGGTCGGGTTGCAGATGCCGGAGAGGCGCTGGCGCAGTTCCGCGGCCAGCGCCTGGCCCTCGGCAATCGTGGTGCGGCGGTGCGCCATGCCCGGCGCCAGATCACCATGGTGAAGATAGTAAGGTTTTACGCCCAGCCGATAGATCAGCTCGCGGCAGAGCTCTTCCAGCACCTCGACCTTGTCGTTGACGCCCTTCAAGAGAACGCTCTGGTTGAGCAGAACAAAACCCGCCTGCCGCATCGTCCGGCAGGCCGTTTCGGTGTCCAGCGTGATCTCGCGCGGGTGGTTGAAGTGAGTGACCACCGTCACCATCAGTCTTCCCTGTAGGGATGCCGTCAGGCCGGGCGTGATGCGCGTCGGCAGCGCCACCGGCACGCGGGTGTGGATGCGCAGGAGCCGCACATGCGGGATCGCCTCGATGCGGGCGCGGATTTCGGCGAGCGCCCTGTCGGGCAGCGACAGCGGATCGCCGCCGGTCAGGATCACCTCGCGGATCTCGCTATGTTGGGCGATGTAAGCGAGGGCCGGCTCCAGCGCCTCGCGCGTATAGCCGCGGCCGATCGAAGTCAGCGACTCCTTGCGAAAACAGAAGCGGCAATAGACCGCGCATTGATAGGTCGGGAACAAGAGCACGCGGTCGGCATGGCGATGCGTCAGCCTGGGCACCGGGCTGAAGGCGTGGTCGCCGATCGGATCGCCGAGCTCGCCCTCGGCAGTGATCAACTCGTCCGGCGACGGGATCACCTGCGCGCGGATCGGATCGTTCGGATCGTTCCAGTCGATCAGGTCGAGATAGACTTTCGGCACGCGCACCTTGTGGGCGGCCGCGGCTTGCTGCGCGGCGGCGCGCTCGGCCGGCGAGAGCGGCAGGGCTGCGAGGTCGCGCACATGGCGCACGCCGGCACGCACGTCGTCCTGCCAGGCGGCGTCGGGGCGGCGCGCGGCTTCCTTGAGATCGGTATCTGAGGTCATTGGGGTCTCGGTACGAACTTGCGCGGGATATCGGCCGGATGGATGGCCGGGTCAATCGTTTTGGTTGCCGCAGAGCGGTGGAGCGGCGCGCGAGACCGGCTGGGCCTGATGCCCGGCTTGTCTCGCGGCTTTGAGCGCGACGAAATTGGCGCTAATTTGGCGCAGGCTCGGGGGACACGAATGGATTTCAGCGCAGGCCATGGCTACCTTCTCATCGGTGGGCTCATCCTGGTCGGCGCCGGGCTGCTGATCATTTCGCTGATCGTCAATCTGCGCGTGGCGCACAGCGTGCGCGACGAACTGCGCCATCGCGAAAAGCTGCTGGAATATTATCGCAACATCTTTTCGCAGCTGGGCGTGATCCTGATCGGCATCGGCGTTTCGCTGTTCATCTTCTTCTTCCAGCAGAACTATCAGGACCAGCGCAAGCGCGAGACCGAGCTGCAGCAGGTTCTCGCCAAACTGGCGGCGCGCGTTGCCCGCGGCGCCCCGGTCATCGAAACGCTGGGCGAGTTCGACGAGGTACTGGATGAGGGCGGCGCCTATGTCGGCCCCGAACACGGGGGAAGCAACGCCGCGATCACCGCCAGGGGAACGGAGCTCGCCAAGCAAGTCGAAAAGATCCTGCTGGTGGAACGCGATGTCGATGTTCGAGACTTCGAAATCCTGAACCTGTCGCGCGACCTCGAAGCCACCTTTGTCGTCAACGAGATCGATCCGACGCTGTGGTTCAACATCGTGCGCGACGAGAACGAGATCAAATACGCGACGACGCAGCTAGCCCTCGACTACAAGGACCTGCATGAGGCGATCGGCGACGAGGCGGTCGAGGCCGCGGTCGCCAAGCCCGACAAGGAACCGAAGATCAAGCATGAGGTGCTCGACATCCTCTATGACGCCGACCTGCTGCGTCAGCGCAGCAGGCGGTTTCTCGCCCGCGCCTGCTGGCTGTTCAGCAAGGGCAAGAGTTTCGTCGCTCTTGCACCGGCCGATGCGATCGAGACCGACACCAACTCGCAGCAGGAATGGATCGACCGCGCGAAACCGGTGCTGACGCAGACGAAGTCGGGCAGCGGCGACTGCTTCAAGCTGCTCCGCTACGGGCAGGCATCCTGAGCCCGCGGGTCTTTGTTTTGATACATGTCGTTCACCCAGAATAGCCGCACGGCTCTGGGTGAAGCGATCAGTCACCCACCCGCAGCAGCCTGCCAAGACGATTGTCGTCGAGGAACTCGATCGTGATCGCCGAGGCCTTACCATCGGGGCCGACGACGAAGCTCACGCCCGCCGGCCGGTCTGGCGTCTCGGCGTCGGGATGGGTCAGGAACAGATCGCCGTCGAAATGCGTCAGCGAATAGGACCGCGCTCCGGCCGGCCCGACCTCGAGCACAAGGCCGTCGCCCGCGCTCGACACGGTCGCGTCGCCGATGAAGTCGTTGGCGTAGCGGCCGGAATAGGCGCTGGCCGGCCGGGCCGGCCTTGGCGGAGACGGTGGCGCGGCATATTCGGCCTTGGCCGCGGCGATCGCCGGACCCAGCAGCCCGGCATAGATTCCGTCCCAGGCCTCGACCCAGTCCTTTTCGACTTTTCCGTCGAAGACCAGATCGGCAAAGCTGTCGGACAACCCTTCCGGGACACCGGTCGGGAAAGCGTTGGTAAGGATAACGATGCCAAGCTTCTCCTGCGGAAACAGCGTCGCCACCGTACGCGCGCCGACGCTGAAGGCGCCTGCATGGCCCCAGTTCAGGCCGTGCCGGCCGAAATCAATATTCCAGCCGAGGCCATAGAAAGACTCGCCTCCGGTTACCGGATTGCGGCCCAGCGCCATCTGAGGCAGATGCGTCTGTCGCAGCGCATCGGAAGCAATCAGCGTCCGGCCGGCATAAACCCCGTCGCCGAGCACCAGGCGCATCCATTGCATGAGATCGCGCGCGCTGGAATTCACGCCGCCCGCCGGCGCCTGAGGATCGACATTGCGCTTGACCTTTGCGGCCCAGACGCCGTCGATTCTGACATGCAGCGCGGCGCGATTGGCGCGGCTGATGAAGTCCGCGTGACGGGAGCTGGTCGCAGCCATTCCAAGCGGGCGGTAGAGCTTTTCCTCCGCGACCGTCTCCCAGGGCTTGCCTGTCGGCTTCGCGGCCGCCACGGCACCCTCGGTCAGCCCGAAATTGCTGTAGGAATAGCCGGCGCGAAAGCTCGATGATGGCGACACAAAGCGGAGGCGGCGAAGGATTTCGGCGCGGTCGTAGCCGATGCCCTCAAGGTCGTCTCCGGCAGTGCCGGGAAGGCCGCTGCGATGCGTGAAAAGATCGCGGATGGTGAGTTCGCCGGTGGGATAGGGATCGGCAAGGCGGAAGGCCGGATCGAGATCGGCGATCTTCGAATCCCAGGATACCACCCCGTCGCTGACCAGCGCGGCCACGACGGTAGCCGAGATCGGCTTCGAAAGGGAGGCGATCTGGAACACCGTGTCAGCGTCGACCAGCTCCGGCCTGCCGGCTTCGCGGTGCCCGAAACCCCTGAGGAATATCACCTTGTCGTCATGCACGACGCCGATGGCGAGCCCGGGGACGGCACCATCGGCAACGGCGGCTTGCGCCAGCGCTTCGAGCTTCGGCAAGGCGGCGGCGATGCGCGCGGGCGTGACGGGATCGGCCGATGCCGCGTGAGGCCAAAGCGCCAGTCCGGCGATGAAGGCCAAAACCGTCAGACAGAGATCCCGACCAAGCCGCATCGCGCGCTCCCTTCCCCTGCATTCACCCTAAGATTGTACAGGCAGGCACCGGCTTGGCCAAGTCTTGCGCGGCCCTGATCATCCTCCCAATCGACTGGTGCCGCGCCGGGTGCGTCCCTCACCTCTGGGCCTGCGCCCGCCTTAGAAGGTCCGGCCGTCCCCCGACATCATGGCTGTGCTCTGGACACGAAAGCTTGCGTTCCTTCGCGCCCCCCTCTGTCCTGCCGGACATCTTCCCCACTTGGGGGGAGATCAGATGTGGCGCCGGCTTTCGCCAATCATCGACGGTGCAAAGGGAAAGCCGTCAGCGGAACTGCCAATCTCCCCCCTCGTGGGGGAGATGTCCGGCAGGACAGAGGGGGGCGCCGTAGAGCGCAACTGTCGCGGCGTGCCTCACCTCCTCGCCGACATCGAGCGGCAAGATCCAGCGGTTCCTGCTGAGGAAGGCGGAGGTAGAGAAGCGGAAGGCGGGATATTAAATTCGGGTTCTCCTCGGGATTCCGCCACGCAAAAGCCGCCAAGTCAGGCGAAGGCCACAAAGGCTTTGGTTTGAATTGGGGTTATAGAATGCGGCTGGTCTGGGCGTTTTTGTTCGCGCTGGCGAGCGGCGTGGTTTTCGCGGCCTCGCCGGAGGACGACTATATCGCCGCGCGCGACAAGGCTATTTCCGACATCGCGGCGCAGGAGAGCTCGAACGCGGAAGTGGAGACGCTCGATGGCGCCAACACCAAGGCGCTGGCCGATCTGGAAAAGCGTCTTTCCGCCATTCTGGGTCCGCTTTCGGTCAAGGATTTTCCGGCAACCGGCACGATCAATCTGCAGAGCCTGAGCGCCTCCGATATTGGCTTCGGCATGCTGGACGGGCTGCGCTACGCCAAGAGCGATGCCGGCCCGAGCATCGTCGCGACGACCCGCGGGCTGGTCGAGCGCTGGCTGCGGTCCAAGGCTGACGAGGACGATGAAGGCCTCCGGCTGCCCGGCGGCATCGACGAGGCGCTCAAGCTAGACGCCTTCTATACGCAGGCGATCGGCAGCGACGCCGCATTCGTGAAGACGCTCGACTTTTCACTGAAGAAGCCCGAAGGCGCCGATATCGCCGTCGCGCGGCTCGGCGGCTGGACGCAGGATGTCGGACCGATCTACGACCAGCAGGTCGTCGTCGCGGTGGTAAAGGGCGACCGCGTCCTGATCGCCGAGGCGCCCGCGTCCCCGCCCGTGCCGAAGATCGCGGCCTGCGAGGCGCTTTGGACCGCGGCCGACGCGGCTGCCCAGAAATTTCAGCAGGCCTATCAGAACTCGGACCTGAAGGACCAGCAGGCCTATGATTCCGCCAACGCCGCCTGGGAAAAAGGCGACGGCGATTATCGCGCCTGCATGGGCGAGCGCCTGCCGGGCGATCCGGGCTTCCCGGCACTGCTTGCCGAGGCCCAGCAGCTTGCTGACCGGATGACCGGGAAGTAGGCCCAGAGCGGTGAAGCGCTGAGCCGGCTACACCCTTCCCTCAGCTCGCGGCGGCTCTCATGTTGCGCCGGCGCCTCGCGGTGGGTCGCGCCGGCTCCACGATATGCCCGTTGGTGACATGCCCATTCGTCACGGGCACAACATCCTGCCGAGCCCGGGCGTCGGTCACCCTGTGCAGCCGCTCATAAGGCAGCAGCTCCTTGATGCGGGCATTCAGCGTCTCGACCTCGGCGCGCAGGTCCTCGCATTCCTGTTTCTGGATATCGAGCTGGATCTGCTCCGACGCCTGCTGCAGCGATAGCTGCGAGAGATTGGTGCTGATCACCGACAAATTCTTCTTGTCCAATTCGCTCTCGTTCCTGAGAACGGCAAGCTTCTCTTCCGCGATCTGCCGCTCGGTCACGGCGTCATTCAACTGCGCCCTCAGTCCTGTCGCCTCGGCGACCGCATCGGTCTTGTCGATGGAGGCCTGCTCGAGCCGCGATTGCAGCTCCTGGATTTCGGAGCGCAAGCCGCGCAGCTCCGCCCGGCTCCGCGCAAGCTCCGCCGCGCCATCGCTTTCGGCAATGCGGGCGGCTTCGGTTACCTCGGCAAGCTTGGCCTGCGTCGTCTCCAATGATTTCTGCAGCCGGGCCTCCTCCTTCTCGTGGCTACCGAGCTGGGCCATCAGTTCGGCAACGCGCGTGGCTTCGTTGGCGTGGGTCGCCGCGAACTCGTCGAATTTGTGCCGGGCCTCGGCCTCGCGCTTTTGCGCCTGCTCCAGCTCGATCGAAAGCCCGACCTGCTTCTCGCGCAGCAGCTTGTTCTCGACAGCGCGCCTGTCGGCTTCGACGGTCTTGGCCGTCAGGGTCTTGACGATCTCACCGAACTCAGCCTCGCGCCTGGCGCTCTCATTGCCCATCTCGACCATTTCGAGCCGCACCGCTGCAAGCGCCTCGCGCAGCGACTCCCTGTCCTGGACGAGACTTGCCTCGCGCTGCTGCCAGGCCTCGGCCGCGCCGTCGCGTTCGCGCTGCTTGCGCGTAGCGTCAAGCAATTGTTCCGACAAGGCCTTGTGTTCGGAGCCCAGAGCGGCGTTCTCCAGCTCCAGCTCATTGGCGCGCAGCGCATCGCGATGCAGGGCGTTCAGGATATCGCGCGTCATGTGGTGCGCTGTGGCGATCTCGGCCAGCCTTGACCCGATCTCCTCCAGATGACCCTGTCCGTCGCGGAAGAGTCCGGAAACGGCTTCCAAGGCGGCCAACCGTGTCTGGGTGTGCGGCGTCAGCCGGGAGGCGGAAGCCTCGGACTGAGTCTCGCCCGGCGGTTCCTCCTCGCTTGCCGCCAGGTCGGCGGCAGAATCGTATCCCGGGGAGGTCTCTTCGTCAGCCGAAAGACATTCTTCGAAAGCCTCTGCCAGATCCGACTGGAGCTCTTGAAATTCCTTGTCTACGTCCTCGGCCCGTTTGATCAGGGATTTGAAATTCATAACGGCACACCTCTTACGCTCACACCCGCCGTATTACTTAACGAATTGCTAATCTAGCCCTTAACGTTCCGTACGGGAAGCCTGACCAAAAGAAGGAAGGAATTAAGGTTATCGCGGATTTCCAGAGGCTTGCGCGGTGTTCCGTCAGCGGCATCTGCGCTCAGCGCGGTAAACGGTTAGAATGGCCTGCGTCGGCCGCACGTCATCGAGCCGCAAGCGAGCCTCTTGCGCCCGCTGCGAGCGGATCACTCGTTTGGAAAGGGAGCCGTTCCACGCTCCAGCCAGCACCCACGCCAGCGTTGGCCGTTCCATCTAGCCACGAGAGTTCCGTCATGCCGCAGGGGCCGGACCGGTCGGTCCAACCCCTGCACTGAGACATCAGCTCTTGATTTCGATACGCTTGGCCTGCGACTGCGCCTTCGCGGTCTTGGGCAGCATTACCGTCAGCACGCCGTTCTTGAAGCGGGCATCGATCTTGTCTTCTTCGATCTCGTAGCCCAGCGGGATGCGACGCTCGAAGCGGCCATAGACGCGCTCGGAGAACTGCCGCTCCTTGTCCTCCGTCTCGGAGCGCTTTTCACCCTTCAGCGTCAGCACGCCATCATCAAGCAGCACCTCGATGTCCTTCTCGTCCAGGCCCGGGACTTCGGCCGCCACCTTGATCTCCTTCTCGTTGTCGGAGATCTCAACGCTCGGCCAGCCGGCACCAAAGGCTGATACGCCGCCTAGGGATGGCAAGCCGGAACCGAAACCCCGGAAGACGTCGTCGAACAGCCGATTCACCTCGCGATGCAGCGACAGGAAAGGATCGCGTTCGCCGTCGCGGAAGACACTTGGAACCTGGTTGCCATTGTTTCGGCCCCAGGGAATCAGATCACGAACACTCATTTTTTCCTCCTTTCTGTTCATCCGGAAGACAAGGAAGCGCCGGGAACATCACCCGGCGCTTGGCGCAAAGCGCGGCGAGAAGGCTCAGGCCGCCTTGTTGTCGGCCTCGATTTTCTTTGTCGCGGCCTTTGGCGATGATTTGTCCGCCGTGATCTCGATCCGGCGCGGCTTCATTTCTTCCGGGATCTCGCGTTTGAGGTCGATTGTCAGCAGGCCGTTGACGAGGCTCGCATCGACGACCTTGACGTGATCGGCAAGCTCGAAGCGACGCTGGAATGCGCGGCCGGCAATGCCGCGATGCAGGTACTCGCCGTTATCCTCGCCTGCCTTTTGGCCAGAAACCATCAGCATGTTCTGCTCCTGGGTAATGGCCAGTTCGTCCTGGCTGAAGCCTGCCAGGGCCATGGTGATGCGGTAGTCGTCCTCGCCGCTCTTGGCGATATCGTAGGGCGGCCAGTTGTCAGCGGTTTCGATGCGGCTTGCGGTCTCGAGCGCGTTCAGCATTCGATCGAAGCCGATGCTCGACCGGAACAGGGGAGAAAAGTCGAAACTGGTTCTCATAGCTACATCCTCCATTGAGCAACATAGATACGAGGAGCGCCAAGGCAGCGGCGCTCCTTGACCTTGCCGGCCACTTCAGGCGCCGGCAGGCTCGATTTGGGAATTGATTCCTTTGCCGTCAAGAGGTCCG
Organism: Mesorhizobium sp. WSM3864; assembly: GCF_002294955.1. Classification (NCBI taxonomy): domain Bacteria; kingdom Pseudomonadati; phylum Pseudomonadota; class Alphaproteobacteria; order Hyphomicrobiales; family Phyllobacteriaceae; genus Mesorhizobium; species Mesorhizobium sp. WSM3864. Next base: position 169,563 of record NZ_NSGD01000010.1, read on the forward strand.
GGGCGCGCCCGTCAAAGCTGCATAATTTACCTTTGTTTTCACGGCGCTAGCACTCGGCTGTTGCGAGTGCCAAAAAATTTCTTGCGGCCTCTTGAAACCGGCGCGTGCAAAACCACATCCACATGCGCGAGGCCGAAAGGATCGCGAGCCCCGCTCCGGTCCTTCCGGTCCGGAGTGGAGGAACCTCTCAAAATCTGTTTGTCCCGAAGGAGAACGATATGAAGTTCCATCCATTGCATGACCGCGTTCTGGTCCGCCGCGTCGAGGCCGAGGAGAAGACGGCCGGCGGCATCATCATCCCGGACACGGCGAAGGAGAAGCCGCAGGAAGGCGAGATCATCGCCGTCGGTTCCGGCGCGCGCGACGAGAGCGGCAAGCTCATTCCCCTCGACGTCAAAGTCGGCGACCGCATCCTGTTCGGCAAGTGGTCCGGCACCGAGATCAAGCTCAACGGTGAAGACCTGCTCATCATGAAGGAAAGCGACGTGATGGGTGTGGTCGAGCAGACATCGGCGTTGGGAAAAGCGGCTTGAACCGGCCCACCCGATCCGGTGAATGAAAGCTGCCTGCTGAAGGAGTGTTCCAATGGCTGCCAAGGAAGTGAAATTCCATTCCGACGCCCGCGACCGCATGTTGCGCGGCGTCAATATTCTCGCCGACGCGGTGAAAGTCACCCTCGGCCCTAAGGGCCGCAATGTCGTCATCGACAAGTCGTTCGGCGCTCCGCGCATCACCAAGGACGGCGTCACTGTCGCCAAGGAGATCGAGCTCGAGGACAAGTTCGAGAACATGGGCGCGCAGATGGTGCGCGAGGTCGCCTCGAAAACTAGCGATATCGCCGGCGATGGCACGACCACCGCGACCGTTCTCGCCCAGGCCATCGTCAGGGAAGGTGCCAAGGCCGTTGCCGCCGGCATGAATCCCATGGATCTGAAGCGCGGCATCGACAAAGCCGTCGAGGCTATTGTTCAGGAGTTGAAGACCAACGCCCGCAAGGTGACCAGAAATGACGAGATCGCCCAGGTCGGCACGATTTCCGCCAATGGTGATGCCGAGATCGGCCGTTTCCTTGCTGAGGCGATGCAGAAGGTCGGCAACGAGGGCGTCATCACCGTCGAGGAAGCCAAGACCGCCGACACCGAGCTGGAAGTGGTCGAAGGCATGCAGTTCGATCGCGGTTATCTCTCGCCTTACTTCATCACCAATCAGGATAAGATGCGCGTCGAGCTCGAAGAGCCCTATGTGCTGATCCACGAGAAGAAGCTTTCCAACCTGCAGGCGCTGCTGCCGGTTCTGGAGGCGGTGGTTCAGTCGGCGAAGCCCCTGCTCATCATCGCGGAGGATGTCGAGGGCGAGGCGCTCGCGACGCTGGTGGTCAACAAGCTGCGCGGCGGCCTGAAGGTTGCGGCCGTCAAGGCTCCGGGCTTCGGCGACCGCCGCAAGGCCATGCTGGAGGACATCGCCATCCTCACCGGCGGCACCGCTATCAGCGAGGATCTCGGCATCAAGCTTGAGAACGTCACGCTGGAGATGCTCGGCCGCACCAAGAAAGTGGTGGTCGAGAAGGAGAACACCACGATCGTCGATGGCGCCGGCAAGAAGGAGGAGATCCAGGGCCGCGTCGCGCAGATCAAGGCGCAAATCGAGGAGACCACCTCGGACTACGATCGCGAGAAGCTGCAGGAGCGTCTGGCCAAGCTCGCCGGCGGCGTGGCTGTGATCCGCGTCGGCGGTTCGACGGAGGTCGAGGTCAGGGAGCGCAAGGACCGCGTCGACGATGCCATGCATGCGACGCGCGCGGCGGTCGAGGAAGGCATTCTTCCGGGCGGCGGCGTGGCGCTGCTCAGGGCCGCCAATGCGCTCGACGCGGTGGCTGCCGACAACCCCGACCAGAGATACGGCGTCGACATCGTGCGGCGCGCCATCGAGGCGCCGGCGCGTCAGATCGCCGAGAACAGCGGGGCGGAAGGCTCGATCATCGTCGGCAAGCTGCGCGAGAAGACCGATTTCGCCTATGGCTGGAACGCCCAGACCGGCGAATATGGCGATCTTTTCAGCCAGGGCGTTATCGATCCGGCCAAGGTCGTGCGCACCGCGCTGCAGGATGCAGCCTCGATCGCCGGCCTGCTCGTCACCACCGAGGCGATGGTCGCCGAGAAGCCGAAGAAGGAAGCGGCACCCGCCATGCCCGCCGGCGCCGGCATGGACTTCTAGGACGCTGGGGAGGCGCGGCGCCGACACAGCCAATCTCCCCCGACAGGGTTCAATCGGGGGAGATTGGTCGGCAGGGCAAAAGGGAGCGCGAGGGAAACGGCACCCTTCTGAATTGACAAGAACCGGAAAAGCGAGAAAGCACTCCGCGACAGATCGGCTGGCGGGACGCGCCCCCTTTGTCCTGTCGGACATCTCCCCTCATCGGCGGAGATTGGCAGCTTCGACACGCCGCGGCGCGACGGGCCAGAGTTACTATGTGGGAAGATTCTGAATGACGACGGATACCAAGACGACGGAAACCAGGACATTCGAGGCGGATGTCTCGCGGCTGCTGCACATGATGGTGCATTCGGTCTATTCGGACCGGGACGTCTTCCTGCGCGAGCTGATCTCCAACGGCGCGGACGCGTGCGAGAAGCTGCGCTTCGAAGCGATCACCCGTCCCGAGCTGCTGGGCGAAGACGCAAAGCCGCGCATCACCATTTCGGCGGACCCCGACAACAAGCAGCTTGCCGTCGAGGACAACGGCATCGGCATGGGCCGCGAGGAGATGGCCGAGGCTCTGGGCACCATCGCACGCTCCGGCACCCGTGCCTTCATCGAGCGCGTCGAGGCCGGCAAGGCGACTGAGGACTCGCAACTCATCGGCCAGTTCGGCGTCGGCTTCTACTCCGCTTTCATGGTGGCCGATCATGTCGATGTCATCAGCCGGCAGGCCGGCAGCGAGGAAGCCTGGCGCTGGTCTTCCGACGGCAAGGGCACCTACGAGATCGCTCCCGTGCCGCTTGCGGCAGCTCCCAGGCGCGGCACGCGCGTCGTGCTGCATCTGATGGACGATGCGAGTTCCTACACCACGCCTTACCGGCTCGAAGGGCTGGCGAAGTCGCAGTCCGGCCACGTGCCGGTGCCGATCACGCTTGTTGAGAAGCCGGGCGCCGAGCCGCGCGATATCGCCGACGGCACGGCGCTCTGGGTGAGGCCGAAGAGCGACATAAAGCCCGAGGAATATACCGACTTCTACCGCAGCATCGCCGGCCAGTATGACGAGCCGGCCGCCACCATCCACTTCCGCGCCGAGGGTCGGCACGAATACAGCGCGCTTGCCTTCGTGCCGGGCTCGCGTCCGTTCGATCTCTTCGACCAGGACCGCAAGGGTCGTATGAAGCTCTACGTGCGGCGCGTCTTCATCACCGACGATGCCGACGTGTTGCCGCGCTATCTGCGCTTCGTGCGCGGCCTGGTCGATTCCGCCGATCTGCCGCTCAACGTCTCGCGCGAGATGATCCAGGAAAACCCGCTGCTCGCCGCGATCCGCAAGGGTGTCACCAACCGCGTCCTCGGCGATCTTGGCAAACTCGCCGATAACGATGCCGAGGCCTACGCCAAGATCTGGGAGAATTTCGGCGTCGTGCTCAAGGAAGGCATCTACGAGGACTACGAGCGGCGCGAGCAGCTGCTGAAGCTCGCCCGCTTCCGCTCGACCGCTTCCGGCGAAACGCTGCGCAGCCTGGCCGATTATGTCGCCGCGATGAAGGAAGGGCAGAAGGCGATCTTCTTCATGGTCGGGGAAGACCGCGCCCGGCTCGAGGTCTCGCCGCAGCTCGAAGGGTTCCGGGCGCGCGGCATCGAAGTGCTGCTTTTGACCGATCCGGTCGACAGTTTCTGGACGACGATGGCGCCGGAATTCGACGGCAAGCCGTTCAAATCGGTGACGCAGGGCGCGGCCGAACTGTCGGAGATCCCGCTGCTCGACACCGCGTCCAAGCCGGATGCCGAAATCTCGTCCGAAATCGCGACCTTCCTGGCCTTCGTGAAGACGGCGCTGGGAGACGAGGTCTCGGACGTGAAGGCCTCCGACCGCCTGACCGAAAGCGCGGTCTGCCTGGTCGCACCGGAGCACGGTCCCGACCGCCAGTTCGAGCGGCTGCTCAACGCCGCCGGCCGCCTCGACAAGGCGGCCAAGCCGATCCTCGAGATCAACCCGCGGCACGAGCGCGTCACGGCGCTGGCGAAGCTCGGCGACGGCGAGCGCGCTTTCAAGGAAGACGCCGCGCATCTGCTTTACGACGAGGCGCGCGTGCTGGACGGCGACAAGCCGGCCGATGCCAGGGCGTTTTCGGCGCGGCTTGCTCGCCTGATCGAGCGCGGTTTGGCGAGGGAGTAGTGGGGGCGTTGGGCGCCTCACGGAGCCCGGATCCTGCCGTGACTTCTCACGAGGAGGCGGCGCAAGGGTGAGATCGGTCGCGATCCTTCGCGCCCCCCTCTGTCCTGCCGACGGGTCAAGGCTTCTCCACGCTACTACGCTCAGAGGTCACAGCGCCGCCCTACCCCCTCAGCCCCGGTGCCTCTTGCCCCGTCCTGGCGACATATTCCGTATAGCCGCCGCCATAGGTGTGGATGCCATCCGGCGTGAGCTCCAGCACGCGGTTCGATAGTGCGGACAGGAAATGGCGGTCGTGCGAGACGAACAGCATCGTGCCTTCATATTGCGCCAGCGCCTCGATCAGCATCTGCTTGGTCGCCATGTCGAGGTGGTTGGTCGGCTCGTCGAGCACCAGAAGGTTCGGCGGATCGAACAGCATCAGCGCCATCACCAGCCTGGCCTTCTCGCCGCCCGAGAGCACGCGGCACTTCTTCTCGATCTCGTCGCCGGAAAAGCCGAAGCAGCCGGCTAAAGCCCTGAGCGGCGCCTGGCCGGCCTGCGGGAAATTGTCTTCCAGCGTCTGAAACACGGTGCGCTCGCCGTCGAGCAGCTCCATGGCGTGCTGGGCGAAATAGCCCATCTTGACGCTCGGACCGCGCGCCACCGAGCCCTCATCCGGCTCGGAGGCGCCGGCCACGAGCTTCAAAAGCGTCGACTTGCCGGCGCCGTTGACGCCCATCACGCACCAGCGCTCGCGGCGGCGGATCTGGAAGTCGAGGCCGGCATAGATCGAGCGGCTGCCATAGGATTTGTGGATGCCCTTCAGCGTCGCCACGTCCTCGCCGCAGCGCGGCGCAGGCTGGAACTGGAAGGCCACCGTCTGGCGACGCTTGGGCGGCTCGACGCGGTCGATCTTGTCGAGCTTCTTCACCCGGCTCTGCACCTGGGCGGCGTGCGAGGCGCGCGCCTTGAAGCGCTCGATGAAGGCGATCTCCTTGGCAAGCATGGCCTGCTGGCGCTCGAACTGCGCCTGCAGCTGCTTGTCGGCTAGTGCCCGCTGCTCCTGGTAGAATTCGTAATTGCCGGAATAGGAGGTGAGCGCGCCGGCGTCGATCTCGATCACCTTCGAAACGATGCGATTCATGAACTCACGGTCGTGCGAGGTCATCAACAGCGCGCCGTCATAGTCCTTGAGGAATTTCTCCAGCCAGATCAGGCTCTCAAGATCGAGATGGTTGCTCGGCTCGTCGAGCAGCATGACGTCGGGCCGCATCAGCAGGATACGGGCGAGCGCGACGCGCATCTTCCAGCCGCCGGAGAGTTTTGCAACGTCGCCGTCCATCATCTCCTGGGAGAAGCCGAGGCCGTCGAGCACCTCGCGGGCGCGGCCGTCGAGCGCATAGCCGTCGAGTTCCTCGAAGCGGTGCTGCAACTCGCCATAGCGCTCGATGATCGCGTCCATCTCGTCGGCGCGGTCGGGATCGCCCATGGCGTTCTCGAGCTCGCGCATCTCGGCTGCGACGGCGCTCACCGGGCCGGCGCCTTCCATCACCTCGGCGACGGCGCTCATCCCCTCCATGTCACCGACATCCTGACTGAAATAGCCGATGGTAACGCCGCGATCGACCGAGACTTGGCCTTCGTCCGGCTGCTCCTGGCCGATGATCATGCGGAAGAGCGTAGTCTTGCCGGCGCCGTTCGGGCCGACGAGGCCGACCTTCTCGCCCTTCTGCAGGGCGGCCGAGGCTTCGATGAAGACAATCTGACGGCCGTTCTGCTTGCCGATATTTTCGAGACGGATCATGGGACGGTCCGGGAAACTGCGCTGAGATGGCGGGATTTGCCCGGGGCATACGCGAATGAGGGTGCGGAGGGAAGAGGTAGAAGCGCCGCATCCGCGCGCTCGGCTATTCCTTCGAGGCAGAACCCAGCCGCAGTGAAATTGATTGGCGTCGCCGACCGATCGAGCGCTTAGTGCTGGAGCCAACCACTTGATGGGCTCTGGCAAGGGAGGTCAACCATGGCCATGTACCTGACGCGCTTCAGCTACACGCCCGAGACCTGGGCTCGAATGATCGAAAACCCCGAGGATCGCCGCAAGGCAGCCAGCTCGTACATAGAATCGGTCGGCGGAAAGCTGCACGGGTTCTGGTACGCGTTCGGCGAACACGACGGGTGGAACCTGTGGGAGGCTCCGGACAATGTTTCGATGGCGTCCGTCGTGCTCGCCATCGGTGCCGGAGGGGCACTCAGCTCCTGCGAGACCACCGTCCTCCTCAGCGTCGAGGAGACGATGGACGCGCTAAGCAGGGCGAAATCGATCCGTTATCGGCGGCCTGGAACGTAGAGCCGAGAAAAGCCGCCTCGGAGGCGTGTCACCTCGCGTCGTGGAAGATGATACCGAGCGTATGTCGCCTGCCCGAGCGCAGGCGGCTTACGCCGTGGCGCAGGTTGACGCGATAGTAACCTCGCGTGCCCTCCACCGGCCGGTTGTGCACGGCGAAGACCACCGCGTCGCCGCGCTTGAGCGGCACCACCTCGGCGCGGCTCTGCATGCGCGGGCGCTGCTCGGTCAGCACGAATTCGCCGCCGGTGAAATCCTTGCCGGGTTCGGAGAGCAGGATCGCCACCTGCAGCGGAAAGGCGAGCGCGCCATAGAGATCCTGGTGCAGACAGTTGAAGTCGCCGGGGCCGTATTGCAGCAGAAGCGGCGTCGGCTTGGTTTGGCCCTCGTCGTGGCAACGCTTTAGGAAGGCGGCGTGGTCGGAAGGGTAACGGAGCGCGGCGCCCATCTTCTCGTTCCAGTCATTGGCGACGCCGGCGAGCCGTGGATAAAGCGTAGTGCGCAGGCCCTCGATCAGATCAGGCAGCGGATAACGGAAATAGCGGTACTCGCCCCTGCCGAAGCCATGGCGCGCCATCACCACATGGCTGCGGAAATGTTCTTCGTGCGGATAGAGCGCGGCGATTTCGGCGCATTCCTCCGGCGAAAGCAGGCCGGGCATGACAGCGCAGCCCTGGGCGTTGAGCTCGGAGACGAGCGCGTGCCAGTCCTGCGCGGCGACACGGGATTCGGCGGAGCGTCCGGCGCGTTTGGTGTTGAGGGAATGGACAGTCATGAGCGCCTCCTTCGATGCCATCAAAGTGGGGCGGAGGCGAAGCGGCGGCCACCCGATTCCTGCGGAAATGGCGCGGCCTTTACGGCGAACCAGCCGCAACGAAGCCCGCGCGGCCCTGCGCGCGGCGGAATGCCTGCTGCAGGCGCGGGTTGAGGCGCACCGCGTCGCGGCCGGCCTGGATGGTCCGCTCGACCTGCTCCGGCGTCAGCCTCAGCCGGGTCGGGATGACGTTCAGCGCGGCTGCCTCGTCTGGCGGCAGGTCGGCGAAGGAGACCAGTTCAACCACCATCTGGACGTCGCGGCACTTCCAGCCGGACAGGCTGCCGCGGTAGCGCGCTACCGCCGCCGCCGGCAGGCTGCAGCGATATTTGACCAGCTTTTCGCGCCACAGCCGGAATTCGAGCTTGAGGGAATCGAATTCGTCGCGCACCGAGGACGCGATCGAGGTGCCGGCGGTGGCGTCGATCATGTCGACCAGGCCCGGTCCCTGCTTGACCTTGACCCAGTCGGGTTCTTTCCTGCGCCCCGCATCGGCAACGATCATGATCAGCGTTCGCATCCTCACCGCCGCCTGCGGCGACAACGGGCTGTGCGGACTGCCGGCGATGTCGAGCGATTCCGCGAAGCCGACCACCGCGATGTTGTCGGTCAATCCGCCGTCGAGCAGCTTGATGTAGTTGACGCGGTCGTTGTTCTGGTAGGACTCCATGGCGCGAGCCGCGGCCTTGACCCGTTCCGGTGCCTCCGGATCGTTGAGACCGCGTTGGATCCAGTCCGGCTGCTTGTAGTTGCATCTGGTTGTCGGCGTGGTCGTCGAGACGACGACCGGCGCGAACACCGCGGGGAACGCCGCCGAAGCCGCCACCGCATCGGCGATACGAAGCTTGTCGAGATCGCTGCAGATGGCCGCGAAACGGTCGTAGGTGAAGCCGAAGGCCGTGCCGTTGTAGATGTCGGATGCGTGGATCCAGACCAGCGGGGCGCCGGGACGTCTGAAGGCGCTGTAAGTGGCACCGTCGAACAGGTTCCTGTCCAGCCACGCGGCAAAGGTGCTGCGGTCGTTGACGCCGCCTTTCCACAGCCGCGCCAGATTGGCCGGAGCGAGCTTGGCGGTGTGCAGCGAGCTCTCGGCATCGCGCAGCAAGAAGCGCTCGCGAAGCTCGCGATAACCACGCCCTTTGTAGCCGAGATAGGCCGCCGTCACCGCACCGCCAGAAACGCCCCCGACGACGCTCACGTCGTCGATCAGCGTATGCGCTCGCCCGCCGCTGCCGACCACGACATCGTCGAGCGCCCGAAGCACGCCATAGCTGAAGGCGGTGGCGCGCGTGCCGCCGCCAGAGAAGGACAGCGCGACCACGGTCGACCCGTCGGCGGGAGCATCGGGAAGGTAGTCCGGCGAGCCAGGCCCGACTTGCGTCACATGGGTGTTGATGGGCTCGACGTCATTGGCGACGCATCCGGCCAGCAGCGCCGCTGCCAACACAAGCAAGCCCACACGCCAACGCATCGAGGTCCCCCCGATCGCTCGTTCCCGGGCTCAGTCTATGCGCAGCAGGCAGAGCAAGGCAACGGCCAGCCCCGGGGGTCTTCGCCTCAAGCGTTCCGGCGATACCCCTCCAGCCCGGGATCGAGATCCACCTTCACTCCATTGGTGAAGACGCAGGTCGCCACCATGATGCCGGCGAAGGCGACGAGGTTGACGAGCAGCGTTTCGTCGTAGCGCGCCTTCAGCGCGACCCAGGTCTCGTCGGCAACGGCATTGGCGTCCGCGGCGAGCGCCCTGCCGAAGGACATCAGCCGCGCTTCGTCGGGGCTGGGTTCAATCAGATCCGGATCGAGGCCGGAATCGATCAGCGCGCGACGGAAGAAGGTGACCGGGACCTCGGCGCGCATCGTCTCGGCGATCGCCTTCGAAAACAGCCAGATCGCCCGGTCTTCGAGCGTCGGACGCAGGAGATCGCGCAGCGTGAACCATTCGGCATAGATGCGGTGCGCGGCCGGCGAGTGAAGCAGGATGCGCTTCATGTTGGTCATGCGGCCGCGCAGCGCAAGCTCCCGATCATGCTCGGCGCGGATTTCGTCGGAGGCGGTCGCATAGTCGATCGCAGAGAGATGCGCCACGCCCCTCACCCCAGCATCGCGTGCAGCGCCGGCGCGCCGCGCAGCGTGTTGGAGACGGTGCAGATCGTCTCGGCGTCCTCGACGATGCGCTGCTTGGTCGCCGCGTCGAGATCGCCTGCGATCTGCAGCCTGATGGTGAATGTCTCGACCCGCGCCGGCTCGTCCTTCGCCTTCTCGCCGCCGACATCCGCCTTCACCTCGCCAAGCCGGTCGGCGACGCCGAGGCGGGTGGCGGCGATGCGGGCGCTCAGCACCATGCAGGCGGCCAAGGAGGCATAGAGCAGGTCGAGCGGGTTGAAGCCCGGCGCGCTGACCGCAGTCACCACGTCGACCGTGCCGCCGGTCGGCGTCGTTACCGCCGGCAGGCCGCCCGGCGGCAGCACGGCGGAGGCGCCGGTCGCACGCGTTCTGATCTTCAGCTCGCTCATCGAATGTCCTTCGTCCGGTTTGGAGGCCATTGATAGCGGACGGGAATTTATCTCGGCAACCATCCAGGGTGCAGCTGCGGTTCTCTTCGTGCGAGGAGATGTCCGTGGAGAGCGGATTTGCCGCGTACCGGCTTGGCAATTTGGCTCCGCCAGTCAACAATCCGCGGCACCGCGCTGCCGGGCCAATGGCAAACGGGATTGAGGGTCATGACACCACGGAAATCTGCCACGCTCGCCGCTGTTGCCGTCGCCGTCCTTTGGCCCGCCGCCGGCGCGCCGGCAGATGGCGTCCATCCTGGCCCGATGTCACGCACGCAAGCCTTCGCACGCGCCGAAGCACTGACGGCGATCGGGCGAAAAATGTTCTTCGACCCATCGCTGTCGGCTTCCGGCAGACAGGCCTGCTCGTCCTGCCACGATCCCAACCACGCCTTCGGTCCGGCCTCCGCCGCGCCGGTCGAGATGGGCGGGCCGAACCTCGACCGGCCTGGCCTGCGCGCGGTGCCGTCGCTGCGCTACCTGCAGGCGGCGCCCGCCTTCACCGAGCATTTCTACGATTCCGAGGACGAGGGCGACGAAAGCGTCGACAATGGCCCGACCGGCGGATTGACTTGGGACGGGCGCGCCGACCACGGCAAGGACCAGGCGAGGATCCCGCTGCTGTCGCCGTTCGAGATGGGCAACAAGGATGAAGCCGCCGTGGTCGCCGCCTTGCGCAAAGCGCCCTATGCCGACGCGTTCAAGGCGGCGTTCGGCGCGGATATTTTCGACCATCGGCAGGATGCCTTCGACGCGGCGGTCGAGGCGCTCGGCACCTTCGAGCAGAGCAGCGCCGACTTCTACCCCTATTCCAGCCGCTACGACGCCTTCCTTGCCGGCAAGGCGCAGTTGACCGCGCAGGAGTTGCGCGGCCGTGCGCTGTTCGAGGACGCAAACAAAGGCAATTGCGCGAGCTGCCATCTGAGCGAGCCGGCAAATGACGGCGAGCCGCCGCAATTCACCGATTACGGCCTGATCGCCATCGCCGTGCCGCGCAACCAGGCGATCCCGGCCAACGCCGATCCCAATTATCTCGACCTCGGGCTGTGCGGGCCGCTGCGGGCCGACTTCAAGGGCCGGAGCGAGTATTGCGGCCTGTTCAAGACGCCAACCCTGCGCAATGTCGCGCTGCGCAAAAGCTTCTTCCACAACGGCTATGTCCAGTCGCTGCGCGAGGCGGTCGCCTTCTACGCCACTCGCGACACAGATCCCGGCCGCTGGTATCCGAAGAACGCGGACGGCACGGTCGAGAAATTCGACGATCTGCCAAAGGCCTACTGGGGAAACCTCAACACCGACCCGCCCTTCAACGGCAGGAAACCAGGCGAGAAGCCGGCGCTGACCGACGCCGAGATCGACGACATCGTCGCTTTCCTCGGCACGCTGACGGACGCGGACCAGGCCGGGCAGTGACGGCGACTGAAGGCTCACCGCAGACTTCCCCGGCCAAAATAATCGGTGGACGCGTCTTGTTTGTGTGGCTTCCGTCACAGACCGACAGAAAGCATCTGCTACATTAGCATCCCGTCAGAGCGGGGGCTCAAATGAGATTCGTAGCGGTGCAAGAACCGCCTCATCATAGTTGGGCGGTGTTCGACATGGCCAATGACAAGCCCGCCGAACATGCCGGGCGCGCGCTCATCGGTCTCACGTCGCACGAAGCCCGGCGGTTCGCCGCCGCGGCCAACGACGAGGCGGGGTATCGGGAAACCAACGCGCTGGCGTCGCATCCAGGCGGGTAAGGCATGGCACTGACGGTTCGCAATTCGCCGGGAAACGACAACCGAACAAGCGGTTGAGACGGCGTGCTGCCAGATTGATTCAAGCCTCACCCGGCCGGCGCGTAGCGGTTCACCACCAGGCCGCAGGCATAGGCTTTCGAGCCGGTGAGCTTCAGCCTGGCGAAGCCGCCCTGATCGAAGATGCGACGACCGGCACCCAGCACCGCCGGGTTGATGAAGAGCTGGAACTCGTCGACCAGCCCGGCGGCGATCAGCGCCGAGGCGAAGCCGGCGCCGCCGAACACGGCAATGTCGCCGCCCTCGCCCGCCTTCAGCGCATTGATCTCGCGCGGCAGATCGCCGCTCGCGACCCTGGTACGCTCCCACCGCGACGCCTTCAGCCTGTCGCTCAGCACCACCTTGTCGGCTGTCACGATACGCTGGGCGAAGGCATAGAACCGGTCTCGCGGAAATTTCCTCGCCGCATCGCCCCAGTGATTGAGGTAGCCCTCCTCGGCCATCTTGCGGCTGAGCAGAATCGTGTCGACGGTTGCGAACACGGCATTGAAGTCCTGCTTGAGCTCGTCGTCCCAGTCGCTCTCGTCGCCCCATTCCCAAAGCTGCCAACGACGGTTCTGGTCGGCGCCGACGAAGCCGTCGACCGACATCTGCATTTGGAGGATGAGCTTTTTCATCGCGCGGTCCTCTCGCATCTCCAAACACGGTTTACTTTTGAAATCATTTGACGCGCGGAAGGAATGCTGTCAATTGAAAAGTGATTTACAAATGGAACTAACTTCATGTCGACGAAGGAAAGGTCCGGCTGCCCGATCAGCCTGTCGCTCGAGCTCATCGGCGACCGCTGGACGCTGCTCATCATCCGCGACCTGGCCTTCGCCGGGAAAAGGCATTTTCGCGAGTTCCTGCAGTCGGACGAAGGCATCTCGTCGCGCACGCTGGCCGAGCGGTTGCAGACCCTGGTCGACGAAGGCGTCCTCACCCGCAGCGACGACCCGACCCACAGGCTGAAAGCGATTTACCGGCTGACCGAGGCCGGCATCGACCTTTTGCCGATACTCGCCACGCTTGGCGCTTGGGGCAGCAAATATCGAAAGGCGGATGAGGATTTGGCGCGGGTTGCCAAGGAACTCGCGGCAGGCGGCCAGCCGGCGCTGGAGCGGATGAAAAAGAGGTTGAGGAAGGAGCATTTGGGATCCCGCCCGCAGGTTCCGTTTCCAGTCTATGCACCCCTGCGCTAGACTCCGCCTGAACAGGATCGACCGTCATGATCGTCCAGGCCTGCATCAACGGCGCCCGCACCCCGGATTTTCACCCCGCCCTGCCGCTCGACCCGGATGCCATGGCGCGCGACGGCGCGGCCTCGGTTGCGGCGGGTGCCGCCGAACTGCATGTGCATGCGCGCGGCGCCGACCGGCAGGAAAGCCTTGCCCCGGAAGCGATGGACCGGACGGTGACGGCGCTGCGCCGCGCCTGCCCCGGCACGCTGATCGGCGTTTCGACCGGCGCCTGGATCGAGAAGGACGACAGGCGCACGATTGCCGCCATCGCCGGCTGGCATGAGCTGCCCGACTACGCCTCGGTCAATCTCAGCGAGGCGGCGGCGCCCGAAGTGATGGAAGCGTTGCGCGACCGCGGCGTCGGCATCGAGGCCGGGCTGGCGTCGATCGGCGATGCGCTCAGGCTGGCCAGCCTCGATCATGGCCGCCGGGTGTTGCGCGTGCTGATCGAGATTTCCGAGCAGACGCTGGAGGAGGCCTTTGCCGTCGCCGACGGCATCGAAAAGCTGCTGCAACGCGAAGGCATTCACCGCTCGATCCTGTTGCATGGCGAGAACGCGACCGTGTGGCCCTTCGTCGAGCGGGCGGCGGTGCGGAAGTTTTCGACCCGTGTCGGGCTTGAGGACGGCAAAGAGTTGCCTGATGGGACGGTGGCGGACGGGAATGCGACGCTGGTGAAGGCGGCGGTGAGGATCTACCGCCGGGCGTGACTTGGTTCCTCGCCTCATGGGGAGGACCCAAGGCCAAAAGTCAGCCGAACTTCGTCAGCGGCTTGGCGGTTATCTCGACCCATTCGCAGCGCCGGCTGCGGTGGTAGAAGGATTGGAAGGGCGGCGGGAACGACGGATCCGCGAACGTCCCTACCGGAATCGCAGTAAGGCCGGGCTGCGTGTCGATGCGGTAGTGCACCGTGGTCCCGCAATCAGGGCAGAAGCTGTAGGTTATCTGCCCGCCCTGCTCGCCGGTGCGCGTGAACTGCAGCGCGCGCCCATCTATCGTCACATCGGCCTCGGCAAAGCGCACATTGTAGCTGAAGGCGCTGCCTGTGCGCCGCTTGCAGTCGAGGCAATGACACACCGAGATGCGCACCGGCTCGCCCGCGCAGGTGGCCGACAGCTGACCGCAGGAACATTCGGCGCGTCGCGTGACCATGCTGGCTCCTTTCGACCGAGTCTCGGCACCTTATGCAGTTCGGCGGCGTGGTGAAAGCACCTATCCGCCGAGCGTCGCCTACCCCTGCCAGGCCGTCAGATCCGCCAATATCCGCGCCTTCACCGCCGGGTCGGCGTAGCTCGCATGCACCGATGTCGCGGCGAGCTGGCGGATTATTTCAGTGTCCCAGGCGAAGGTCTCGGCGCAGGCGGCGTAAGAGGCTTCGAGCGTCGTGCCGAGCAGCGCCGGATCGTCGGTGTTGATGGAGACGGGAACGCCGGCTTTGCGCAGAGCGTCGATCGGATGCTCGGCAAGCGAAGGATAGACGCCGAGCGCGATGTTGGAGACCGGGCAGACGCCGAGCGGAATTCGCCTCTGTGCGAGCAGGTCGACCAGAGCCGGCTCCTCGATCGCGCGAACGCCATGGTCGATGCGATCGGCGCCAAGCAGCTCGATGGCGTCGCGAACGCCCTCGGGACCGCTCGACTCGCCGGCGTGGACGGTGCGTCGCAATCCGGCCGTGGCGGCGCGGCGGAACGCCTCGGCGAAGCGCGGACCGGTGCGCCCCGCGGCCGCCTCGTTGCCGTCGATCGAAAGGGCCACGACGCGCCGGTGCCTGATCCTGCTCAGCATCTCCACCAGTTCGATGGCGTCCTCGGCCGACTGTGTGCGCAGCAGGCTAACGCAGAGCCCGACCGGCGGATATCCATCCTGCTCGGCCGCCGCGAACCCGGCATCGAAGGCGTCGATCATCCCGGCGATGTTCCGGTGCCAGTGCGGCCAGTGGGTCGGGTTGACGATGACATCGGCATAGCGCACGCCGCTCTTGGCCATGCGCCGCGCAAATTTATAGGCGGCGATGGCCAGCTGCTCGCGCGTGCGAAACGTGCCGCACAGCCAGTCGAGCATTTCGAGGAAGCTCTTCAGATCATGCGCCTCGAAGAGCCTGTCGCGCGGCGCGCGCAGCGGGATGCCAGCCTCCTCGCAATTCCTGATCACGTCGTCGGCCTCGAAGCAGCCCTCGACGTGGATGTGCACTTCGGCCTTCGGCAACCCGATATAGTCGGTCAATGAAGCCTCCCGAGCTTTGTGGCCGCATCAAATCACGAAAGGCGGGATCAAGGCTTCAAGAAATGACTGAAAGATTTGTGTGTGACGACAGCCAGTCTTCCCGCGTTGCGGGGGAGATCGGCAGTTCGGCCTCACTGCGTGTCCGCGTGGGCTCTCAGCTCGGCGCGCTTCTCGTCCGACACCACCGCCAGATCCAGCACCTTCTGCAGACCAGCCGCATGGCGGAAATTGGGCTCGGCCTGCACGCCGCTTTTCACCGCCTCGACGAAGCGCTGGTAGTTGGTCGGCACGGTGCCGGCGTCGAGCTCTTCCCATTTGGCGTCCTCGACATTGGCACCGATGCAGCCCTTCAACATCGAGCCATTGAGATTGTGCACCACCTCGATGCCGCCCTTGTCGCCATAGATACGCAGCCTGAGCTCGTTGAGATGGCCGCTCGCCCAGCGGCTGGCATGCACCACGCCGAAGGCGCCGTTGGCGAAATCGAGCGTCATGGCGAAGCTGTCATTGGCGTCGAGCTGGTATTCGCCGATGCGGTTGCCCGGCGCCTTGTCGAAGGCGCGCAACCGACAGAATACGTGGTCGATATCGAGGGCGGCGCCATAGCTGGCGAAGTCGAGGATGTGGATGCCGACGTCGCCCAGCACGCCGTTTGAGCCGTGGCCGCGCGAGAGCCGCCAGAGCCACTTGGGGTCGTTTCGCCAGTCGCCCCAGAATTTCGATACCAGCCAGCTCTGCAGATAGGAGGCCTCGACGTGGCGCACCATGCCGATCTCGCCGGCCTGCACCATTTGTCGCGCCTTCTGCAAAGGCGCGACGTTGCGGTAGGTGAGGTTGACCATGTTGACGACGCCGGCGGCTTCCGCCGCATCGGCCATCTCGCTTGCCTTGCCGAAATTCTCGGCCAGCGGCTTTTCGCAAAGCACCGGCTTGCCGGCGGCGATCAGCGCCATGGTGGTCGGGTGATGGATGCGGTCGGGCGTGACATTGGCGACCGCGTCGAAACCGTCCCAGTCGGGCGCCGCCTCCAGCGAGGTGAAGCGCTTCGGGATCTTGTAGGCGTCGGCATATTCGCCGACGCGGGCCGGATCGACATCGACGGCACCGACGATGTCGACGCCTTCGATGGCGCCGAAGCGGCGGGCATGCTCCTGCGCCATCCAGCCGGTACCGAGTATCAAAAGCCGCATTTTGCTCCTCCAGAGGAATTGGTTCGATTCAATGATATGAGGCGGGCGATCTAATTGTCGTTGATACGCAATCCCAGACAGAATACGGTTTAGCGGAAACCAGCCTCGCCGGGCGCATGCAGCTTGCCGCCGCGTTCGACGATCGGCTCCAGCGCCTTCTCCACCGGCACGTTGGGTGCTTTGAGGATGGCGGAATTCCTGCCCTGCGGGTTGTGCGCCCACTTCACTGCGTTGCGCAGCACCTTGTGCACGGTCGCGTCGTGGTAGGTCGGATAGGTTTCGTGGCCTGGGCGGAAGTAGAAGACATTGCCGGCGCCGCGCCGGTAGGTAAGGCCTGAGCGGAACACCTCGCCGCCCTGGAACCAGGAGATGAAGATTGTCTCCAGCGGCTCCGGCACGGCGAACTGCTCGCCATACATCTCCTCGTTCTCGAGCTCGAAATACTCGCCGATGCCTTCGGCGATCGGGTGGCTGGGGCTCGTCACCCAGAGCCGTTCGCGCTCGCCGGCCTCGCGCCATTTGAGCGTGCAGGGCGTGCCCATCAGCCGTTTGAAGATTTTCGAGAAATGGCCGGAGTGGAGCACGATCAGTCCCATGCCTTCGAAGACGCGGCGGGCGACGCGCTCGACCATATCGTCGGCCACCGCGCCATGGTCCTTGTGACCCCACCAGACGAGCACGTCGGTCTCGGCGAGGCGGGATTCAGGCAACCCATGCTCCGGCTGCTCCAGCGTCGCGGTCGAGGCGGAGATCGCCTTGTCGGCGTTGAGCGCGTTGGCGATGGTCGTGTGCATGCCTTGCGGATAGATGCCGGCGACCACCTCATTGGTCCGCTCATGGATGTTCTCGCCCCAGACGACAGCGCGAATTGTCATGGATTGCCTCGTGATGGTGAGAGGGTGGAGCCGCCCGGCGCAATAGATAGCGTCTTCGGCCGGCATTGGAAGCGGTTTTTGCCCTTCGCTCCGCTGCACATGACGAAGAGCCCGAAAGCATCGTTCGCGAACAACCACATACGCCTGTATGCTTCCGCTTTGATTCAACCACCTCCACCCAATTGGCAACCGTCCTTTCCCGTGCGCAATATCAGCTATGGGCGAAGTGCTTATAGGGGCGGCGATTTTTGCTTGTCTGGCCGGGGCGTCGCTGGTCAGCCTGATGGTGCATGAGCGCTTCCCTGCTCACCACCTTGGCGACGATACCAGCGCGGTGGTGCGGCTCGCCGCGAACCTCTTCATGGTGATGTCCTCGCTGGTCCTCGGCCTGATGATCAACTCGGCCAAGAACACGTTCGAATCCATCAACGTCAACGTCCACACCTTCGCCACCGATCTCATTCTGCTCGACAGAACGCTCCGACGCTATGGACCGGAGGCGGACGGCGCCCGGCAATCGCTCACCGCCTATGTGCAGCGCGTCGTCGATACCTCGACCGCCGACAGCGACACGACGGTCGTCCCGAACAGGCTGTCGGAACTGCTGCTCAATCAGGTCGGCGATATCGTGGGCGGATTGACCCCTGCGAATGCCAAGCAGACCGCCGCGCAACAGGCGGCGACACAGCAGCTGCAGAAGGTGATCGCGCAGCGCTGGATTCTGGCCGAGCAGTCCGAGGGTGCCATCCCCGCGCCGCTGATCGCGCTGCTCGTTGCCTGGCTGACGCTGATCTTCGCCAGCTTCGGCTTCCGAGCACCGTGCAATGGAACCATCATCTTCACGTGCCTCGTGTCCGGGGCGCTGGTGGCCGCGGCAATCTATCTGATCATCGACATGGACAGCCCCTTCTCCGGCCCGATCCAGGTCTCGCCGGCGCCCCTGCAGAGGGCGCTGGCGGAACTGACGCAGTGAAGGTCAGGCACGACCGAACATCTCGATCAAAAGCTTCGCCGCCACCGCCGCGCCGTCGGCGCGGACCGAACGGGCAACCTCGCTCGCACGGATGCGGGTTTCGGGCGCCAGCGCCGTCTCCATCGCCGCCGACAATGACCCCGCTGTCGGAACCGGCCCGTCATGAGCTGCGCCGATGCCGAGCTCGGCCACCCGCCGCGCCCAGTACGGCTGGTCGCCGATCTGCGGCACCACCAGTTGCGGCGCTCCTGCCCGCGCGGCGGCGACGGTCGTTCCGGCACCGCCGTGATGCATGACGGCGGCGACGCGGCGGAACAGCGCCTGCTGGTTGACATCGCCGACGGCGAAGCAATCGTCCCGGTCGTCGGTAAGGCCAAGCTCGGCCCAGCCACGCGCGATCACCGTGCGCCGGCCCTTGGCGCGGACCGCCTCGATGGCCGCACGGCCGACCTCCTTGGCCACGGCAATGGAGCCGAAGCCGACATAGACCGGAGGCGGGCCGGCTTCGAGGAATGCCTCCAGCCCGTCAGGCAGCGGCCGCTCGTCGGCCAGGATCCAGGCGCCGGTCTGCCTGGCATCGGTCAGGTCCGAAGGCAGCCACGGCCCGAGCGCTGGGTCGCAGGCGAGCAGGACCGGATCGCCGTAGACATAATCGCGGACATTTTCCACCGCAGGCAATCCGAGCGACGCGCGCCAGCTGTTGATCGCTTGGCCGAACAGCGCGTTCTTGGTCGCGATATCCGTCTCCCACAGCAGCCGGTTGTCGGTCACCCCGGCTGGAAGCGGATGTCCCGGATATTCATGCGGCCGGTTGTGCGCCGACGGCAGCCATATCGGACAGAAGGTGGCAAGGATGTAGCGCATGTGCCGCTGCCCGGCGACCAGCCGCGCGGCGGCACAGGACGGAAACAGGCCGCAGGCCACCACGGCAGCGCAGCCTTCGGCGGCCGCCATGAGCGTATCGTATTGCCTGGCGAGGATCTCGGCCGCCTGGCCGGAGATCAGCGCGGCCACGTCCTTCGGCGATTCCGATGCCCTGCGCCGCGTCATCTCCTTTACCCATTCGCGCACCGGTGCGAAGGCCGGCACCAACTCCACACCGGCACGGGCGCACAGCGCTGCAAATTCTTCATCGCCGGGGACACTCACCCGCACCTCGGCGCCGAGCGCCTGCAGTCGCTCGCCCAGCGCCACCACCGGCTCGACATCGCCGCGCGAACCGTAAGTCGACAGTAAAATCCGCATGCAAACTCCCTTTCCTAAACTGAGGTCAAGGGCAGCGTACATACGGCATTGCCGGGGGCTTGCCGCAAGCCCGGGCTGCGCCATATATGCTTTCTGGGAGAGGGAGTTCTCCCTTTCCTCATCCGCAATTCGATGGAACCGGTCACTGCCGCTGTTGCAAGAGACGTGGCGAAGACATCAAGCGCGTGCGTCGACCGCGCCGCGCGTCAACGGCGGTAAAGACCGCAAACCGTCAAGAGATCAAAGGCAGCCTACCGGCAACAAGCTGCTGCCGGCATAGTGGCGGGCGGGGTCAGCCCTGGCGGCCTTCCTGGGCGACCTGGGTGGGCGACCCGTTCAGGCGCGGCACAACGACCAGGCGCTTGATCTTCCCCTTCTTGAAGGCAGAGAGGAAGCGGCCATAATCCTTGAAGGCCACGCAGCCGCTGGATTGGGCTGGGGCGCCGCGCAGCAGATAGGTATGGGCGAGCAGACCGTTGCGGTTATATTTGTTCCTGCCGCTGGTCGGCGTCAGCCGGATGGCCTCGACGCCGTGGAAGCGCGATTCACGCAGCGACAGATTGTAGGTGTCGGGCGGCGTCGGGCCGGAATTCTTGCGGTTGGCGAAGCGCGGCTGGTCGGCCATGGCGCCCTTCCCCGAATGCGCCTCCAGCTTGGAGCCATCGGGCATGTAGACCGTCGCCGTCGAGATGTCATAGACGGCGACGCCATTGCCCGTCGAAGGACTGTTGAACAGACCCCTGAAGGCGTTGCCGAGACCGCCGCGCTCGGGCGTGTCCGGCTTGGCGTAGGCGAGCATCTCGGAGGCTTGCGCCTTGCTGCGCTTGGCCGGCGCGGCCTCAATCGGCTTCGCACCCTGCACACCCGGAAGCGCCTGGTCGGAGCTCCTCAGCGAGCGCGGCGTCTGCGCACCGTCGGCGGAGTCGACAACGGTCGGCTGCGGCTTGGCCGGCTGCGGTTTGGCCGGCTCCGGTTTGGCAATTTGGGGCCTTGCCGCCTGGCTTGCCTGCGGCTTGGCCGGTTCCGGCTTCCTCGCGGCATTCTGTTCAGGCGCTTCCGTCGCGCGCTCGAGGGCGGTGCGCGGCCTCAAACCAGGCACTGCGATGCTGTCGGGCAAACCATCCTGCGGCGGCAGCGAAGCGACCTGCACTTCAGCTTGTCCGTCGTCGCCGGAAGCGCCGGCCGTCGTCTCAGGCGCGTCGCCGCTGGCGAGCGCGACGGCGGTCGGCACGTCGACCGTCTCTTCGGGCATGACATTGGCAAGCGCCAGCGCCAGTTCGGACGCGCGCTGAATGTCGACCTGATTTCCGCCAAAGCGTGAATCGGCCGGGCCGCTCAAGGTCAGCCCACTCCGGGCCGAACCGCTGTCGGCCGCGCCGCCGAAGCGGCTTGCCGACGGCAAGCTCGCCAGCAGGACCGGAGCGTTCTCGGCGCGCCGGAAGGCATCGGCCAGTTTCTGCGGCGAAAGCCCGGCGCGCTTGATGACGCTGTCGAAACGGTCGGCGACGTCCGCGGCGGAAGCCGCGACAACCTTCTCATGCGATACGCTATCGGGTGCCGGATTCAGCCGCGCGGCCTTGCCGTCATGCACCAAGCTGGAGGGGTTTGGCGTGGAGCTCGCAAAGCTGGCTGCGAGCCTGAGGCAGCCGGCATCGCAGCCGCGGGTGAGCGAGCCCGTCTTGTGCGCGCCGTTCGCGGCAAGGCGCGGCGCCCAGGCGTTCGCGACCTTGCGGCGCTGGTCGCCAAGCACGATGCTGCGCGGCGCAAGCAGGCTCTGCGGCAATCCGTTGGAGGCGGCGGTGAGCGAGGTACTCACGGAATAGAGGCCGGCCATGGTCGCGACCGACCACAGGGCCAGGGCAGCACCGACAGCAGGCACCACAACCCAACGATGACCACCAGATTTCTTCGAAGTTGCCCCCTCTTCAGGAGCGTCACCCCGGTTCTTCAAACGCAAAAACGCCATACGACCACTCTCAATCGGCATGCCGGTTTGCGGACCTGGCACCCGTCACGATCACAGTTCGCCTGGTGCCCCCTGCACCTTCACGCGTCTGTTGCCGATTGATTCAAAAGATGGACAAAGATGGTTAACCAATCCCTCCACCAATCGCCATTGTGGCGACGGTCCATACGAAAAAAGAGCCCTCCATGGTCTGCGCCACGGTAAAAATGCTCTCCCTCAGCCGCTTTGCTGCCCGTTTTTGCGGACCGAGTCAAGCAAGCGCGAAGGTTCTACCCTTTCGGGCGATCGCCAGCTAAGAACGGATTGAGGTTAAAAAACGGCAGGAAGAGCCTGGCGCGACCAGCTGCGGCATCTCTTCCAGGGCGGCAGATCGCAACGTCAACCCCGATGCGGGAAGACAGCCTTCGCCGCGCCAGACAATCAAGGACGGAGCTGTCGAGCCGGATTGCGTTGCGACGGTGCGGTGCGGCGCTCCGCAAGCGATTGCAACAACTCCGCTTCGGCGCTGAAGCCGTTTTGGAAGGCTTCGAGCACGTCGGAGGCAAGCTGTTCTCTTTCGCCCCCGTCTTTTAACGCCAGACGGCGATCGTTGCACAACTGATCGAATACTTTCTGGAGGAGCTCCAGCTCGACTGGCGTGAATATTCCGCTGTGTTTGGTGAAAGCCATGACGCCTCCCTCCCCCCTTAGATGGGCGAAAGCGCGATCTACTCTTTCAAGCGTCCGTGTGCCTCGTCTGGGTGCGGACGACAAGGCATCCTACACCTTTCCGGCCGGCCTATCGATTCCGTCGTAGTCGTAGATCGGACCGTTCAAGCTGAACCGCTTCCGTCGGCCAACGTCGCGAGGCGCCTATGAGCTGTTCAACCTCTGAATCGCTTCCCCAATCCAACTGATTGTTCTTACACAGCTTCCAGCGAAATCCTGGAGCTGCTTCAATCACCGGAAAAACGGGCGCATTCAGCGCATTTGGTCCGGATCGTCGGCAACGCCGACGTGATGCCGATAGACCATTCCCCAACCCTTCCAGCCGGTGAACAGAAGGATGAGGACAACGATCAGCGACAGGACAAGGCCAACCGGCACTACCGCTGCCTCCGCGTCGGCATATCGCGAGTACCAGTTGTAAAGTTCGATGAGAACGACGACCACGTTGCCGCCGGCGTGAAGCCATGCGTCCTGGAGATTGCGAATCTGGGTGTCGCCGAGGACATCGGTCAAGCCGGCAAGAGCCGCCAGCACGGCCATGATCAGACCGGCCCCCAGCAGCCAGAGCGTAGCGGTGACCCAGCCCGGATTACCGGTTCGCCAGAAGATAAGGTCGCAAACGAAGGTCGCGACGAAGAAGGCGATCGGGAACGGTATCAGCATTGCATGAACAGGATGGCCGGCAATGCTTGCCGTGCTGTGCGGATTGCGAGGGATCGTGTGCTGGACCATCGTAGGGCCTCCTCGAGGCGTGGCGAGCGCCGCCCTCAGGCCACATCACAACGCATCAGGGGCTCGGCGGCAGAAAGCCGGATATATGCAAACTCCGGTTGAGCCGGAATGTTCCATAACCCGACTGCGCTGCGCGGGACGGAATTCACGCACCGCTATAGGCGCGTATGCCAGTGTGGGCTCGACTCGAAAGCGAGCTGAACGATTGTGTGCTGGTCGCGCGCGATCGAACTGCGGGTGAGGGCAAGGTCCCGACGATCCGCAGCGCTTCCTGGCGCACGCCGGAACTGGAGCAGCAACGGATTACGCCACTTCGGTGATTGCGGACAGGCACGGCAGCGCTGAGGTCGCCGCCAAAATTCAGTCGACATCATCGTGGCTGAACTCTAGGCCAACCTATCGGGCCAGGCGCGCATCGGCCAAACCGGGGACAGGTTTCGTCTTGCCGCTGAGCCGCGCTCCAAAGGTGAGCGTGCGTGGAAAATTGCGGACGACTGCCTCCATCAACGCGGCGCCGCCGGGGCCGAGGGCTAGCCGAGCCAGCGCTTCGGCGGCTAGGACCCGCGTGGAGAATAATCTTCGCCAGACCGCCTCGTAGCGTTTGCCGGCCGCTTTCCCGGCCCCCCCCCCCCCGCCCCCCCCCCCCCCGGGGGGGGGCCCCCCCCCCCCCCGGGGGCACGCCCCCAGGATAACCCCCGCGGGAAAAGCCGTGGGCGCCGCCCGGG
>NZ_NSGD01000011.1:0-171083 GCF_002294955.1 Mesorhizobium sp. WSM3864
TTCGTGCCGCTCGGCACGCTGACGCTGGCCGTTCCCGATGTCGGCCCGCTGGCGGCGCTTGGCGGCCAGACGGCGACCGGCGATATCAACGGCACGATCGCCTTCGCCAAGGATGGCGCGGCTCCGAACCTCACCATCAATGCGGCCAGCACATCGATCGCCCGCGGCGAACTGGCGGCGAAAGCGATCACCGTCAACGCGCTGATCGCCAATTATCTCAAGGGACCGGCAATTTCGGGCACGATCAAGGCCGACAGCGTCACTTCCGGCAAGACAGTGGTCAGCGGTATCGGCATCGACCTGAAGCGCGACGGCGACTGGACCAATTTTTCCGGCGGCGCGACGGCATCCGGAATTCCGGCCACCGCGACCGGGCGCGTGAAGATCGCCGACGGCAAGACCAGCGTCGAGATCGCGTCCGGCGAAGCGACCCTGCGCGGCATCAAGGCGGCGATCGCCGAGCCGTCGCGCCTTGCAATCGCCAACGGCGTCGCCAGCGTCGAGAAGCTTGCGCTCAATCTCGGCGGCGGCTCGGCGACCATTTCCGGCAGCGCCGGCCAGATCCTCGACCTGACGGCCAATTTCGCCGGCCTGCCTGCGGCGCTCGCCAATGATTTCGTGCTGGGCCTGGATGCTGCCGGAACGCTGGAAGGCACGGCACACGTCACGGGGCCGTCGGCCAATCCCGATATCGAGTTCGACGCCAAGCTTGCCGGCGCCGAGACCAGCCAGACCCGCCAGGCGGGACTTGGGCCGCTCAATCTGGATGCCGCCGGCAGCTATGGTCTGGCGAGCGGCCTGGCCCTGGACCATGCAACGCTTGCGGGCGACAAGATTTCCGGCAACGCCGCCGGCACCTTAAATCCGAACGGCGTCAGCGATTTTTCGCTCGATCTGACGTCATCCGGACCCAGCCTGCCGTTGACGATCGGCAGCGCCGAAAGCCCGGTCAAGATCGAGGTCCAGTCCTTGTCGGCAAAGATAGCCGGCCAAAGCACGCAGGCTCGCCTCGAGGCTTCCGCGATCCTGCCTTCGGTTGCCGCCAGCCAGGTGAATGTGGACGGCCTTGCCCTTGCGCTGCATTCGGATGCGTTCGATCTCAAGGGGCGGGCAGGCCCGGTCTCCGGGACGGTGTCGATCGACAGGATCGGCCTGGACAATCCGATGATCGCGCCGTTGGTTGCCGGCAAGGTCACGGCCGAGGTCAACGGCCGTTTGACGAGCGACGCCGTTGCCGTCAACAGCGGCTCGCTCAAGAGCGATGCGCTCAACAGCCAGGTCGCCGGCCGCATGTCGCTGCGCGACGGCGCCGTCGACCTCAATGTGAACGCCAATGTCGCTTCTTCCGCATTGCCGGCAGCGGTGCGCGGCATGCTGGGCGACAGCGCGCAATTGAGCGCCGCGCTGAAACGCGACGCCAACGGCAACGTCAATGTCTCCGGCTTGAAGCTCAACTCGGGCGCGCTGAGCGCCGACGGGCAGGCGAGCCTTGCCGACAACAAGCTTGCCGCCGACATCAGGGGGGCGTTGAACGACGTTTCGCTGCTGTCGAAAGACGCCAAGGGCGCCATCGCTTTTGGCCTGAATGCGCAAGGTCCGATCATGGCGCCCGATCTCTCGCTGACGGTGAACAGCGACAGGCTGTCCGTGGCGGCGCGCGAGATCACCGGACTGAAGCTCACCGCGACAGGCAAGGCCGATGCCGCCAATCCGGCGGCCGATGTGCAACTGACCGGCAATGTCGCCGGACAGCCGCTGCAGGGCAATGCGGTGCTTGCCACCGCCAATGGCAAGAGCGCGATCAACGGGCTTCTGCTGTCGCTGGGACCGAACAAGATCTCCGGCGACCTCGCGCTCGACGAAGCTTTCGTGCCGCTCGGCACGCTGACGCTGGCCGTTCCCGATGTCGGCCCGCTGGCGGCGCTAGGTGGCCAGACGGCGACCGGCGATATCAACGGCACGATCGCCTTCGCCAAGGATGGCGCGGCTCCGAACCTCACCATCAATGCGGCCAGCACATCGATCGCGCGCGGCGAACTGGCCGCGAAGGCGATCACCGTCAACGCGCTGATCGCCAATTATCTCAAGGGTCCGGCAATATCGGGCACGATCAAGGCCGACAGCGTCACTTCCGGCAAGACAGTGGTCAGCGGTATCGGCATCGACCTGAAGCGCGACGGCGACTGGACCAATTTTTCCGGCGGCGCGACGGCATCCGGAATTCCGGCCACCGCGACCGGGCGCGTGAAGATCGCCGACGGCAAGACCAGCGTCGAGATCGCGTCCGGCGAAGCGACCCTGCGCGGCATCAAGGCGGCGATCGCCGAGCCGTCGCGCCTTGCAATCGCCAACGGCGTCGCCAGCGTCGAGAAGCTTGCGCTCAATCTCGGCGGCGGCTCGGCGACCATTTCCGGCAGCGCCGGCCAGCTCCTCGACCTGACGGCCAATTTCGCCGGCCTGCCTGCGGCGCTCGCCAATGATTTCGTGCTGGGCCTGGATGCTGCCGGAACGCTGGAAGGCACGGCACACGTCACGGGGCCGTCGGCCAATCCCGATATCGAGTTCGACGCCAAGCTTGCCGGCGCCGAGACCAGCCAGACCCGCCAGGCGGGACTTGGGCCGCTCAATCTGGATGCCGCCGGCAGCTATGGTCTGGCGAGCGGCCTGGCCCTGGACCATGCAACGCTTGCGGGCGACAAGATTTCCGGCAACGCCGCCGGCACCTTAAATCCGAACGGCGTCAGCGATTTTTCGCTCGATCTGACGTCATCCGGACCCAGCCTGCCGTTGACGATCGGCAGCGCCGAAAGCCCGGTCAAGATCGAGGTCCAGTCCTTGTCGGCAAAGATAGCCGGCCAAAGCACGCAGGCTCGCCTCGAGGCTTCCGCGATCCTGCCTTCGGTTGCCGCCAGCCAGGTGAATGTGGACGGCCTTGCCCTTGCGCTGCATTCGGATGCGTTCGATCTCAAGGGGCGGGCAGGCCCGGTCTCCGGGACGGTGTCGATCGACAGGATCGGCCTGGACAATCCGATGATCGCGCCGTTGGTTGCCGGCAAGGTTACGGCCGAGGTCAACGGCCGTTTGACGAGCGACGCCGTTGCCGTCAACAGCGGCTCGCTCAAGAGCGATGCGCTCAACAGCCAGGTCGCCGGCCGCATGTCGCTGCGCGACGGCGCCGTCGACTTCAATGTGAACGCCAATGTCGCTTCTTCCGCATTGCCGGCGGCGGTGCGCGGCATGTTGGGCGACAGCGCGCAATTGAGCGCCGCGCTGAAACGCGACGCCAACGGCAACGTCAATGTCTCCGGCTTGAAGCTCAACTCGGGCGCGCTGAGCGCCGACGGGCAGGCGAGCCTTGCCGACAACAAGCTTGCCGCCGACATCAGGGGGGCGTTGAACGACGTTTCGCTGCTGTCGAAAGACGCCAAGGGCGCCATCGCTTTTGGCCTGAATGCGCAAGGTCCGATCATGGCGCCCGATCTCTCGCTGACGGTGAACAGCGACAGGCTGTCCGTGGCGGCGCGCGAGATCACCGGACTGAAGCTCACCGCGACAGGCAAGGCCGATGCCGCCAATCCGGCGGCCGATGTGCAACTGACCGGCAATGTCGCCGGACAGCCGCTGCAGGGCAATGCGGTGCTTGCCACCGCCAATGGCAAGAGCGCGATCAACGGGCTTCTGCTGTCGCTGGGACCGAACAAGATCTCCGGCGACCTCGCGCTCGACGATCAATTCGTGCCGGTGGGCACCGTGTCACTCGATCTCCCTGACATAGGGCCGCTGGCGGCGCTTGCGCTAGAAAAGGCGGAAGGCGACGTCCGCGGCGCGATCGCCTTCTCGAAGGCCGGCAACGCACCGAACGTCGCCGTCAAGGCAACCACGGCAGCGATCAGGCGCGGCGACCTCTCGGCCAAAAAAGTCGCCGTCGACGCCCAGATCGCCAATTACCTCGCAGCACCTGTCATCTCCGGCAAGATCCGCGCCGACAGCGTGACCTCCGGCGGCACTGCCGTTACCGGCATCGATGTCGACCTGAAGCGCGATGGCGACTGGACCGCCTTTTCCGGCGGCGCCACCGTGAAGAACATTCCGGCGAAAGCGGCCGGCCGGGTGAAAGTGGCGAACGGCACGACGACCGTCGAGCTCGCGTCGGGCCAAGCGACGGTGCAAGGCATCAAGGCGGCGATCGCGCAGGCCTCGACCGTGACCATCGCCAACGGCGCGACGACGCTCGACCGGCTGGTGCTCAATCTCGGCGGCGGCACGGCGACGGTGACGGGCAAGGTCACGCAGACGCTCGACATCAACGCCAATCTGGCCCGGGTGCCGGTCTCGCTCGCAAACAGTTTCTCGCCTGGCCTCGATGCGGCAGGCTCGATCTCGGGCACGGTCAAGGTCTCCGGCGCGCCGGCCACTCCGACGGTCGCCTTCAATGTCGATGCTTCGGGCGTGCAGACTTCGCAGACGCGGGGCGCAGGCCTCGGCGGCATGAACGTATCCTCGTCGGGAACCTTTGCCGGCAGCAAGCTTGCCTTCGACGCCAACATCAGCGACGGCGCCGGCCTTGGTCTCAAGGGCGGCGGCACGGTGACGACGGCAGGCGGGCCGACCCTGGCGCTCGATTTCAAAGGCAAGGTGCCGTTTTCCTTCCTTGCCTCGAAACTCGCCGTGCAAGGCCTGGCGCTCAACGGAACCGCCAATGTCGACGTGCAGGTGCGCGGTCCTGTATCCGCGCCGGTGATCAGCGGCAAAGTCACGACGTCGGGCGCCCGTCTCATCGACGCGCGCTCCGGGCTGGCGGTCAACGACATCGGGGCCGACGTCTCGATCGGCGGCGGCGTCGCCAGGATCACTCGCCTGACGGGCACGTTGTCGACGCGCGGCAGCCTTTCGGCGAGTGGCACCGTCGGCATCACGCCGGCGCAAGGTTTTCCGGCCGACCTGTCGATAAAACTCACCGACGCCCGCTACACCGACGGCAGGGTGGTGACCGCCAATCTCGGCGGCGACCTGACCATTAAAGGCCCGCTGGTGTCGGCGCCGGTGATCGCCGGCACCATCAATCTGGCGAGGACGGTCATCACCGTGCCGGACAAACTGCCCGGTTCGCTCTCGGAGTTGGATGTGAAGCATAAGAACCCGCCGCGCGCGGTGCGCGCGCAGGACAGGGCTCTGAACCCGCCGACATCCAGCAGCGGCGGCAGCAGCGGCAGCGGCCTTGTCCTCGACGTGACGGTCAACGCACCGAATCAGATCTTCATCCAGGGCAGGGGCGTCGACGCCGAGCTAGGCGGCTCGTTGAAGCTGACCGGCCCGGCATCCTCGCCGCAGGCCGTCGGAACCTTCACCTTGCAACGCGGCCGGCTGACGATCCTTGCCAAGCGGCTGACCTTCACCGAGGGCACCGTCGGGTTCCAGGGTTCGCTTGTGCCTTACCTCAACCTGACCGCGACCACGACGACCAGCAGCGCCACCGTCACCATCGTCGTTTCGGGTGAGGCGACCAACCCGAAGTTCAACTTCTCCTCCGCACCGGCGCTGCCAGAGGACGAGGTTCTGGCGCAACTGATCTTCGGCCGCTCGATGTCCAATCTCTCGCCGCTGCAGATCGCCCAGCTTGCCGACGCGGCCGCGCAATTGGCCGGGGCCGGCGGCACGACCTCGCTGCTCGACAACCTACGCAGCGCGATCGGCATCGACGATCTTGACGTGACGACCGACGAGAAGGGCGGCACCGCGGTTTCGGCCGGCAAGTACCTCAACGACCGTACCTATGTGACAATCCAGAAGGGCGACAAACCGGGCTCCGGCAAGGCGACGATCGATCTCAACGTCGGGAGGGGCGTGAAGCTGCGCGGCGAGGCCAACGACGCGGGCGAAGCCAAGGGCGGCGTCTTTTACGAACGCGAATATTGACGGTGTTGCCCGCCCCGGCGGGCTGAAGCGGACTTTTGGCGCGCCCGCGAGGCCCGGTCCGCCGACAATGTCTTGATTTGATTGCCCTGTTAATTTTTGGAAATGTGCTGTGGACTAACAAATTTGCGTCAAGGCTGTCGCTATCACGCCAACCGGCCCCATTCCAAAGTTGCACATTCCCCACCATGTTCCAATTCCAAACCGGCTTTTGACATCACGGCCTGGATGCGGAATGTTAAAAGGCAGAAAGCCAAACAATGGGAGTCAGTCATGGCAATCTACAAAAGTAACGGTGACCGCGTTCCGGACCACATCCTGGCGATGGCCGAAGCGGCCAAGTCGGGCACGGTGGACCGCCGTGAATTCCTGGCTTTGGCCAGCGTTTTCGGTGCATCGACGGCAATGGCTTACGGCATGCTCGGTCTCGCCGCGCCGACGCCGGCCAAGGCCGAGGACGTGCAGGGCAAGAAGGGCGGCGTGCTGAAGGTCGCCATGTCGATCAAGGATCCCAAGGATCCACGCACCGCCGACTGGTCGGAGATTGCGAATGCCGAGCGCCAGGCGCTCGAGCCGCTGGTGAAGTACACGAAGGAATACACCTTCGCGCCTTACCTGCTGGCAAGCTGGGACATCAACGACGACGCCACCGAATACACGCTGCATGTGCGGCCAGGCGTCGAATGGAATAACGGCGACAAGTTCACCGCCGACGACGTGATCTACAATTTCACCCGCTGGGCCGACAAGGCAGCGGAAGGCAACTCGATGCCTGGCCGCCTCGGCAGCCTGGTCGACGACGGCACCAAGAAGCTGCGCGAAGGCTCCGTGGTCAAGGTCGACGACATGACGGTCAAGCTCAAGCTGAGCAAGCCAGACATCGCGATCATCCCGAACATGTGCGATTACCCGGCACTGGTCGTGCACAAGACCTTCGATGAGAAGGGCGCCAACTTCAAGAATTGCCCGATCGGCACCGGCCCGTTCGAGCTTGTCTCCTACGATGTCGGCCAGAAGGTGGTCTACAAGCGCCGCGAGACCGGCAAGTGGTGGCAGGGCGAAGCTTTCCTCGACGGTGTCGAGTTCATCGATTACGGCACCGATCCGGCGGCGACGGTTTCGGCTTTCGAATCCGGCGAAGTCCAGACCAACCACGAAACGACCGCCGACTACATCAAGATCATCGCTGATGTCGGCGCGCCGGTTTCGGAGGTCGTCACGGCCGCCACCGTGGTGTCGCGCTTCAACATCACCCACAAGCCCTATGACAACCAGAAGGTTCGTCAGGCGATGTTGCTTGCGGTCGACAACGCCACGGTGCTGCAGCTCGGCTACGGCAATGCCGGCACCCCGGCTGAAAACCACCATGTCGCGCCGATCCATCCGGAATATGTCAAGCTGCCCGAGGTCAAGCGCGACATCGCCAAGGCCAAGCAGATGCTGACGGAAGCCGGCGTGATCGATTTCGAGCACGAACTGATCAGCAACGACGAAGACTATCACAAGAACACCACGGACGCGATCGCGGCCCAGCTGCGCGAAGCGGGCATCAAGGTGAAGCGCACCGTGCTGCCGAGCTCGACCTTCTGGAACGACTGGACGAAGTATCCGTTCTCGCAAACCAACTGGAACATGCGCCCGCTGGGCATCCAGGTCATCTCCATCGCCTATCGCTCCGGCGAAGCGTGGAACGAGACGGCCTACGCCAATCCCGACTTCGACAAGAAGGTCAACGAGGCGCTCGGCATCGCCGATGCGGAGAAGCGCAAGGTTGTGATGAAGGACATCGAGCAAACCCTGCAGGATTCCGGCATCATCATCCAGCCTTACTGGCGCAAGCTCTACATCAACATCAAGCCCGAGGTGAAGAACCACTCGATGCACCCGACCTATGAGCACGACTTCGGCAAGGTCTGGCTCGAACAGGCGTGATCCTTTTGCGATAAATATGAGGGGCGTCAGCCCCTCGTATTTGCAGCTTCGTCGCCGTTGCGTATTGTGCAACGGTGGCGGAGCCTCACAAGGTATCCGACACAGGGTTGAACCTATCTGACCCCAACCCGGCCGGCAGGGGAGCGCGCATGTTCTCATTCATTGCCAGACGCATCGGCACGATTCTGCTCACGATGCTATGCCTGACGCTGGTCGTCTTCTTTCTCGTCAATCTCGAGCCCAACTTGAAGAAGCTGGCGATCAGCCAGACCGAGATGCACACGTCGGCCGAACAGCTCGAAAGCTGGCTGGCCAATCACGGCTACCGGCAGAACTTCTTTGCGCGCTACGGCCAATGGCTGGGCGTCCTGCCCAAGCAGCCGATCACCGATCCTGCCACCGGCAAGGTGACGCAGCGCTTCTCCTTCTGCAACGATCCGGTCGAGCCGAAATTCTCCGGCGTGCTGCAGGGCGATTTCGGCTGTTCGACCAAGTTCAAGACGACGGTCGCGGCCAAGCTGTTTCCGGCACTCGGCGCCACCGGCATATTGATGTTCTGGGTGCTGGCCGTGATGGTGCCGATCTCGCTGCTCATCGGCATCCTTGCCGGCATGCGCGAAGGCTCGCGAACGGACCGGACCCTGTCGGTGGCCTCGATCGCCTCGACGGCGACGCCCGAATATGTGTCGGGCGTCATCTTCACCGTCATCTTCGCCTCGTGGCTTGGCTGGCTGAACGGCTCGGCGGCATCCGCCAGCCAGGGCATCACCTTCTACAATTTCACCCTGCCGGTGATCACGCTGGCGATCTACGGCACCGGCTATATCGCACGCATGACGCGGGCCTCGATGGTCGAGGTGATGACGCAGCAGTATATCCGCACGGCCCGCCTCAAGGGGCTCTCCTTCGGCAGTGTGGTGATCAAGCATGCGCTACGTAACGCGCTGATCGCGCCTTTCACCGTCATCATGCTGCAGTTCCCGTGGCTGCTCACCGGCGTCGTCATCGTCGAGGTGATGTTCCGCTACCAGGGCTTCGGCTACACGCTGGTCGAGGCCGCCGGCAACAACGACATCGACCTTCTGCTCGGCTGCTCGCTGGTCTCGGTGTTCATCGTGCTGATCACCCAACTCATCTCGGATGTCGGCTACGCGTTTCTCAATCCGCGCATCAGAGTTCAATAGGGGGGCAGGGCGGATGCAGATCGAATATATCGGTGCCTTCGATGTCGTGCTCGGCGTGCTTTGGCGCTTCTGGCCGGTATGGGTCGCGCTTGTCCTGGTGATGGGCGTTAGCTTTACCTACAAGAAGAAGCTCGGGCTCTACGGCCAGCTCTTTGACAGCGGCGTCGGCATTGCCGGCGTCGGCATCTGCCTGTTCTGGCTGTTCACGGCGATCTTCGCCTCGACCATCTCGCCTTTCGATCCGCTGGCCCAGGTGTCGATCATGAAGGATACGCTGCCCGGCGCGATCGAGCCGACTTCGAAGCTCGTCTACTATTTCGGCGGCGACAAGCTCGCCCGCGACGTGTTCTCGCGCATGGTCTATGGCAGCCAGATCGTGCTGATCATCGCGCCGGCGGCGACCGGTTTTGCGCTGATGGTCGGCATCACGCTCGGCCTGCCGGCCGGTTACTACGGCGGCAAGATCGACACGGTGCTGTCGTTCCTCGCCAATCTGGTGCTGGCCTTCCCGGTGATCCTTTTGTTCTACCTGCTGGTGACGCCAGGCATCATGGATACGCCTATCCCGTACGCCCTGGCGGGGCTGTTCTTCCTGTTCCCGATCATCTTCTTCTGCGTGCTGTTCTGGACCCGCTACAAGAACCGACCGGACCGGCTCTATATCCTGCTCGGCCTGACGCTCGTCATCGGGGGCTGGATCTATACGGGCCTCGTCTTCGACAAGGATCCGCTGAGGATCGTCCACATCGATCCCAACCAGCTCAACATTTTCGTGGCGGTGGTGTTCGCTTCCAGCCCCGGCGTGTTCCGCATCGTGCGCGGGCTGACCATGGATATCAAGACGCGCGACTACGTGGCGGCGGCGCAGACACGCGGTGAATCGCCCTGGTACATCATGCTGTGGGAAATCCTGCCCAATGCACGCGGACCGCTGATCGTCGATGCCTGCCTGCGCATCGGCTATACGACGATCCTGCTCGGCACGCTGGGTTATTTCGGCCTGGGGCTGGCGCCCGAGAGTCCCGACTGGGGCACCGCGATCAAGGATGCCAGCCGGCTCTTGCGCTCCTTCATCCACCCGGCGCTGCCGCCGACGATCGCGCTGATGTCGTTCGTGCTGGGCCTGAACCTTTTGGCGGATTCGCTGCGCGAACAGTCGATGAAGGATTGATGGCGGGGCTTCGGGCCCCATCTTCCAGGAAGCAAGGATTGGAGCGACCCATGAACGAGGCAGTTCGAGATCCAGCCAAGACGACCAATGGGCCGATCATCGAGATCGAGAACCTCTCGATCTCCTTCTTCACCCGCAAGGGCGAGATCCCGGCGGTGATGGACTTTTCCTGCACGGTCATGCCCGGCGAGGCGATGGGCATCGTCGGCGAATCCGGCTGCGGCAAGTCGACCGTGTCGCTCGGCATCATGCGCGACCTCTCAAACATCGGAAAGATCGTCGGCGGCCGCATCAAGTTCCAGGGCAGGGACATGGGCGAGATGTCCGACGAGGAGCTTCGGGCCATCCGTGGCAACAAGATCGCCATGATCTATCAGGAGCCGATGGCGAGCCTCAATCCGGCGATGAAGGTCGGCCAGCAATTGATGGAAGTGCCGCTGATCCACGACAAGGTCTCGAAGGAAGAGGCCCATAATCGTGCACTGGAGATGGTGCGCGCGGTCAAGCTGCCCGATCCGGAGCGCATGATGCGCTCCTATCCCCACCAGCTTTCGGGCGGCCAGCAGCAGCGCATCGTCATCGCCATGGCGCTGCTGTCGAAACCGGCGCTGCTGCTCCTCGACGAGCCGACGACGGCGCTCGACGTCACGGTCGAGGCCGGAATTGTCGAACTGGTCAAGGGACTGGGCCAGAAGTTCGGCACCTCGATGATCTTCGTGTCGCACAATCTCGGCCTCATTCTCGAGACCTGCGACAAGATCACGGTGATGTATTCCGGCGAGGCCGTCGAGACCGGCAAGATCGAGGACGTGTTCGACCGGATGCGCCACCCCTATACGCAAGGGCTGTTCCGCTCGATTCCGCTGCCCGGCGCCGACAAGAATTCGCGGCCGCTGATCTCCATTCCCGGCCAATTGCCGCTGCCGCATGAGCGGCCGAAGGGATGCAATTTCGGACCCCGCTGTCACCATTTCGTCGAGGGCGTCTGCAATGCCGCCGAAATTCCGATGGTTGCCGTCGAGGGGCATGAGGGCCATTTTTCGCGCTGCGTGCGCTTCAACGAGATCGACTGGGAAGCGCTGCCGCCCGGCGCCAAGAAGGTCAACGAAAAGGTCGAGCCCGGCGCGCCGGTGCTCAAGATCGACAATCTCAAGAAGTACTACAAGGTCGGCGGCAGCGAGGTGTTCGGCTCGAGCGAAGGCCGCGTCGTCAAGGCCAACGAGACGATTTCGTTCACCGCGCGCGAGTCCGAAACGGTCGCGATCGTCGGCGAGTCCGGCTGCGGGAAATCGACGCTCGCCAAGGTGCTTTTGGGGCTTGAGACCGCAAGCTCGGGCACCGTGACGCTGGGCAACAAGGAGATCCAGTCTACCGGCATCGAGAGCCGCAATGTCGAGACAGTGTCGTCGATCCAGATGGTTTTCCAGAACCCGTTCGACACGCTGAACCCCAGCCATACGGTCGGCTCGCAGATCATCCGCACGCTGGAGAAGTTCAATGTCGGCAAGACCGTCGCCGAGCGGCGCAAGCGCATGCTGGAGCTGCTCGACCTGGTGAAGCTGCCGCGGGCCTTCGAGACCCGCAAGCCGCGCCAGCTCTCAGGCGGCCAGAAGCAGCGCATCGGCGTGGCCCGCGCCTTCGCTGGCGACGCCAAGGTGGTGGTGGCCGACGAGCCGGTCTCGGCGCTCGACGTCTCGGTGCAGGCGGCGGTGACCGAGCTCTTGATGGACATTCAGCGCAAGAACAAGACGACCATGCTGTTCATCAGCCACGACCTGTCCGTGGTGCGCTACATCGCCGACCGCGTCGTCGTCATGTATCTCGGCTATATCGTCGAGCAGGGCACGACGGACCAGATCTTCTCGCCGCCCTACCATCCCTACACCGAGGCGCTGCTCTCGGCGATACCGATCGCCGACACCAGCGTGGTCAAGAAGCACATCGTGCTCGAAGGCGATATCCCATCGGCGATGAACCCGCCGACCGGCTGCCCCTTTCAGACGCGCTGCGGCTACAAGAAGCTGGTGCCGGACAATCTCTGCGAGACGACGGTGCCGCCGGTGAAGAATCTCGGCAACGGCCATATGAGCCTGTGCTGGCTGTCGGACGATGTCTTGGCGAAGATGGAGCCGGTCATCAAGTTCGACAAGGAGCATGCGGCACATGAAGGCGTGCCGGACGACGCGCCGCACGGCACTGGGCCGGGCTTTGCCGGCACCCCGCCCAAGCGCCCGAGGGGCAAGAGGCCGAAGCCGAACTAAAACTTCGCCGGGCCCCGGCCTCAGTTCCCACATTGCCGCAACTGGGCGGCGTAGTCGCGGGCCATTTGGTCCGTGGCGCGCGCGTAGTTCTGCACGCCGGCATCGCCGCGATTGCCGCGGCCGTAGGCCGACCAGCCGAGATAGTAGGCGAGATAGAGACTGTAGGTGTCGTTGCGGGCGACGCCGAAAGTGTCGACGGTCTTGGAATGATACCATCCGACGAAGTCGATGGCGTCGGCGAAACGGCTGCGGCGCGCCGCCCAGTTGCCGGTCTCCATCTGATATTGCGACCAGGTGCCGTCTAGCGCCTGCGAATAGCCCGCGGCGGTGGAGACATGTTTCCAGGGAATGAAGCCGAGCAGCTTGGTGCGCGGTGGCCGGGCGTTGCTCTTGAAGCCGGATTCCTTGCGCACCGTCGCCATCAGCACCGGAACGGGAATGCCGTATTTTTGTTCGGTGCGCTCGGCGGCGGACTGCCAGTTGTCGAACCAGCCGTCATTCTGGTCGAAGACGGCGCAGACATTGTTGATGTGGCTGGGCGCCGTCGCGCAGGCCGAAAGCGCAAGCAGCACAGAGACACCGACAATTTTACTAAAACTCGACCTAGGCATCGGAAACGAATAGGGCGAAATCATAAAGGGAGTCTTTCGAGCTTTCTTAACTCCGACCGAGGCGCCTCGATCTGGGCTCCTATCGATATTTCGACGTCGTGCGTCGTATTTGTCTTCATCAGAATGAAAAAATGCCGCCTTGGCTAAAATCACGCCGGCAAATGGCGAATTCCTGACAGCTCGCGCCTGAACGTCGGCGCTCTGATAGACGCATGACCGAACCAAGACGAAAACGCGGCGCCGAACGGACCAGCAACCGCGGGCCCGCCGCCATTCCGCAGCTGCCGCCACGGCGCGTGGTCAACCCTTACCCGCCGATGGCGGTGCTTTCGGCCGACCAGATCGAGGCCATTCATCAGGCCTCGATGCATATTCTCGAAAATTTCGGCATCGAGGTGATGAGCCCGCGAGCGCTCGCGCTGTTCGAACGCGCCGGCGCGAAGGTCGATCACAGCTCGATGAATGTGCGCCTCGATCGGGGCATGGTCGACGAAGCGCTGAGGACGACACAGGCCGGCTACACACTTACGCCACGCAACCCGGCTCACGCCGTTTATCTCGGCGGCAACACGATCAACTTCACGCTGGTGGCCGGGCCGCCCAATGTGCACGACATGGAGCGCGGCCGCCGCGCCGGCAATCTCGCCGACTATTGCGATCTCGTCCGGCTGGCGCAGCATTTCAACTGCATCCATATGCTGGGGAACCAGGTCTGCGCGCCGATCGAGCTACCGGCGAATTCGCGGCACCTCGACACCTACTTCGCCAATCTGACGCTGACCGACAAATGCTTCCATGTCTCGGCGATCGGCCGGGGCAGGGCGCTGGACGGCATCGAGATGATGGCGATCGCGCGTGGCTTGACTCTCGACCAGATCGGCCGGGATCCCGGCGTCACCACCATCATTTCCGTCAACTCGCCGCGCCGCTTCGACGAGATGATGGCCGAAGGGCTGATGACCATGGCCGAGTTCGGCCAGTCGGTGGCGGTGACGCCGTTCACGCTGATGGGCGCGATGAGCCCGGTGACGCTTGCCGGCGCGCTGGCGCAGCAAAATGCCGAGGCACTGTTCGGCATCGTGCTGACCCAGTTGGTGCGGCCCGGCGCGCCGGTGATGTATGGCGCCTTCACTTCCAATGTCGACATGAAGTCCGGCGCGCCGGCCTTCGGCACGCCGGAGAACACCAAGGCCAACATCGCCTCCGGGCAATTGGCGCGGCGCTACAATCTGCCGTACCGCACGACGCCGGGCTCGGCGTCCAATGCCGCCGATGCGCAAGGCGCCTACGAGACGCTGATGGCGCTGTGGGGTGCCGTGCTTGGCCACGGCAACCTCGTCTATCATGCCGCCGGCTGGCAGGAGGGCGGACTGACGGCCTCATTCGAAAAACTCATCATCGATGTCGAGATGATGCAGCACATGATGGAATTCCTGCGACCGATCGTGGTCGACGAAGGCGAATTGGCGGTCGACGCATTGGGCGCCGTGCCCACCGGCGGCCACTTCTTCGGCGAGCCGCATACGCTTGAACGCTATGCCACCGCCTTCTATCAGCCGATGCTCTCCAACTGGCAGAACTACGAGGCTTGGCAGGAGGCCGGCGCGCTTGACACGACGGCGCGCGCGACCCGGCTCTGGAAGAAGGCGCTGGGAGAGTACGTTCAGCCGACAATGGACCCAGCCGTGCGCGAGGCACTTGAAGTCTATATGGCGCGCCGCAAGGAAGCGATCGGGCAGGGCGAGCCGTGACGGTTTTGGAACGCTGGCGCCGCCCCTCATCCGCCTTCCGGCACCTTCTCCCCGTGAAGGACGGGGAGAAGGGAAGCGCTACAGCGCTGGCGACCCCTCTCCCCGTTTTTCACGGGGAGAGGGCAAGGTGAGGGGCAGCGCCGACGTTTGAGGAGAGACATGCCTCTCATCCTGAATCCACTCAGTCATCCAACTCACTGAAACAACGAGAAGAACCCATGAAGTCGCATGCAAAGGTCGTGGTCATCGGCGGCGGTGTTGTAGGATGTTCCGTGCTGTTCCATCTTGCCCGCCACGGCTGGACGGACGTGGTGCTTCTGGAGCGCGATGAGCTGACCTCGGGCTCGACCTGGCACGCGGCCGGCGGCATGCACACCATCAACGGCGATCCCAACGTCGCCAAGCTGCAGAAATACACGATCTCGCTCTACAAGGAGATCGAGGAGCTTTCCGGCCAGGCGACGGGGGTGCATCTGACCGGCGGCGTGCTCTTGGCAGCAACCGAGGCGCGGCTCGACTGGCTGCGCGGCGTCGTCTCCAAGGGCCGCTATCTCGGCATCGACCTCGAGGTGATCTCGGCGAAGGAAGCGGCCGAGTTGATGCCGCTCATCGATCCGAAGCAATTCGTCGGCGCCGTGCGCAACAAGGAGGACGGCCATCTCGATCCCTCCGGCGTCACCCACGCTTACGCCAAGGCGGCGCGGAAGCTGGGCGCGGAAGTGGAGCGCTTCACCAAGGTCGAGGACATCGTGCGCCGGCCCGACGGGCTGTGGCGGGTCATCACCAACAAGGGCGA
Organism: Mesorhizobium sp. WSM3864; assembly: GCF_002294955.1. Taxonomy (NCBI): domain Bacteria; kingdom Pseudomonadati; phylum Pseudomonadota; class Alphaproteobacteria; order Hyphomicrobiales; family Phyllobacteriaceae; genus Mesorhizobium; species Mesorhizobium sp. WSM3864. The sequence continues at coordinate 15,620 of NZ_NSGD01000011.1, forward strand.
TGTGATCACCGAGCATGTCGTCAACGCCGGCGGGCTTTGGGCGCGCGAGGTCGGCCGCATGGTCGGGCTCGAACTGCCGGTGCTCGCCATGGAGCACATGTATCTGATCACCGAGGACATGCCGGAGGTCGCCGACTGGAACAAGAAGACCGGCACGGAAATCATCCATGCGGTCGACTTCGACGGCGAGCTCTATCTGCGCCAGGAGCGCGGCGGCATGCTGATGGGCACCTACGAGAAAGCCAACAAGGTCTGGTCCGAATTCTCCACACCCTGGAATTTCGGCCATGAGCTCTTGGAGCCGGATATCGACCGTATCGCGCCCTCGCTCGAAATCGGCTTCCGTCACTTCCCGGCCTTTCAGAAAACCGGGATCAAGCAGATCATCAATGGCCCGTTCACCTTTGCGCCGGATGGCAATCCGCTGGTCGGTCCGGTGCGCGGCCTGCCGGGCTTCTGGGTCGCCTGCGGCGTCATGGCGGGTTTTTCTCAAGGCGGCGGTGTTGGCCTGGCGCTCTCAAACTGGATGATCGAGGGTGATCCCGGCGCCGATATCTGGGCGATGGACGTGGCGCGCTACGGCGACTGGGCGACGATGGCCTATACCAATGCCAAGGTGCGCGAGAATTACTCGCGCCGCTTCTCGATCCGCTTCCCGAACGAGGAACTGCCGGCCGGACGGCCGCTGAAGACAACGCCCCTTTACGACACATTGTCGGCCAAAGGCGCGCAATGGGGCGTCGCCTTTGGGCTGGAAGTGCCGCTCTGGTATGCGCCCGAAGGCGGCAAGGACGAGTTCACGTGGCGGCGGTCGACCGATTTCGACCATGTCGGCAGCGAAGTGGCCGCCGTCCGCAACGGCGTCGGCCTCTCGGAGATCTCGAGCTTTGCCAAGTACAAGGTGACGGGCGAGGGGGCGGCAGCCTGGCTCGACCGTCTGCTTGCCTGCAGGCTGCCCAAGCCCGGCCGCATGACGCTGGCGCCGATGCTGAAGGAAGACGGCAAGCTGATCGGCGATTTCACGCTCGCCAATGTCGGCGAGGGCGACTGGTTCGTCGCCGGCTCCGGCGTCGCCGAGCAGTACCATATGCGCTGGTTCGAGGCGCATCTGCCGAAGGACGGCTCGGTGCGTATCGAGGCGCTGGGGCAGAGGCTCACCGGCCTTGCCATCGCCGGACCGAAGGCGAGGGCGGTGCTGGCCAAGGTCACCCGCGCGGACGTCTCCAACGCGGCATTCTCCTTCATGGCCGTCGCCAGGATCGATATCGGCATGGCGCCGTGTCTTGTCGGCCGCGTCAGCTACACCGGCGATCTCGGCTACGAGATCTGGATGGCGCCGGAGTATCAGCGCGCCGCCTACCAGGCGCTGATCACGGCCGGCGAGGAATTCGGCATCGGCCTGTTCGGGTCGCGCGCGCTCAATGCGCTCAGGCTCGAAAAGAACTACGGCTCATGGGCGCGCGAATACCGGCCGATCTACGGACCGCTCGAGGCCGGGCTCGACCGTTTCGTCGCCTACGGCAAGGAGGCCGACTTCATTGGCAAGGAACCCGCCATTGCCGAGCGCAAGCAAGGTGGCAAGCTCCGGCTGCGCGCCTTCATCGTCGAGGCCACTGATGCCGACGTCATCGGCGACGAGGCGATCTGGCACGACGGCGTCGTGCGCGGTTGGGTGACGTCCGGCGGCTATGCGCACAATGCAAAAAAGTCGATCGCCATGGGCTACGTGCCGAAGGAGATCGCCGACAGGCCCGACGGCTTCGAGATCGAGATCCTCGGCAAGCGCCACGCCGCGCGCATTCAGGCAACGCCGCTGTTCGATGCCAATTTCGAGCGGATGCGCGCCTGAAAAACAGGCGCGCGTCCGCACAGGGCATCAGGCGCTGCGGCGGTTGTCGAGCGCGAAAGCGCCGGGACCGGCAAAGACCAGATAGAGGAAAATGAAGCAGAACGAGATCGCCGCGTCGCCGCCATTGTTGACGGGGAAGAAGTCGCGCGGGAAATGCGCCATGAAATAAGGCGATGGCCATTTCGCCGCAGAGCAGGAACGCCACGGGGCGGGTCAACAGCCCCAGCGCCAGCAGGATGCCACCGGCGAATTCAAGGATTGCGGATGTCAGCGCGAGCCCCGTCAGCGCCCCGGCATGGGCGCCGGCGGGGAAATTGAACAGCTTCTGGGTGCCGTGCTCGGTGAACTGCAGCGCCGTCATGATGCGAAGCACGCCCAGCGCCTGCGGCTGATAGCGGGAGAGACCTTCAAAAAGCTTCATCTAAACTCCATCTTGCCCTTCTCGACCCGCCATAAATTATCGCTCGGAAGCGGACCATTCACTTCCCATGCCCTGCCATCAACAATCGGTGAGTGGGCATGAGTTCACCTCTTCCGGTTCATTCTCGCCGTGGTTGCAATTGTCTCCTATAAGTTGTATTGATGCGTGGATACACCAAACCATCCGGGGAATCCATTCGCCATGAAAAAATTCGCCATCAGCCTCTTCGCATTCCTTGCAGGCACCAGCTTCGCCATAGCTGCCGATGCCGGTTGTGATGCCTTCAAATGGCCGGTGACACGCGAGCAGGCCCTGTTTCCGTCAGCGTCCGCCGCCCAGTCCGGCGCGGCCCTGACAGTCGGGCAAGCGGCGGATTTCTCACTTGCAGCGGTCGACACGATCGGCTTCGAAGTTCCGCCTGGACGTGCACCGGCAGCCGGCACGTTCGGCGCGATGGCAAGCGTGACCGTACCGGCTGAAGGCGAGCTCCAGTTCAGCCTGTCCGATGAGGTCTGGATCGATGTCGTCCAAGACGGCCGCGCCGTGAAGTCGGCGGGCTTCAGCCGCGCAAAGACCTGCCCGGGCATTCGCAAGAGCGTGCGCTTCAAGCTGTCCGCCGGTCCGGCCACCGTGCAGCTCAGCGGCGCCAAGAAGGCCGATCTCAAAGTGGCGGTGCTGACGCCGGAGTGACGCCCAAGAGGGCGACGCCGGCGCCGGGCCAGCGCTCCCCTCTGCCCGGCCCGACCTCCGCGCAGCTGCGCCGCGGCTGCGGAGGATGGACCGGACATCTGCCCCACAAGGGGGGCGGCAGTTTCTATCGCCCAGGCGCCAGCAGCGCGAAATGCGCGCCCTGCGGGTCCTGGCATTGGATGATCCACTGCGCGCTCGGCACCTCCATCGGTCCCATCAATACCTTGCCGCCATTGTCGGTGACGCGCTTGGCGGCGGCGTCGATCGCGTCGACGTTGAAATAGAACTGCCAGACCGGGACCGGGATCTGCGGCGGCTTGTTCATCATGCCGCCGCCGGATTCGGGGCCGGCGCCGAAGGTCTGGTAGATGCCCATCTCGCCCATGTCGAACTGACCGGCGCTCTCCCAGCCGAACTGGCTGGAATAGAAGTCGAAAGCGGCTTTCCAGTCCGAGGTGTAGAGCTCGTGCCAGCCAACATGGCCGCGCGTGGTAGCGGGTACCGGCGGCTGCTCGGGCTGGTTGGGCTGCAGGAACATGAAGGTCGCGCCCTGCGGGTCGGCGACGACGGCGAAGCGACCGACGCCGGGAATATCATCCGGCGCGCGATGAACGGCACCGCCAGCGTCCTTGAGCGCCTTCGTCGAGGCATCGACGTCCTCGGTGTAGATGTAACCGAGCCAGGCCGGCGGCATGCCCATCTTGGCGGCATCCTCCGGCATCGTCATCAATCCGCCGACGCCGCGCAGGCTGGAATTCACCACGATATAGCGCGGCATGCCCGGCGCCTTGTCGAAGGGCTCGGCCCGCCAGCCGACGACAGCAGTATAAAAAGCCTCGGCGGCGTCGAGGTCGGTGGTCATCAGTTCGTACCAGAAGAAGGGTTTTGCGGCATTCGGCATGGTCGGTCTCCTCACCGGTTCAGGCAGCGATCGCGGTTCCGATCCATCATAGGACGATCTCGGCGACAGAAATCCGACATCTGGACTAGAAATCGAGAACGGCAAGGCGCTCATGCATGTCACTCAAAAATGCGCAGCGGTTTTGGGCGACCGACACGCATCAAATACGGAGCTTCTGGATCGGGGTGACGGGTAGGGGCACGTCGCTCAGGCAGCCGCTCGAAAGGGTGGCAAAGACACTGGCACGCGCATGCGGCCATGTCGGTTCCGGCGCCGAATATCTTTACAACACCGTCAGCCACCTCGAAACATTCGGCATCCATGACCGCAATCTGTGGCGCCTGCAGGAACTCGTGGCAGACGAGATCAGGTCGATCCATCCCTCCAGGATTGAAAGCGCGACAGACATCGGCGTGGCGATAACATGACTGATATTATCATGTTTTTATGCAAGCAATACAGCAGCTTGGCCGAAAATTGACCAATTGATAAAAAAATAAAACGTGCTAGCCTTCCTCAAAACAAACAAGGGGAACTGGAATGGCGACTGGTCATTTCATCGAAGGCATAGCCGGCGGCCGGCTGTCTGCCGAGCAGTATGCCGATAACTTTTCCGACCTGCACCCGCCGCTCGATCATCACGAGGCGCTGGTCGAGTCCGATCGCTGCTATTTCTGCTACGATGCGCCGTGCATGAATGCATGCCCGACCTCGATCGATATCCCGATGTTCATCCGGCAGATCGCGACCGGCAATCCGCTGGGCTCGGCCAAGACCATTTTCGACCGGAACATTCTTGGCGGCATGTGCGCCCGCGTCTGCCCGACGGAGACGCTGTGCGAAGAGGTCTGCGTGCGCGAGGTCGCGGAGGGCAAGCCGGTGCAGATCGGCCGGCTGCAGCGCTATGCGACCGATGTCGCGATGGATGAGGGCAAGCAGTTCTACAAGCGCGCCGAACCGACCGGAAAAACGGTCGCCGTGGTCGGCGCCGGGCCAGCGGGCCTGGCGGCGGCGCATCGCTTGGCCCGCCACGGCCACGATGTGACGATCCTCGAAGCGCGGCCGAAGGCCGGCGGCCTCAATGAATACGGCATCGCGGCTTACAAGAGCGTCGACGATTTCGCTCAGGCCGAGGTCGACTACGTCACCGCGATCGGCGGCATCGACATCCAGAACGGCAAAGCGCTCGGACGGGACTTCCAGCTTTCCGACCTGATCCGCAACTACGATGCGGTGTTCCTTGGCCTCGGGCTCGGCGGCGTCAATGCGCTGCGCGCCGAAGGCGAGGATACGGATGGCGTCGCCAACGCAGTCGAGTTCATCGCCGAACTCAGGCAGGCAAACGACCTTTCCAGCCTGCCGGTCGGCCGCCGCGTCGTCGTCATCGGCGGCGGCATGACGGCGATCGACGCCGCGGTGCAGTCGAAGCTGCTCGGCGCCGAGGAGGTGACGATCTGCTACCGGCGCGGCCAGGAGCATATGAATGCCTCCGGCTTCGAGCAGGATCTGGCCGCCGCGAACGGCGTCACGATCCGCCACTGGCTGCAGCCGAAGCGCGTCATCGCCGAGAACGGCAAAGTGTCGGCGATCGAGCTCGAATACACAGCCATGAATGGCGACAAGCTCGCCGGTACCGGCGAAACGCTGAGGCTCAACGCCGACCAGGTGTTCAAGGCGATTGGCCAGAGCTTTGTGCCGGCTCATCTCAACGGCAGCGTTGCCTCCATCGAGCTCGATGGCGGCCGCATCAGGGTCGATGCCGAGGGCCGCACCTCGCTGGCGAAAGTCTGGGCGGGCGGCGACTGCATCTTCGGCGGCGACGACCTGACGGTCTCGGCCGTGGCGCAAGGCCGCGACGCCGCCGAATCCATCCACCGGGCACTGACCTCTAACGGGAGGGCATGAGCATGGCAGACATCCGCAACACCTTCGTCGGCATCAAGTCGCCAAATCCGTTCTGGCTGGCTTCGGCGCCGCCGACCGACAAGGCCTATAATGTCGAACGCGCCTTCAAAGCCGGCTGGGGCGGCGTGGTCTGGAAGACGCTTGGCGAAGAGGGCCCGCCGGTCGTCAACGTCAACGGCCCGCGCTACGGCGCGATCTGGGGCGCCGACCGCCGGCTGCTCGGCCTGAACAATATCGAGCTGATCACCGACCGCGACCTGCAGACCAATCTGCGCGAGATGAAGCAGGTGAAGATGAACTGGCCGGATCGGGCGCTGGTCGCCTCGATCATGGTGCCTTGCGAGGAGGAAAGCTGGAAGGCGATCCTGCCGCTGGTCGAGGAGACCGGCGCCGACGGCATCGAGCTCAATTTCGGCTGCCCGCACGGCATGAGCGAACGCGGCATGGGCTCGGCGGTGGGTCAGGTGCCGGAATATATCGAGATGGTGGTGCGCTGGTGCAAGCAGTACACGCGCATGCCGGTCATCACCAAGCTGACGCCGAACATCACCGACATCCGCAAGCCGGCGCGCGCCGCCAAGGCCGGCGGCACCGACGCGGTGTCGCTGATCAACACCATCAACTCGATCACCGGGGTCGACCTCGACAGTTTCGCGCCGCAGCCGACCATCGATGGCAAGGGCTCGCATGGCGGCTATTGCGGCCCGGCGGTGAAGCCGATCGCGATGAACATGGTGGCCGAGATCGCGCGCGATCCGGAAACGCACGGCCTGCCAATCTCGGGCATCGGCGGCATCACAACCTGGCGGGATGCTGCCGAATTCATGGCGCTCGGCGCCGGCAACGTGCAGGTCTGCACGGCGGCAATGACTTATGGTTTCAAGATCGTGCAGGAGATGATCGCGGGACTGGAGAACTGGATGGACGAGAAGGGCCACGCCTCGCTCTCCGACATCATCGGCCGCGCCACACCCAATGTCACGGACTGGCAGTATCTCAACCTCAACTATGTCGCCAAGGCGCATATCGACCAGGACGCGTGCATCAAATGCGGGCGCTGCCACATCGCCTGCGAGGACACCTCGCACCAGGCGATCACCAGCATGGTCGACGGCGTCAGGCATTTCGAGGTGATCGAGGCCGAATGCGTCGGGTGCAATCTTTGCGTCAATGTCTGCCCGGTCGAGGGCTGCATCACCATGGAACCGCTGGCCGCCGGCGTGCTGGATCAGCGCACGGGCATACCGGTGTCGCCGGTCTACGCCAACTGGACGACGCATCCGAACAATCCGATGGCCAAGGTGGCCGCGGAGTAGGGAACACTTTTGAAAGAAATGCGGCGCCTTCGGGTGCCGTTTTTCGTTACCTATATTGCAGATAAGAATTATCCATGATAGGTACTATCCATGAATTGGAGCCAAAGATCGTGAAGCTGGGAGAGGGCGTCGAAGCGGCGATCCACTGCGCCGCCATGCTTGCCGGCGTCGACGGCAACAGCACCATGTCGGGCGCGGCCATGGCCGAGGCGTTCGGGCTGTCGCCGAGCTATCTCTTGAAGCATCTCAATCAGCTGACAACGGCGCGCATCCTGGAATCGGTGCCGGGGCCGGCAGGCGGCTACAGGCTGGCGCGGCCGGCCGAGCGGATCACGCTGCTCGACATCGTGCTTGCGGTCGAGGGCAGGGAGCCTGCCTTCCGCTGCGGCGAGATCCGCCAGCGCGGCCCGGTCAAGCTCGACGCGTCGGCCTATGTCAAACCGTGCGGCATCAATGCCGCGATGCTGAGGGCCGAGCGCGCCTATCGTGCCGCCCTTGCCGAGGCAAAGCTCTCCGACATCGTCGCCGATTTCATGAAAGACGCCGATCCCCGCACCGTCGCCGCAAGCTGCGTCTTCGTCGAACGCCATCAGCGGCTGCAAAAGTTCAACAACCAAGCAAAGCGTGAAAGGTAAGAGAATGAAACAGAGGCTGCAGTTCTTCGCCAAGGCGCCTGAAATCATGAAGGCGGTGATGGCGCTCAACAAGGCCGTCGAGGAGTGCGGGCTGGAAGAAAGCCTGATGCACCTGGTCAAGCTCAGGGCTTCTCAGATCAATGGCTGTTCCTATTGTGTCGAGATGCACAGCCGCGAGGCAAGGCGGGATGGCGAAACGGAGCAGCGGCTTTATCTGGTCGCCGCCTGGAAGGAGTCGCCGCTGTTTTCCGAGCGCGAGCGCGCCGCGCTCGCCTGGACCGAGAAGGTGACGAACATCTCCGACAATGGCGTTCCGGACGATCTCTACGCCAGGACGCTGGAGCAGTTCTCCGAGGAAGAGCTGGTCAAGCTGACAGTGGTGATCGGCATGATCAACACCTGGAACCGGCTCTGCGTGTCGTTCCACGCCATCCATCCGATGCCGGCCGCCAAGGCTGCCTGATCATCCAAAGCCGCGCGGATCCGAAGACGGTTCCGCGCGGCTTTCATTTGCGAGATCAATGACATGTTTGAGAATCTTCAAAGCGAGATTCTGTTTGCCGCGCGCCTGCTGCTCGGCGGCGCCTTCGTCATTGCCCGGCCTGCGCAACGTCCAGCACAAGATCTGCTCATCCCGATGATGGCGGTACGCGGCGTGCCTTAGGCAGAGCCGGCATTGTGGCTGGGCATGTCCTGCAGGTCGCGCCGGACGGCTGGTGATTGGCGGCTTATGGACCGCGCTGGCGGCGGCAAGCCTGACCCTGTTCCTGATCGTCGCGACGCCGATGTTTCACAATTTCTGGAATCATCAGGGTCCGGATCGCACCTCACGCATCAACGGCTTCGTCGGCAATGTCGCCTTACCCAGCGGCATTCTGGCACTGACCACGCACTATGCCTGACAACCGCACTCGGATTCCGCACAATTGAGTGGCGCCGCGTTAATCGGTTTGTCGCGATTGTCCTGTATTGGCAAAAAACAGGTTCGCCGTCGGAGCGTTCATGGAGCAGAGCTGGACTGCATTCTGGGCACGCGTTTCGGATGCCTTCCACCAGACGCTGTTGCCGTTCCGTGCAGTCGCGGGAGCCTTCGGCCAGCATCCGAGCGACATTCAGATATGGTGCTTTCTGTGCGGCGTCTTCTTCCTGGCGGTCGTCGCCATACAGACCTATGGCGACATCATGCTCAGGCGACGCGGCGCCTTTGCCACCGGCAAGGTGATCGGCATCGACAAGTCGAGCGACGGGCCGGACACGCCGATCATCGAATTCGCCGACCGACTGGGCAAGACCTGGCGTTTCGGATCGCATCTGCCGGTCAACGGAACGACCGGGAACGTCGGCGCAGTGGTCGAAGTGATTTATGACCCTCTCCACCCGAAGCGGGCGCGGGAAGTCGGCCGCCCGCTGATGAAGGCCGTCCACCTGGCTGTCTGGTATGCGGTCGTCGCCGGGCTGATGGTGCTGGCCTTCTTGCCCGGCCTCTTTTCCAATTGATCCATTCAGGCGGCGAAGCGCAGGCCGCCGTCGCAGGTCAGCACCTGGCCGGTCATGAAACCGTTGGACACCAGGAAGGCGATCGCGTCGGCGACGTCCTCGGCGCGGCCGATGCGGCCGACCGGCGTCTTTCCGGCGTACTCGGCAAAGACCGCCTGCTGCTCTTCGCCCGATAGAAAATCCCACCAGGGCGTATCGATGACGCCGGGGGCCACGACGTTGACGCGCAGCGGCTTCAGTTCGACGGCCAGGATCGGGACTACGGTCAAAAGCATGCCGTTGATGGCGCCGATGCCGGCAATGCCGGGTGCTGCGATCTGCGCCGAGACGGCCGAAATGAAAGTGACCGATCCGGCTTTGTTCAAGGTCGGCAGGGCCGCTTGCAAGCAGCCTAGCTGCGGCTTGATCTTCTCGTCGACGCCGCTGCCGATGTCGGCAAGGTCGAGGGTCGCGAACGGCCCAAGGCCCCTGCCGCCGCTTGCGGCGAGAACGAGATGGTCGAATGGGCCGAGACCATCGAAGAAGTGCCGGACCGCGTCCGGCTTGGTCGCGTCGAAAGCGGCCTTGCCGACGGTGCCGCCGAGGCTCTTCCAGGCGTTGTTCAGCTTGTCCTCGCTGCGGCCGGTGATCGTCACCTTCATCGTGGGGCTGAGCAGCCGTTTGGCTGTGGCAAGGCCAATGCCAGACGAGCCGCCGATGATGACGCAATGTTCGATGCTCATGAATGCTGTTCCCTGGATGTCGCGGAAGATTGTCCGGTCAGTTCGAGGCTGAGCGCCCGCAACCGGCTGCGGGCTCTTTCGTCATAGGCCTGGGCATCGGCGCGCGCTTCCCGCTGGCCATCGAAATAGAGGCCGCTGCGCCCTTCGAGCGCCGGAGATATTGCCAAGTTGAGGATCGCGTCGGCGCCGGTCTCGACCGAGCTCCACGGTGTGATGCCGGCCTGCCGGACCATGGTGGTATCCATGTAGCTTGCCGGATGGAGTGCATTGACGGTGACGCCGCTGCCTTCGAGCTGCTCGGCCAGATCGATGGTGAACAAGATCTGCGCCAGCTTGCTCTGGCAATAGGCGCGCACGCCGCTGTAGCCGCGGGCCAGATTGACATCGTCGAAATCGATCGCCTGCTGGCCGGCGGAGGCGACATTGACGATGCGCGCCGGCGCGCTTGCCTTCAGCAAGGGCAAAAGCTCCGACGACAGCAGGAAGCCTGCGAGATAGTTGACGGCGAAGCGCATTTCGTAGCCGTCGGCGCTCACTTGCCTTTTTGCGCCTTCGCCGCCCGTGCCGACGCCGGCATTGCTGATCAATATGTCGAGCCGGTCGGTTCCTGCCCGCACGGCGTCGGCAAGGCGGCGCACTTCGGCGAGCGACGAAAGATCCGCAAGCAGAAATTCGGCGTTGCCGCCCTCGGCTTCGATGGCAGCGACTGTCGCCTTGGCGCGAGTTTTGTCGCGGCCATGCACCAGCACGCGGGCGCCGGCAGCGCCGAGCCTTTCAGCGACCACGCGGCCAACCCCGTCGGTCGAGCCGGTGACGAGAACGGTCTTGTTCTTAAGTTCCATGTTCAGAGCCTCCTTATGCTGCTCTGAACGCAAGATGGGGCGCGGCGCGCAGGCCAAACAGTTCAAATTTTATCCTGGTATCGATACTGCTATAATAGCTGCATGGATGCCGTGCCCCATTCCCCTGACGACAGCCGCCGCCGCGAGCTCGGCGCTTTCCTGCGCTCGCGCCGGGAGCGGCTCTCGCCTGCCGACATTGGGATTGCGAGCGGCGCCAGGCGGCGTACGCCCGGGCTGAGGCGCGAGGAAGTGGCAATGATCGCCGGCGTCGGCACCACCTGGTACACCTGGCTGGAGCAGGGGCGGGACGTGCGGCCCTCGGTCGAAGTGCTGACCGCGCTCTGCGAGGCGCTGCGCCTGGACGCCGTCGAGAAGCGGCATCTGTTCATCCTTGCCGGCCGCCAGCAGCCGGAGCAGCGCGCGGCGACGTCTGAAAAGGTCGACGCCACACTGCTCCACATGCTGGGGAGCCTCGTCCTGCAGCCGGCTTATGTGGTTGGCCGGCGTTGGGACGTGCTCGCCTGGAATCCGGCGGCGGTCGCCGTGTTCGGCGACTATGGCCTGCTGGAGGGCGATGCCCGCAACATCGTCCATCTGGTGTTCACAAGCCCGCATCACCGCCGGCTGCTGGTCGATTGGGAAGAGCTTGCCCGCGTGGTGCTCGCTTCGTTTCGCGCGGAGAGCGCCAAATATGTCGGCGATCCGGATTTCGAGCGGCTGATCGCGCTGATGATGCGCTCAAGCCCGGAGTTCCGTGATTGGTGGCCGCGGCGGGACGTGGCGAGAAGGCTGACGGGCGTGAAACACGTCCGCCATCCCACAGCCGGCCCGATGGCTTTCGAGCATATGAGCCTGTCGATCGACGACGGCTCGGACATGCGGCTGATCGTCTACACGCCGTTGCCCGAGCAGAATACGATCGCCAAGCTCAAGAAGCTGCTGGAAGAGAAGCCCACCGAACGGCGCAGCGCCTGATCTTCGCCCGACCTAAGCTTTCGGCTTCAGCCCATCGAGGAACAGTTGCTCCAGGAACCGGGCAGCATCCTCGAAGCGGCCGTCGCCGCCGCGGGCGGGGCCGAGCACGGCGCGCACCTGGACATCGAAATCGGCGTAATGCTGCGTCGTCGCCCAGATCGAGAAGATCAGATGCCAGGGGTCGGTGCGGGCTATCTTGCCGGCGCGCATCCAGCCCTTGATGACGGCGGCCTTCTCCTCGACCAGCGTTTTCAGCTCGCCCTCGAGCATCGGCATGATGCGCGGCGCGCCCTGCAGGATCTCGTTGGCGAAGAGCCGGCTTTCGCGCGGAAAATCGCGCGCCATTTCGAGCTTGCGGCGGATGTAGCTTCTGAGCTCGGTCATCGGATCGCCGATATCGTCAAGCTCGCGGAGCGGCGCCAGCCAGGTGTCCAGGAGCCGCTGCATCAACGTCTCGTGAATGTCCTCCTTGCGGCGGAAGTAATAGAGGAGATTCGGCTTCGACATGCCGGCGGCTTCGGCGATCTGGTCGATGGTCGAGCCGCGAAAACCGTTGGCGGAGAAGACTTCGAGCGCGGCTTCCAGGATAAGCTCGCGCTTTTCCTGCTGGATGCGGGTGCGGCGTGGAGCTGAGCCTTCCATCGTGTCCGTCATCCTTGCCGGCTGCTGCCGTGTAGGCACTCTGGACCAATTCTCTGGACCAGTTTTTCTCTGAGCCGTGGAGCGCGCTTTCGATGCCGCATTTCCGTTAGTAGTCCCTTGACCGCCGACAGGGCGGTGCTAACGTTTGTCCAACCGGTCAAAATTTTGCGTAGCACGAAAACGCAACGAAGACCAAGCCTTGGGAAGACCAAGCGTTAGCGCACAGAAACAGGTTACAAGGGGAAATCTTGGTCATGTCCAACCGGCTGAAAGTCACGCCGAACGATCTCAGCGCATTCTGGATGCCGTTCACGGCAAACCGGCAGTTCAAGCAGGCGCCGCGCATGTTCGTGTCCGCCAAGGACATGCACTACACGACGAGCGATGGCCGCAAGGTGCTCGACGGCACTGCAGGCCTCTGGTGCGTCAACGCCGGCCATTGCCGGCCGAAGATCACCGAGGCCATTCAGCAGCAGGCCGCCGAACTCGACTATGCGCCGGCCTTCCAGATGGGCCACCCGATCGTCTTCGAACTGGCGAACCGCCTGGTCGATATCGCGCCGAAGGGCATGGACCATGTGTTCTTCACCAATTCCGGTTCGGAATCGGTCGAGACCGCGTTGAAGATGGCGATCGCCTATCACCGTGTCCGCGGCGAGGGTTCGCGCACCCGGCTGATCGGCCGCGAGCGCGGCTATCACGGCGTCAATTTCGGCGGCATTTCGGTCGGGGGCATCGTCGCCAACCGCAAGATGTTCGGCACGCTGCTCGGCGGCGTCGACCATCTGCCGCACACCCACCTGCCGGAGAAGAACGCCTTCTCGAAGGGCGTGCCTGAGCACGGCGCCGAACTGGCGAACGAGCTGGAGCGTCTCGTCACCCTGCATGACGCCTCGACCATCGCTGCGGTCATCGTCGAGCCGGTCGCAGGCTCGACCGGCGTCATCCTGCCGCCGAAAGGCTACCTGCAGAAGCTTCGAGAAATCTGCACCAAGCACGGCATATTGTTGATCTTCGATGAAGTGATCACCGGCTTCGGCCGTCTTGGCGCGCCATTCGCCGCCGATTATTTCGGCGTCACGCCGGATATCATGACGACGGCCAAGGGCGTCTCCAACGGCGTCATCCCGATGGGCGCGGTTTTCGTGAAGAAGGAAATCCACGACGCCTTCATGAACGGCCCGGAGCACATGATCGAGTTCTTCCACGGCTACACCTATTCGGGCAATCCGATCGCCTGCGCCGCGGCTCTCGGCACTTTGGACACCTACAAGGAAGAAGGCCTGCTAACCCGCGGCGAGGAGCTGGCGCCTTACTGGGAAGACGCGCTGCATTCGTTGAAGGGCGAGCCGCATGTCATCGACATCCGCAATATCGGCCTGATCGGCGCGATCGAGCTGGCGCCGATCGCCGGTAGCCCGACCAAGCGGGCCTTCTCGGCCTTCGTCAAAGCGTTCGAACGCGGCGCGCTGATCCGCACAACCGGCGACATCATCGCGCTGTCGCCGCCGCTGATCATCACCAAGGGCCAGATCAACGAACTGATCGACCATGTTCGCGATGTTCTGCGCTCGATAGACTAACTGCTCAAACCGCTCGGGCGGCGACGGGAACCGCCGCCCGACCGGAGACCTGAAATGAGAGGACTTTGAATGGCCGCCCCCGGCGAGAATCTGCGAATCAATTCAGACCGTTTGTGGGATTCCATCATGGAGATGGCGAAGATCGGCCCCGGCATCGCCGGGGGCAACAATCGCCAGACGCTGACCGATTCCGACAAGCAAGGCCGCGAACTGTTCAAGTCTTGGTGCGACGAGGCCGGGCTCACGATGGGCGTGGACCAGATGGGCACCATGTTCATGACGCGGCCCGGCACCGATCCGGACGCGCTGCCGATCTATGTCGGTTCCCATCTCGATACACAGCCCACCGGCGGCAAATATGACGGCGTGCTCGGCGTGCTCTCTGGCCTCGAGGTCGTGCGCTCGCTCAACGATCTCGGCATCAAAACCAAACATCCGATCGTCGTCACCAACTGGACGAACGAGGAGGGAGCCCGTTTCGCGCCGGCCATGCTCGCCTCCGGCGTGTTCGCAGGCGTTCACACGCAGGACTATGCCTATGCCCGCAAGGATCTCGACGGCCTGAGCTTCGGCGACGAGCTGAAGCGAATCGGTTGGGTCGGCGACGAGACGGTCGGCGCGCGTAAGATGCACGCCTATTTCGAGTACCATATCGAGCAGGGGCCCATCCTCGAGGCCGAGAACAAGCAGATCGGCGTGGTGACCCACTGCCAGGGCCTGTGGTGGCTGGAATTCACGCTGACCGGCCGGGAGGCGCATACCGGCTCGACCCCGATGAACATGCGCATCAATGCGGGGTTGGCCATGGCCCGCATCCTGGAGATGGTGCAGACGGTCGCGATGGAGAACCAGCCTGGCGCCGTCGGCGGTGTAGGCCAGGTGAAGTTCTCGCCCAACTCCCGCAACGTTTTGCCGGGCACGGTGATCTTCACTGTCGATATCCGCTCGCCCGATAAGGCGAAGCTCGACGGCATGCGCGCGCGCATCGAGAAGGAGGCGCCGAAGATCTGCGAGCCGCTCGGCGTGAAATGCGCGGTCGAGGCGGTCGGCCATTTCGATCCGGTGACCTTCGATCCGACGCTGGTCGGCCGTGTCCGCACCGCCGCCGAGAAGCTGGGCTACAGCCATATGAACATCATCTCCGGCGCCGGCCACGACGCCTGCTGGGCGGCCAAGGTCGCGCCGGCGACCATGGTCATGTGTCCCTGTGTCGGCGGGCTCAGCCACAACGAGGCCGAGGACATCTCCAAGGAATGGGCGGCGGCAGGCGCCGATGTGCTGTTCCACGCGGTGGTCGAGACGGCAGGAATCGTCGAATGACCGAGTAGAAATCACCTCGAAAAAGCCGCTCGCAAAGAAGCGCGAAAAGATCAGGGGAACAGATATGACCAAAGTCATCAAGAACGGCACCATCGTCACCGCCGACCGCACGTGGAAAGCCGACGTGCTGATGCAGCACGGCAAGATCATCGCCATCGGCTCGAACCTGCATGGCGATCACGAGTTCGACGCCACGGGCTGCTATGTCATGCCGGGCGGCATCGATCCGCACACCCATCTCGAAATGCCCTTCATGGGCACCTATTCGGCCGACGATTTCGAATCCGGCACGCGCGCGGCGCTTTCCGGCGGCACGACCATGGTCGTCGATTTCTGCCTGCCGGCGCCGCAGCAGTCGCTGCTGGAGGCGCTGCAGATGTGGGACAACAAGACCTCGAAGGCTGCCTGCGACTATTCCTTCCACATGGCGATCACTTGGTGGGGCAAGCAGGTCTTCGACGAGATGGCGACCGTCGTCGACAGGGGCATCACCTCGTTCAAGCATTTCATGGCCTATAAGGGCGCGCTGATGGTTGACGACGACGAGATGTATTCCTCGTTCCAGCGCTGCGCCGATCTCGGCGCGCTGCCGCTGGTCCATGCCGAGAATGGCGACGTGGTCGCGGCACTCTCGCAGAAGCTGCTTGCCGCCGGCAATAACGGCCCCGAGGGGCATGCCTATTCGCGTCCGCCCGAAGTGGAAGGCGAGGCGACAAACCGCGCCATCATGATCGCCGACATGGCGGGCGTGCCGCTCTATGTCGTGCACGTCTCCTGCGAGCAGAGCCATGAAGCCATCCGCCGGGCACGCCAGAAGGGCATGCGCGTCTATGGCGAGCCGCTGATCCAGCACCTGACGCTCGACGATAGCGAATATTTCAACAAGGACTGGGACCATGCGGCGCGGCGCGTGATGAGCCCGCCTTTCCGCAGCAAGTGGCACCAGGATTCGCTTTGGGCGGGCCTGCAGGCCGGATCGCTGCAGGTGGTGGCGACCGACCACTGCTCCTTCACCACCAAGCAGAAGCGCAACGGCGTCGGCGACTTCACCAAGATCCCGAACGGCACCGGCGGCCTCGAGGATCGTTTGCCCGTGCTTTGGACCAGCGGCGTCAACACCGGTCGGCTGACGATGAACGAGTTCGTCGCGGTGACCTCGACCAACATCGCCAAGATCCTCAACATGTATCCGAAGAAGGGCGCGATCGTCGAAGGCGCGGATGCCGACATCGTGGTCTGGGACCCGAAGCGCAAGAAGACGATCACGGCCAAGAACCAGCAGTCGGTGATCGACTACAACGTCTTTGAGGGCTTCGAGGTGACGGGGCTGCCGCGCTTCGTCTTTTCCCGCGGCGAACTGTCGATCGAAGAAGCGGACGTCAAGGCCAAGGTCGGGCACGGCGAGTTCGTGGCGCGCGAACCGAACGCCGCCGTCAACCGCGCGCTTTCGACCTGGAAGGAGATCAGCGCGCCGCGCAAGGTGGAGCGCACGGGCATTCCGGCGACCGGAGTTTGAGCGTGCGCGCAACTCACCTTCTCGTCGGGGCAGCCGTGCTGCTGGCCGCCGGTCAGGCTTTCGCCGCCGGCATCGATCTCTCCAAACCCTGGGGCAACAAATCCGGCTGCATCAACAACAACGGCCAGGAGGTCTATGCCGAGGACATGCTGCTGTTGACCAGCGAGGCGTTCGTCACGGTCGCCAGCGCCTGCAGCTTTACCGACAAGAGACCCCAGGCGAATGGCTCCCTTGTGGTGACGGCGCAGTGCGAGGCGGAAGGCGAGGAGGGGCAGACGCCGGCCCAGTTCATCATCAAGCGCAGCGCCAAGAACGCCAAGAGACTGGTGATCGCCGACAAGGACGGCAACGCGATGGGAGAAGTCTCCCGGTGCAAATGACGGCGGTCCCGTCGACCTCAGGCAACCAACGCATCCAGTTCCGGCATCAGGACCACGCTTTCCTGCTCGTTGGGATCGGTGCGGGCGATGACCGCCGAAGAGGGCGCTCCGCTCAGATTGGCGGGCAGATGCGGCACGCCCGCCGGAATGTAGAACAGGTCGCCGGCCTTGACGACTTCGTGATGCTCGAGCCGGTCGCCATACCAGGTGTGGACCTCGCCGGAGAGCACATAGATCGCGGTCTCGTGGTTCTCATGCATATGCGCCTTGGCGCGGGCGCCGGGCGGCATGGTGAGAAGATGCATACAAATGCCGGAGGAGCCGACGGTTTCGGCGGCTATACCGGCGAAATAGCTCAAGCCTTGCTTGCCTTCATAAGTGCTTTCAGGGCGAATAAGGTGGCATGTGGGTTTAGGCGACATCGGCAAGGCTCCGGGCGTCGATCAAGTGGGACTAGACGAGTGGAAAGCAAGGCAATCGTAAAATCAACCGGATTCCGGCCGGCGCGGCAGCGGCTGCGAAAGACAGGTTTCTGCCGATGAGCGGACAGTCGCCAGCCGTCGTTTCGGCAAGCAAGCTCGGCCTCACCTTCCAGACCAATGACGGTCCGGTGCAGGCGCTGTCCAATGTCGATCTCACCATCGGCAAGGGTGAGTTCGTCTCCTTCATCGGCCCCTCCGGCTGCGGCAAGACAACCTTGCTGCGCGTCATCGCCGATCTGGAGAAGCCGACCTCGGGAACGATCTCCGTCAATGGGATTTCGCCGGAGCAGGCGCGCGAGAAGCGGGCTTACGGCTATGTCTTCCAGGCGGCGGCGCTGTTTCCTTGGCGCACAATCGAGCGGAATGTGGCGCTGCCGCTGGAAATCATTGGCCTCAGCCAGGCCGAGCAGGCGGAACGCATCAAGCGAACCCTCGAACTCGTCAACCTCTCCGGCTTCGAGAAGAAGTATCCCTGGCAGCTGTCCGGCGGCATGCAGCAGCGCGCCTCGATCGCGCGCGCGCTCGCCTTCGACGCCGATTTGCTTTTGATGGACGAGCCGTTCGGCGCGCTCGACGAGATCGTGCGCGATCATCTGAACGAACAGCTTCTCGAACTCTGGGATTCGACCAACAAGACGATCTGCTTTGTCACTCACTCGATCCCCGAGGCGGTCTATCTGTCGACCCGCATCGTGGTGATGTCGCCGCGGCCGGGCCGCGTCACCGACGTGATCGAATCTCCCTTGCCCAGGAAGCGGCCGCTCGACATCCGCGAGACGCCGGAATTCCTTGCGATCGCCGCGCGCGTGCGCGACGGGTTGAGGGCGGGGCACAGCTATGATGATTGAGGGTGCTTGCCAGCGGACGGACACCCGCTGCTTCGACATCCTGGGGCGGAGCAAGCGCGAAGCCGCGCGCGTGGCGGGAGCCGACCGCCGTGATTTCGTTATCCTAGGGTGGAGCGACGCGAAGCGGAGCGCAGACCCTAGGATCCATGCCGTGACGTCGACCGAAGGCCGTAAGCGGCTCAGAATACCCGACGAGCTGAGCGCGGCGCAGGGAGCCGCATTCTGCGCCACAGCGGAGCGTCGAGATAACGGCATGGATCCTAGGGTCTGCGCCGCGTCGCTTCGCTCCTTGCTCTGCTCTAGCATGACGAAAAACGCGCAGCGCCGCGTGCTGCCGTTGCGCCGGGGGAAGGCCTGCTAAATGGACTCCTTCCGTTCCAAGATCATCCCGGTCACCTCAATCCTCGCCGGCGTGGTGGTGCTCTGGTATGTCTTCGCCGTCATCCTCAATGCGCCGTTCCAGCGCGATCTCGACGCCAGAGCCAACGAAACCCCCGGCACGGTCGAATTCATCGGCAAGACATTATCGCAGCCGAAGCCGACGCTGCCGGCGCCGCACCAGGTGGCGGTGAACTTCTTCGAGAACACCTTCCTGCGCGGCATCACCTCGAACCGCAGCCTTGTCTACAATGCCTGGGTGACGCTGTCCTCGACGCTGCTCGGCTTTGCTTTCGGCACGGCGCTCGGCATCGTGATCGCCGTCGGCATCGTGCATGTGACGACGCTCGACCGCAGCCTGATGCCGTGGATCATCGCCTCGCAGACCATTCCGATCCTGGCGGTGGCGCCGATGATCATCGTGGTGCTGGCGGCCATCGGCATCACCGGGCTGATCCCGAAGGCGCTGATCTCGACCTATCTGTCGTTCTTCCCGGTTGCGGTCGGCATGGTGAAGGGATTGCGCTCGCCCGAGCTCATGCATCTCGACCTGATGCACACCTATAATGCCAGCGCCTCGCAGACCTTCTGGAAGCTGCGCGTCCCGGCATCGGTGCCGTTCCTGTTCACGTCGATGAAGGTGGCGGTGGCGGCGAGCCTGGTCGGCGCCATCGTCGGCGAATTGCCGACGGGTGCTGTCGCCGGCATCGGCGCCAAGCTGCTTTCCGGCGCCTATTACAGCCAGACGATCGACATCTGGTCGGCGCTGGTTGCGGGCTCGGTGGTTGCCGCGCTTCTGGTCATGGTGGTCGGCATCGCCGGCCGCCTGGTCGACCGCGCCATGGGCGGGAGGCCGGCATGACCTGGCTGAAACCATCCTGGCAAGCGGTGCTGGCGATCCTTCTTTGCGTCGTCGCCTTCGCGCTCGACGCGATGTCGACACCGGAAGCGGCTGCGCTGGCCGAGCCTGCCGCGACGGTTGCCTACCCGTATATGGGCACCAAAGGTCTCATCCTCGGATTGCTGCTGATCGCGGCGCTGGTTTCGACGGTGAGACTCGCGCCACTTCTCGAAGCCGTTGTCTTGTTCGTCGGCGCACATGTCGCAGCGTGGCTTCTGGTCAAGGGCATTGGAGGCTTCGAGGGCACGGCACTGGCGCCGTACTTTCTGGTTCTCGCGGCCGCCTGGTTGCTTGCCTGGCGCTGCGTCGCGCTGTTGTCCTCGCTACGGCCTGCAGCCAGTGGGGCCAAAACGGCGCTGCGGCTGATCATTCCGGCGATCTTCGGCGCCTGGATCCTGATCATCTGGGAAGCGGTGACGCGCGGCGCCGGCATTCCCTTCATCCTTTTGCCGCCGCCGAGCGCCATCGGCGCGCGCATCGCCAACTCGCTGCCGATCCTGGGATCGGACGTGCGGCAGACGATCTTCAAGGCAGTGCTGATCGGCTACATCGTCGGCAATCTCGCCGGCTTCGTCGTCGCCATCCTTGCCGACCGTGTGCCGTTCCTCAGACGCGGGCTGCTGCCGATCGGCAACATGGTATCGGCGCTGCCGATCATCGGCGTCGCGCCGATCATGGTGATGTGGTTCGGCTTCGACTGGCCGTCCAAGGCGGCGGTCGTCATCATCATGACCTTCTTCCCGATGCTGGTGAACACCGTCGCGGGGCTTGCCGCCTCCGGCCACATGGAGCGCGATTTGATGCGCACCTATGCGTCGGGCTACTGGCCGACCTTGCTGAAGCTGCGGCTGCCGGCGGCCATGCCGTTCATCTTCAATGCGCTGAAGATCAACTCGACGCTGGCGCTGATCGGCGCCATCGTCGCGGAGTTCTTCGGCACGCCCGTGGTCGGCATGGGATTCCGCATTTCGACGGAAGTCGGGCGGATGAACATCGACATGGTCTGGGCCGAAATCGCAGTTGCAGCACTTGCGGGTTCGGTCTTTTATGGCGTGGTCGCTCTTGTCGAGAGAGCCGTCACGTTTTGGCATCCCTCTGTCCGTGGTGGATAGGGGCGGTGGGTTTGGGTGCTAACTTCAGAGGGTAAAAACATGAAAAGACTGGTAATTTCTGCTCTGGCCGGGGCGATGTCGCTGGCCGCTTTCCAAGCGATGGCGGCCGACAAGGTGACGCTGCAGCTGAAATGGGTCACGCAGGCCCAGTTCGCCGGCTACTACGTCGCCAAGGCCAAGGGCTTCTACGAGGCCGAAGGGCTCGACGTCGACATCAAGCCGGGCGGGCCGGATATCGCGCCCGAGCAGGTGATCGCCGGCGGCGGCGCCGATGTGATCGTCGACTGGATGGGCGGCGCGTTGGCCGCCCGTGAAAAAGGCGTGCCGCTGGTCAACATTGCCCAGCCGTTCAAGAAAGCCGGCATGGAGCTGGTCTGCCCGAAGGACGGCCCGATCAAGACCGAAGCCGACTTCAAGGGCCACACCCTCGGCGTCTGGTTCTTCGGCAACGAGTACCCGTTCTATGCCTGGATGAACAAGCTCGGCCTCAAGACCGACGGCGGCAAGGACGGCGTCACCGTGCTGAAGCAAAGCTTTGACGTGCAGCCGCTGATCCAGAAGCAGGCGGACTGCATCTCGGTCATGACCTATAACGAGTACTGGCAGCTGATCGACGCCGGCTACAAGCCGGAGCAGCTCACCGTCTTCAACTATTCGGCCATGGGCAACGACCTGCTCGAGGACGGCCTCTACGCGCTGGAGAACAAGCTCAAGGATCCGGCCTTCGAGGACAAGATGGTGCGCTTCGTGCGCGCCTCGATGAAGGGCTGGAAATACGCGGTCGACAATTCGGATGAGGCGGCCGAGATCGTCATGGATAATGGCGGCCAGGACGAGAACCATCAGAAGCGCATGATGGGCGAAGTCGCCAAGCTGATCGACAATGCCGACGGCAAGCTCGATCCGGCCACCTATGAGCGCACCGCCAAGGCGCTGCTCGACCAGAAGATCATCGCCAAGGAGCCGTCGGGCGCCTACACGACCGCGATCACCGACAAGGCGATCAAGTAAGGTCGACCTCGCCAAGTCGAGACTTAACGGGGGCGGGTGACCGCCCCTTTTGCTTGGCTGTGGTAAAATATCCGTGTGCAGGGATACAAGCGCCCTGCCAACCGTTGCAGTGGGGCATCCGCGCGCCGGGGGAGCCGCGGCAGGGCGGATGCGCGCCAGCCAAGGAGGTTCTCCAATGCGCATCCAATCATGGCCGATGCTTTCGGCCTTTGCTGTCTCGACTGCTTTGCTGCTCGCATCTCCGGCCTTGGCCGAAACTGTGAAGTACAATGCGACGCTCGACGGTAGCCAGCAGAGCCCGCCCGTCACCACCAAAGGCAAGGGAACCGCCACATTCACCTTCGACACCGCCAAGAAGAAGCTCAGCTGGAACGTCAAATATTCCGGCCTCAGCGGACCTGCGACGGCTGCTCACATTCACGGGCCGGCCGCGTCGGGTGAAAACGCACCTCCGGTGATCCCATTCAAGAAGCTCAAAAGCCCGATCAAGGGATCGGCGACGCTGACCGACGCGCAGGCGGCCGACCTCGAGGCCGGCAAGTACTACGTCAACGTCCACACCAAGGCGAATCCGGACGGCGAGATCCGCGGCCAGATCGAGAAAGCCGGCGGATCGATGTAGCGGAGTTTCCTCAGGCAGCAACGAGGGGGGCGACCGCCTCGTTCTGCCTGATCAAGACTTGTCGCGTATCTGTGTCAGCGTGCGGGTCGGCGTGATGGCCTCGGGATCGAGCCTGATCTCGACGATCGCCGGTTTGCCGCTGGCGCGTGCGCGTTCGAAGGCCGGCGCAAAGTCTTCGGTCTTTTCGACGGTCTCGCCATGGCCGCCATAGGCGCGGGCGAGGGCGGCGAAATCCGGGTTCTTGAGGTCGGTCGCCACGACGCGGCTCGGATATTCCCGCTCCTGATGCATGCGGATCGTGCCGTAGATGCCGTTGTTGACGACGACCACGATGATCGGCAGGTCGTATTGCACGGCGGTCGCGAACTCCTGCCCGTTCATCAGAAAGCAGCCGTCGCCGGCAAACGCGATGACCTCGCGATCCGGGTACAGGGCCTTGGCCGCGACCGCGGCCGGCGTGCCGTAGCCCATCGAGCCGGAAGTCGGCGCCGCCTGCGTGGCGAAGCGGCGGAAGCGGTGGAAGCGATGCACCCAGGTGGCGTAGTTGCCGGCGCCGTTGGTGAGGATGGCGTCTTCCGGGAGCGCCTTTTCCAGATAGGTCATGATCGGCCCCATCTGGACGGCGCCGGGGCCGGTCTGAGGCGGCGTCGACCATTCGAGATAGGCGGCATGCAGCTTTGCCGTCTCCGCCGCCCAACCGGGCGCGGCCGAAACTTTGCGTCTGGCGAATGCCCGCACGAAGGCGGTGGGGGAGGCGTTGATCGCCAGGGTCGGCCGATAGACGCGGCCAAGCTCGCCGGCGTCGGCGTGGACATGCACCAGCATCTGGTCCGGGTAAGGGCTTTTCAACAGCGTATAGTCCGAGGACGGCATCTCGCCCATGCGGCCGCCGATGAGCAGCACCAGGTCTGCCTGCTTGATCGCTGCAGCCAGCTTCGGATTGATGCCGATGCCGACATCGCCGGCATAGTTCGGATGCAAGTGGTCGAACAGCATCTGGCGGCGGAACGAACAGCCGACCGGCAGTGACCACGCCTCGGCGATCCGGGTGACGTCCTGAACCGCCTGAATATCCCAGCGCGTGCCGCCCAGGATGGCAATTGGCCGTTTGGCGGCATTGAGCAGGGCCTCAAGCCGGTCGAGTTCGGCTTCACCGGGGCTTGTTTCGACCGGCGTATGAGCCAGCGCCGGTGGGGCCTCGACCTCGCTGGTCAGCATGTCCTCGGGCAGCGAGATGACGACCGGACCAGGTCGGCCCGACGTCGCCACCGCGAAGGCGCGGGTGACGAATTCCGGGATGCGCGAGGCATCGTCGATCTCGACCACCCATTTGGCGATGTCGCCGAAGAAGCGCTTGTAGTCGACCTCCTGAAAAGCCTCGCGCTCCTTGGCGTGACTGGCGACCTGGCCGATGAACAGGATCAGCGGCACCGAATCCTGCATGGCGATATGAATGCCGGCCGAAGCGTTGGTGGCGCCGGGGCCGCGGGTGACAAAGCATATCCCGGGCTTGCCGGTCAGGCGCCCCTGGCAGTCGGCCATCATCGCCGCTCCGCCTTCCTGACGGCAGACGATGGTGCGGATCGGCGAGTCATGCAGCGCGTCGAGCACCGCCAGATAGGATTCGCCTGGAACGCAGAAGATGCGGTCGGTGCCGTTCGCTTCGAGCGCCTCGACGATCAATTGTCCGCCGGTCTTCATTTTGCTGATCTCTCCAGTTCGGCAAGGATTTCCTCAGTGTGCTCGCCGAGACGCGGCGAGGGGCGCTCATAGACGAGCGGCGTGCCGGACATCACCATCGGCGCACGTACCGTAGGCAGCAAATTGCCATGGCCGTCGTCGAGGTTGAGCTTCATGCCGCGCGCGATCGTCTGCGGGTCGGCGAACATCTGGCCGATCGTGTTGATCGGGCTTGCCGGCACGCCGGCCGCCTCGAGCTTCGCCAGCAGCGGATCGCGATCCCACGTGCTCAGCGACTCGATGATCTGTTCGCGCAGCTTGGCGCGATTGGCGACGCGCGCCGGATTGGCGGCGAAATCCGGATTGGCTGGCAACTCGGTCAGCCCGACCACTGCGCAGAACTTGATGAATTGTCCGTCATTGCCGACCGCCAGAATGATATGGCCGTCCCTGACCGGCAGCACCTCGTAAGGCGCGATGTTCATATGCGCGTTGCCCATCTGCACGGGCGACTTGCCGGAGACCAGATAGTTGAGGTTCTGGTTGCCGAGCGCCGAGATCTGGCTGTCGAAGAGCGCCATGTCGATATGCTGGCCTTCACCGGTCCTTTCTGCGTGGCGGAGCGCCGCCTGGATGGCGATCACCGAATAAAGCCCAGTGAACAGGTCGGAGATGGCGACGCCCGCCTTCTGCGGCTCGCGGCCGACCTCGCCGGTGATCGACATCATGCCGGCCATCGCCTGGATGATGAAATCGTAACCCGCGCGGGGCGCGTAGGGCCCGTCCTGGCCAAAGCCGGTGATCGAGCAATAGACGAGACGCGCGTTGATCCTCTTCAGGCTTTCATAGTCGAGCCCGTATTTCTTGAGACCGCCGAGCTTGAAGTTCTCGATCAGCACGTCGGCCGTGGCGACGAGGCGGCGGAGCGTGTCGGCGCCTTCGGGCTTGGAGAAATCGATGGCGATCGAGCGCTTGCCGCGATTGCAGGAATGATAATAAGCCGCCGAAAGGTTCTCGCCGTCATGGCTCATGACGAAGGGGGGGCCCCATTTGCGGGTGTCGTCGCCGCCGTCCGGGCTCTCGACCTTGATGACATCGGCGCCGAGATCGGCGAGCAACTGCCCGGCCCAGGGGCCTGCCAGGATGCGAGCGAGTTCGATGACGCGGATGCCTTTCAGCGGGGGTTCAGCCATGGATCACCGTGAAGGGTTGAAAGCGCAGCGTCTACCAACAGAGGTCGCCCCTGTCACGACCCATGCAATGGGCCAATGCCGCTAGGGTTTCAGCGTATGATCCGCCCAGGCGGCGAAATCATTCATGATGATGTCGCGGTTGACCTCGTTCAGGCTTTCGTGGCGGGTGTCGGCGTAAACCTTTGAAACCAGATTCGAAAAGCCCATTTTGTCCATCCGCCGGGCAAGGTGGTGAACCGCTTTGCCGTGGTCCGATGCCGGATCCTTCTCGCCGCCGATCAGATTGACGAAGAGGTCGCGGCGCACGCCGGCGAAGCTCGAATCCCTGCCGGCGTAGAGCGCGAGGTTGACCACATCGCGCCACATGGAGACGGAGGCATCCCAGCCGCAGAGCGGGTCGGCGATGTATTTGTCGACCTCGACCGGATCGCGCGACAGCCAGTCGAACAAGGTCCGGTGATTGGGCACGGCCTTGCCCCAGGCCTGGAAGGTCAGCTTGGGCAGCAGCCGAGATGGCACGTCGGAGCCCAGCCGCATCCTTTCCCAGCCCAGGATGGCCAGGGCCAGCCGGCCGAGCAGGCCTTGCGAGAAATTGCCGTTCCAGATCGCTGCGGCATGGACGCGATCGGAATGGCGGAGCACGAAATTCAGCGCGATCGAGGCGCCGAGCGAATGTCCAAAAGCGATGACCGGCAATCCCGGATGTTCAACGGCGATCAGATCATGCACCGCGCCGACATCGGCAATCACTTTGGCGATGCCGTAGGTATCGGCGAACCGGCCGAGCGGCGCATCGGGCGCCTTTGTCGCGCCATGGCCGCGATGGTCATGGGCGTAGACATGGAAGCCGCGCGCGCCGAGGAAGTCGGCAAAGCGGGCGTAACGCGCCGCATGCTCGGCCAAGCCGTGATTGATCTGGATGACGGCGCGCGGGGATATTTGCGCATGTCTCACATAGAGGTTGAGGTCGGCCCCGGTCGGTGAGGCCAGCCTGGTCTGCTTGTCGAATGGCATGTCTCGCTCCCTTGGCGACTGATGGGCGAGGGCTTCGGCTGCGTCAAGAGAGCGCGATCCTTTCGAGCCATGTGGAGTGCGCTTATCGCTCTCCTGGGGATTATTTTCGCGCGACGACAAAGATCGCAATTCTGACACGTCGCCTGTTCTAATGTGGCGAATCCGATACGGTTCGATGATCGCCGGGAGAGCGGGAATGCGGGTTTGGGCAGTATGGGGTTCGGTTGTTCTGGCCCTGGTTGGCGCCGGCGCGGCTCAGGCCGATGTGAAGATGAGCGGCACCTTCGTGGCCGACAGCGCCTGTCCGGCAACGCAAGCCATCAAGAGCGGCAAGAACTCCGGCAACGTGTCTACCCAAGCGGGACAGACCTATCAGCTTCTGGCAGGCAACAAGGACGAGCCTACCCATTATCTCATCCAGGTTCCTGGCGCCGATCCGGAGCGACGCTGGGTGAAGATCAACTGCGGCCATGTCATCGGCGGCAGCGCGTCCGCCACGCCCTCGCCGGCCGATCCGATGAAGCCGTCGCAAGCCGGTTCCGGCAAGCCTGAATATGTGTTCGCGCTGAGCTGGCAGCCCGCGTTCTGTGAGACCAAGGCCAGCAAACCCGAATGCAAGGCGCAGAATCCCAACGAATTCGACGCTTCGCACTTCACGCTGCATGGGCTGTGGCCGCAGCCGAACGGCAATTTCTATTGCCAGGTGTCGGCGGGCGACAAGGCCAACGACAATCCCGCGCATTGGGGAGATTTGCCACCCGTCGAACTCGACGCCAACACGCGCGCCGAGCTCGACCAGATGATGCCGGGCACGGCGTCCAAGCTGGAGCGCCATGAATGGATCAAGCACGGCACCTGCTACGGCAAGAGCCAGCAAGAGTATTTCTCCGACGCGCTCAATCTGATGCGCGCGGTGAACGCCTCGCCAGTGCGCGATCTCTTTGTCAAAAACATCGGCAAGCAGCTGACATCGGAGCAGATCCGCAATGCCTTCGACCAGGCCTTCGGCAAGGGCGCCGGCGACCGCGTGCGCGTCTCCTGCCTTGTCGATCCGTCGAGCGGAAGGCGGTTGATCGGCGAGCTGACGCTCGGCCTCTCCGGTCCGATCGGCCCCGACAGCAAGCTCGCCAGCCTGCTGATCGCCTCGGCGCCGACGAGCAAGGCGGGCTGCCCGAAGGGCACGGTCGACGCGATAGGGTTCCAATAGGACGTGCCACCGCCCGGATTCGGCCACCGAACCGAGCATGATTGCCGGCCGGTAGAGTTCACGACGCGGCGAAAGCGATTGCCGTTCGGCGCTTCATCGCCTACATAGCGCGCAACTCCACCCAATTCGACAGTTCAGTTTCAGGGAAAGCGCGCGTGGCTCGCCAGTTCATCTATCACATGTCAGGCCTGTCGAAGGCCTACGGCACCAAGAAGGTGCTCGACAACATCCACCTGTCCTTCTATCCGGACGCCAAAATCGGCATTCTCGGCCCCAACGGCTCGGGCAAGTCGACCATCCTGCGCATCATGGCCGGGCTCGACAAGGAGTTTCAGGGCGAGGCGTGGCTGGCCGAGGGCGCGACCGTGGGCTACCTCGCGCAGGAGCCGCAGCTCGACAACAGCAAGACCGTGCGTGAAAACGTCATGGACGGCGTCGCCAGGAAGACTGCCATCATCGAGCGCTATAACGAGCTGATGATGAACTATTCCGACGAGACGGCGGACGAGTCGGCCAAGCTGCAGGACGAGATGGACCGGCTGAACCTTTGGGATCTCGAGCAGCAGGTCGAGATGGCGATGGACGCCCTGCAGTGCCCGCCGGCCGATTCCGAGGTGACGAACCTCTCGGGCGGCGAGCGCCGCCGCGTGGCGCTCTGCCGGCTGCTGCTCGAGCAGCCCGACCTTTTGCTGCTCGACGAGCCGACCAACCATCTCGACGCCGAGACCACGCAGTGGCTGGAAAAGCACCTGCGCGACTATCCGGGCTCGGTGCTGATCATCACCCACGACCGCTACTTCCTCGACAACGTCACCGGCTGGATTCTCGAGCTCGACCGCGGCCGCGGCATTCCCTACGAGGGCAACTACACCAAATATCTCGACGCCAAGGCCAAGCGCCTGATCCAGGAAGGGCGCGAGGACGACGCCCGCCAGAAGGCGATCTGGCGCGAGCGCGAATGGATCCAATCCTCGCCGAAGGCGCGCCAGACCAAGTCCAAGGCACGCATCAAGGCCTACGAGGAATTGGTCGAGCAGTCGCAGAACCGCAAGCCGACCGACACGCAGATCGTCATCCCGTCGAGCGAGCGCCTCGGCAATGTAGTCATCGAGGTCGAGGGCCTCAACAAGGGCTTTGCCGACGAGCTTTTGATCGAGGACCTGTCGTTCAAACTGCCGCCGGGCGGCATCGTCGGCGTCATCGGCCCGAACGGCGCCGGCAAGACGACGTTGTTCAAGATGATCACCGGCCAGGAAACACCGGATGCCGGCTCGATCCGCAAGGGCGAGACTGTGAAGCTCGGCTATGTCGACCAGAGCCGCGACGCGCTCGACCCGAACAAGACGGTTTGGGAAGAGATCTCGGGCGGCGCCGAGGTCATCAAGCTCGGCAAGCACGAGGTCAACAGCCGCGCTTACTGCTCGTCCTTCAACTTCCGCGGCGGCGACCAGCAGCAGAAGGTCGGCAATCTTTCCGGCGGCCAGCGCAACCGCGTGCATCTGGCCAAGATGCTGAAGGGCGGCGGCAATGTGCTGCTGCTCGACGAACCGACCAACGATCTCGACACCGAAACGCTGGGCGCGCTCGAAGATGCGCTCGAAGCCTATGCCGGTTGCGCGGTGATCATCAGCCACGACCGCATGTTCCTCGACCGCATGGCGACCCACATGCTCGCCTTCGAGGGCGACGCGCATGTCGAATGGTTCGAAGGCAACTTCGAGGAATATGAGAAGGACAAGCTGCGCCGCCTGGGCGCGGAAGCGGCAACCCCGCACCGCATGACGCACAAGCGGCTGACGCGGTAGCAAAGTCCATGGGCGGCGAACAAATATGAGGTTCTGAAATGGCTGACTGGTCCGCCGCCCAATATCTGAAGTTCGAGGATGAGCGCACGCGGCCCGCGCGGGACCTGGCAGCACAAGTCCCGGTCGACTTCCCGCGCCGCGTCGTCGATATTGGCTGCGGTCCGGGCAACTCGACGGAGCTGCTGGTTGAGCGATGGCCAGATGCGGAGGTCAGCGGTTTCGACACCTCACCCGACATGATCGAGAAGGCGAAGGCGCGGCTGCCCAACGTGAATTTCGCGCTAGCCGATGCTTCCGCCTGGCAGCCGGCACAGCCCGTCGACGTGATCTTCGCAAACGCGGTCTTTCAATGGCTGCCGGAGCATCCGGCGGTGTTCCAGCGGCTGATCGGGCTGCTCGCGCCGGGCGGCGCCTTGGCCATCCAGATGCCCGATAATCTTGGCGAACCCTCGCATCGGTTGATGCGCGACACTGCGGCCGAGATGCCGTTCTCGGCCAAGCTCAGGAGCGCCGCCCGCGCGCCGCTGCCCGCGGTTTCCTTCTACTACGATCTTCTGTCGCCGCTCGCCGATCGCGTGGATATCTGGCACACGATCTACAATCATCCGTTGGCCGATGCCGAAGCGATCGTCGAATGGGTCAAGGCGACGGGGCTGAAGCCGTTCCTCGATCCGCTCGACGCGGACGAGAGAAAGACATTCCTCGAAAGCTACACCGCAAAGATCGCAACGGCCTATCCGAAGACGGCGACCGGCAAGGTGCTGCTGCGCTTCCCGCGCATCTTCATCATTGCCAAGCGGGCCTGACCGTTTCCGGTCAACTCATCGCGATAGCCGGAACTGCGATTTAGGCTGGCATAAACCGGGCAAATGCGACAAGGGTAGCGCGCTCCGGCACAAAGGCCGTGCCTCGGACGGATTGGACATGCATCGCGTCATCATCAGCGGCATCGGCGCCGAAATCCCCGAGCCTGTCATCACCAATGAAGAGCTGGTCGAAAGCTTCAACAGCTGGGTCGACACAGAGAATGCGCGCCGCACCGTCACGGGCGAGACGCTGCTGCAGAAGTCGGACAGCGACTTCATCGTCCATGCCTCGGGCGTGCAGACCCGCCATGTGATCGAACGCGAAGGCATCCTCGATCCGACCCGCATGGCGCCGCGCATTCCGGCCCGGCCGGACGACGTACTGTCGCTGCAGGCGGAGTTCGGCATCGCTTCGGCCAAAAAAGCCATCGCCCATGCCGGCGTGGAAGGCTCGGACATCGATCTGGTGATCTGCTCGGCCTCGCATCATCAGCGGCCTTATCCGGCGATCGCCATCGAGATGCAGCAGGCCCTGGGCACCAAGGGCGCCGGCTTCGACATGGGGCTCGGCTGCTCTTCCGCCGCGGCGGCGCTGCACATCGCGGTCAACCTTGTCAGGGCAGGGGCGCACAAGCGCATCCTGGTGTCGACGCCCGAAATCATCACCGGCCATCTCAACTTCCGCGACCGACAGACGCATTTCATCTTCGGCGACGCCTCGGTCGCCATGATCGTCGAAGGGCTCGACCAGGGCGAGAAGCGGCCGGGACGCTTCGAGGTGCTCGACACGCGCACTTGGACGCAAATGTCGAACAACATCCGCACCAATCTCGGCTACCACACCCGCACTGCCCAGGACGATCCCTACCAGATCAAACTCGAGGGCAATCTGATCAAGCAGGTCGGCAACAAGGTGTTCAAGGAAGTCACGGTCGCGGGCCACAAGTTCATCGTCGAGTTCCTGGCCGAGCATGGTCTGACGCCGCAAGGCATCCGCCGCTTCTGGCTGCATCAGGCCAATGCGCGCATGAATGCGATGATCCTGAAACTCGCCTTCGGCCACGATGTCGACCACGACCGCGCGCCGATGGTGCTGGAACGCCTCGGCAACACGGCGGGCGCCGGCGCCATCGTGGCACTCTCCGAAAATCATGCGGACATGAAGGCCGGCGATTTCGGCCTGCTCTGCGCCTTCGGCGCCGGCTATTCCATCGGCGGCGCGCTGCTGAGGATGTTGTAAACCGGCTCAGGCGGGGACGAACGGCACAAGCATCGGCACGCGCCTGGCATAGTCGTCATATGCGGGGCCGAGCTCGCCGCGCAGGAAGCTCTCTTCCAGCCTGGCCTTGACGACGATGCCGACGAGCAGCAGGGCAGTGCCGGCAACACCCCAGACAGTGCCCTTGGCTGCCATGGTAGCGAGGATCGACACCAGCAGGCCGGTGTAGATCGGGTGGCGGACCAGCCGATAGGGACCGGTGTCGACCACGCGGTGATCGGCTTTGGCGGTGACGGTGCCCGACCACAGCCGACCGAGATGCAAGCGCGCCCACCAGGCGAAAGCGATGCCGATCGCGATCAGGGCGACGCAGATCCAGCCCTCGGCAAGCGTCGGCGTCCACAGCCGCAATCGGCCGACATAGCCGTGCGCCGGCGCGAACAGCAGAAAGGTGCCGGCCAGCCAGAGAACCCGGTAACGGGCCTCAGCCTTGAAGTCCGCGCGCTTTTGCGCTGGATCGGCCCACGCGGCGGCCAGCACCCAAGACACCACCCAGGCCAACCAGAGCGCGGCGATCGCATGTTGAACCTGCATGATCTGAACCCTCCCAAGTTCGCGCCGCCATTTACGCCGCCGGCGCGGGCGGCAATGCGGCGGAACGTGAAAGCGTGCGGCGTCTTCAGGTAAGAAAGTCGTGATCGCCATCAAGCGCTGTGATCGGATCATCAGCGCTTTCGACTGGACCGAGTAGCCGAGCGTCTCTAGACCAACGCTATGCAGGAAACGAACCTAGAGCTTTTTCCGTCGGCGGAGCCGACGGCCGACATCGTCGCCGGCCGCAAGCTGACAGCATTGGCAGCGGCACTCTATGCCGCGCCGTCCGATCATTTCGAGACAAGGCCAGTGGACGAATTGCGCCTTGGCTTCGACGGGATCGAGGGTGACTTCCATGCCGGCGCGACGCGGCGCTCCGGCGGGCGCGAGCCCTGGTACCCGCGCGGCACCGAAATGCGCAACGAGCGGCAATTGTCGCTCGTCGCCGCAAATGAGCTCGCCATCGTCGCCCACCGCATGGGCCTCGAGGAGATCAAGGCGGAATGGATCGGCGCCAACCTGATGATCGAAGGCCTGCCGCATCTTTCGATGCTGCCGGCGGGGTCGCTGTTGTTCTTCAAGGGCGGCGTGACGATCAAGATCGACGGCCAGAACAAGCCCTGCCGGGTCGCCGGGCAATCGATCGCCGAACATGTCAACGCGGCGGATCGCGACGCGACGGCCTTGCTGTTTCCGAAGACGGCGAAGAGGCTGCGCGGTCTGGTCGCCTGGGTCGAAAAACCCGGCATCATCAGGACCGGCGAAGAGATTTCGGTGCGGGTGCCGGAGCAGTGGATCTATCGCGCGTGATCGGGCTTCGGCTTTGGATATCGCCGGTTCAAGTCTCGCTCTGAGTGAACTGTTGGAGTGGCTTTGGTCGTCATCCGTAGCGCACCGCGCTCGACCAAGCCGGATCCTCGTGCTTTTGCCAGTAGAGGCGCATCAGACGCTCAGTGATCGCCCCGACCTTGCCATCGGCAACCGGAGCACCGTCGATCATCGTGACGGGCATGATGCCGCCGGCCGTCGAGGTGATGAAGACTTCGTCGGCTGACTTGAGCGCGGCCACGCTGACATCCGCGGCAACCGCGGACAGTCGCGCCTCGGCGCACAGGTCAAACACGGTGCGGCGCGTTATGCCGGGCAGCACGCCGACGGCGGGCGTGGTCAATTTGCCTGCCCTGACACAGAACACGTTGAAGCCTGGACCTTCGGCGAGGTTGCCGTTGAAGTCGAGGACCAGCGCGGTGTCGGCGCCGCGGTCATAAGCGTCGTAGAGCCCGCGCACCAGGTCCAGCCAATGGTAGTTCTTGATCGAGGGATCGATCGAGGCAGGTGGGATACGGACCTTGTCGCTGATCGCGACGTGGAGGCCGCTTCGCAACTGTTCGGCATTGGCGACCGAGCCGAAGGGGACGGCGAAAGCCATGAACCGGTTGATCGCCTGACGCGGATCGCGGCTGAAGGTCGGCGAGGCACCGCGCGTGCACAGCATCTCGACATAGGCGGCGCGATGGCCGGACAGCGCGACGCAATTGTGCAGGATTTCGGCAACGCCGTCGCGGTCGAACGGGATGGTCATGCGAAGCTTTTCCAGCCCGCCGAAGAAACGGTCGAGATGCAGATCGAGACGGAAAAAGCGGCCGTCCCAGACATGGACCGTGTCGTAAGTGGCGTCGGAATGCAGAAAGCCCCAGTCCAGCACCGACACCTTTGCCTGCGACATCGGCAGATATTGTCCATCGAGGTAAGCGACGCCGTTGGGATAGGCATGCGGATCGAGATGACGCTCTGACAGAACGGGTAGTGGCGCGGCAGGCGCGGGGGCGGCTTGGCTCATTTCGCTCCTTCTTCGTCGTTGTGGAAAGGCAGGCTAGCGTCCCGCTTCGAATGAAGTAAGAGCCAGGCCAACGGCGCTGTCTAGCCTAGCCTGTGCTTTACTCGTCCTCGTCATCCTCTTCCAGCAGCCGCGTCGCGCGCCAGCGGGTCAGCACCTCATTGGTCTCGTCGATGACAAAGAAGCGTGCCGAGTCGCGGTCATAGCCTTCGGCCAGCAGTTTGTCATAGTCGGTATGGGTGTGGCGGACATGCGCGATGGTTGCCAGCCACACCGCGATCGTCGGCGGCAAGCTCTTCATATGCACGGCTCCGGCATCGGCGCGGATTTTTTCCATGTCGGAATAGGGGGCGAGCGGCAAGAGCGCGGTGAGCGCCTTGGCAATCGCGCGGCGGCGGCCGGTCGGCGCGCTCATTTCTCCTCGCGTCCGGCAATGGCCGCCTCAGGGAAGGCATCGGTCGACGCATAGTAGGGCTTGATGTCGACGACCGGCGTGCCGTCGAGCACGTCGATGGCGTCGATCTCGATCCGGCCTTCCTCGATATCGAGCGCGACGAGCTTCGCGATGTGCAGGCCGACAGGGTTCGGCCGGGCAGGGGAGCGCAGCGAGAAAACGCCTTTCGGTTCAGCCGCATGGCGCGGTTTCTGCACAATCAAATTCCGTGGGGCATGATCGAGCCAGGACAGGATGACGATGTGGCTGGCGCGATCGAGGTTCTGCAGCCCCCGGCGGTAGGGCTTGTCGATCAGGATGGCCGCAGTCCGGCCGGTCTCGCGGGCGGCGCGCATGTTCTTGGGACAATCCTCGCGGCTCGTCCAAGGCGAGGCGATCCGGCCGATGAAGACGACATGGCCGTCCGGCGGCAGATCGGCCGGGTCGTTTTCCAAGAGCGTCTCGTCCTCGCGTCTCTCGAACATCGTTCAATCAATCCGCGGACGCATGGCCTGCAATGCGCGGATCATGGCTGCGCCATTTTCTTGTCAGGGAGCGACATAGCGCTTGCCAGGCTTTCAAATTCGACATAAACATATCTTTATATCTTTCAGCGAGAACCTTTCATGCATGTCACGCTCGACACGATGGTAGATACATTGAAGGCGGCTGCCGAATCCAGCCGCCTGCGCATTCTGGTGCTGCTGTCGCGCGGCGATCTCACGGTCTCCGACCTCACCGAAATCCTTGGCCAGTCGCAGCCGCGCGTCTCACGGCATCTGAAGCTGCTGCTCGATGCCGGGCTGATCGGCCGCTACCAGGAAGGGTCCTGGGCCTTTTTCAGGCTATCGGACACAGACAGCTCGCGCGATTTCGTTCAGCGGCTGGTCTCTGGCGTGCGCGAGGCCGACCCGCAGGTGGTGCGCGACCTGGAGCGGCTGGCCGCTGTCAAGCGCAAGCGGCAGGACCGGGCCGCGGAGTATTTTTCGGAGAACGCCGCCAGCTGGGATCGCATCCGCTCGCTGCATGTGCCGGATCGCGCGGTGGAAGCGGCACTGCTCAAGCTTGTCGGCAAACGGCCGTTCCAGTCGATGCTCGACCTCGGCACCGGCACGGGCAGGCTGCTGGAGATCTTCGCGCCGCTCTACCGGCGCGGCGTCGGCATCGACATGTCGCGCGAGATGCTGACGGTGGCGCGCGCCAATCTCGACAAGGCCGGCGTCGCCAATGCGCAGGTGCGCCAGGGCGACATCTTTTCGCCGCCCGTCGAGCGCAACGCCTTCGATCTCGTCACCATCCACCAGGTTCTGCACTATCTCGACGATCCGGCCCGCGCCATTGGCGAGGCGGCGAGGCTGTTGCGTCCGTCCGGCAGGCTGGTGATCGTCGATTTCGCGCCTCACAATCTGGAGTTCCTGCGCGACCAGCACGCGCATATGCGGCTCGGCTTTTCCGACCGGCAGATCGCCGACTGGTTCGAGGAGGCAGGACTTGACCTCGAAGAGAGCCAGGAATTCGAGCCGCGCGGCCAGGCCGAGGCGAGACTCACCGTCAAGCTCTGGTTGGGTCGCGATCGCCGCCTGCTGATCGCCGATCCGTCCAACGACACACTTCCAGCAAGGGAAACAGCCTGATGAACCAGTTCCGCTTTTCCCGCCGCCCCGATATTGGCGACAAGGTCCGGGTTTCGTTCGAGTTCTTCCCGCCCAAAACGGATGAGATGGAAGCAAGGCTCTGGGACACCGTCACAAGGCTCGAGCCGCTCAAGCCGCGCTTCGTCTCGGTGACCTACGGTGCCGGCGGCTCGACCCGAGAGCGCACGGCGCGCACCGTGAAGCGCATTCTCAACGAGACGACGCTGACGCCGGCGGCGCATATGACCTGCGTCGACGCGGCCCGGCATCAGGTCGACGCCGTCATCCAGGAATTCGCCGACTTTGGCGTCACCCGTTTCGTCGCCTTGCGCGGCGATCCGGCCGCAGGCGTGGGGACCGCCTATCGTCCGCATCCCGATGGTTATGCAAACGGCGCCGAACTGGTCGGGGCGCTGAAGAGCGTCGGCGATTTCGACATCTCGGTCTCGGCCTATCCGGAAAAGCATCCGGAAAGCCCGGACTTCGCCACCGACATCGACATGCTCAAGCGCAAGGTCGACAATGGCGCGACGCGGGCGATCACCCAGTTCTTCTTCGACAACGACCTCTACGAGCGCTATGTCGAGCGCGCGCGCCGCGCCGGCATCTACATCCCGATCGTGCCGGGCATCCTGCCGGTGCACAACTTCACCCAGGTCGCCAATTTTTCCTCCCGCTGCGGCGCGCTGGTGCCGGCCTGGCTGGCCGAGCGCTTCGAAGGGCTGGAGAACGATCCGCAAACGCATGCACTGGTGGCCTCAGCGGTCGCGGCAGAGCAGGTCCATGATCTGGTCGAGCGCGGCGTCGGCGATTTCCATTTCTACACGATGAACCGTGCCGATCTGGTCTTCGCCGTCTGCCACATGATCGGCATCCGCTCGCATGAGGCGGAGGCGGCCGGCTCGGCCGCGGCCTGATGAAGTGTGCAGCGGTTTTGCGAAACGACATGCATCCCAAACAATGATTGAAACGGAAAAGGCCGGGCGGAACCCGGCCTTTTCGAATCGGTTGGACTCATCCTCGGTGCTGGTCTTCCCGGCTTCGGCGGGTCAGGGAAGAACGCCCATGATAAGGGCGCCGATGAATGCAAACGCAGCACAAATCATCAATGCGTTGATTGGCCTCGTCAGTCCCATGCCATAGCCTCCTCTTAAGAGCTATGGCCGGAATCTAGAGTCATTTGGGTCACAGGCAAGCGGAAAATGTGCTGCATTGCGACGCGATTGTGGAATTTGCGACCTCGAATTTGCCGTTAGCCATTGAAACTCTTCGGCAAAAATCGAACCAAGGGTTTGTGAATAAATTATGGCGAAGCCGTGGCATGGCACCGCTACCATCGGCCGAACAGGCGCCCGTCAGGTGATCAGACCGACTCCGATCAGCGCCATGCCGCCCATTTCGAAGAGCTGCAGCCGCTCGCCCAGAAACAGGAATCCGAGCAGCACGGCACTCACCGGTACGATCAAAGTGACCAGCGAGGCGTTGGTGGCGCCGGCCGAGGCAACGAGGTTGAAATAGAGGATGTAGGCAAAGGCTGTGGAGAGCAGGGCCAGCCCGAGCACCGCGGCCCAGACCGGCGGCGAGACCGAAAACAGCCCGGCCGGGCCGTAGGCAATCAGCACGACGGGGATCATGATGATGGTCGATGCGGTCAGTTGCCCGGTGGCGATGACCGGCGCAGGCACCCCCTTGAAGCGGCGCGCGATCATCAGGGCAATCGCGTAGGACACCGAGGCGCCGATCAGCGCGAACTTGGCCCAGACCGGCTCGCCGAGACCGACAGCCAAACCAGGACCGATCATGACAGCTGTTCCTGCAACGCCGAGCGAGATACCGGCCAGCTTGTTCCAGGACAGTTTTTCGTCAGCGGTGAGCGCATTGGCGAGGAGCAGCGTCCAAAATGGCGTCGTGGCATTGAGCGCAGAGGCAATACCGGCGCCGAGCTCGGTCTGGCCGGCGAAGATCAGCGAAAACGGAATGACATTGTTGGCCAACGCCAGCAGGAAGAACAGGCCGGCGTGGGGAAAGGCGAGACGGAAGGACGGGCCGCGGATCGCCAGATAGAGCTGAAGCGCGGCCGCCGCGATGGCGACGCGAAACAGCACCAGCGCCAAAGGATGGATCTCCGCCACGGCAATGCGGGCAAAGAAGAAGGAGCCGCCCCAGATCGCGCCGAGCAGCAGGAGCTGCGCCCAATCCCTGAGCGTCATCGGTCCGGGTGTCGGCGCGGCGCCAGCCGCCATCGTCATGTCGTCACCCCTCCCATGCCGATCGCTCCCTCAATCCGCCGAACCAGCTCCAACCGATATACGGTTCGGTGGCAAGGGCCACCCGAAACCTGCACAATGGTTTAGCGTGACGCAAAAAAGGGGTGCGGCCGCTCGCAGGCGAAGGCGAGACACAGAACTGTTTTCTTTGGCGGCTAGCTAGGATTAGTTGTGCGCGCCGAGATCAAGGATTCGTCCATGCAGCGATTCGAAAATGCCCGCGAGGCGGCACTGGCGCTTCGTCCGGACGATCCGGTCTATTGCTTCCGCCCGCAGGTGCTTAAGGCCGATGCTTTGCAGTTCATGGGCATGTTCCCGGGCAAGACCGCCTATGCGGTCAAGACCAATGGCGAGCAGATCGTGCTGAAGACGCTGGTCGAGGCCGGCGTGAGCGCCTTCGACGTCGCCTCGCCCGGCGAGTTCGCCGCCGTGCGGGCCGTCTCGCCCGAGTCCGAAATGCTCTACATGCATCCGATCAAGGCGCAGTCGGACATCAAGCTGGCGCTGGAGAAATACGGCATCCGCGTGATTTCGCTCGATCATGAGGACGAGATCACCAAGCTGACGCGCGTGGTGCGTGCGCTCGACATCGATCCCGGCGCTCTCACCGTCTTCGTGCGCATCCAGACCAAAGGCCACGCGGCCTATGAGCTGTCGAAGAAATTCGGCGCCGGTCCCGCCAATGCGGTGGAGCTTGCCGAGCGGCTCAACCGTACCGGCTACAAGGTCGGGCTGTGCTTCCATGTCGGCAGCCAGATCGAGGACCCCGACACCTACGAGCGCGCGCTGGCCTCTGCGGACTGGGTGCGCAACCGGCTGACCTTCGACATTGCCGGGCTCGACGTGGGCGGCGGCTTTCCGGCCGAGTACGGCCACGATCCCAACCGCAAGCACATCGAGATGCCGTCACTCGGCCAGCTCATGTCGCGGCTGGCCGGCGACCTCAAGGAATACCAGTTCGACGAGATGCCGCTGGTCGCCGAACCCGGCCGCGTGATCGTGGCGCGCTGCCTGTCGCTGATCGTGCGCGTGCTCTTGCGCAAGGGCAAAAGGCTCTACATCAATGACGGCATCTGGGCGTCGCTCTCGGATTCATGGACCGGCAAGATCACGCTGCCGGCGCGCTTCATTCCCGATCCGGCGATCCGCACGCGCAATGGCAGCGACAAGACGGTCGTGCCGTTCAAGGTTTGCGGCGCAACGTGCGATTCCGTCGACATATTGTCGAGGCCGTTCTGGCTGCCGGAAACGGTCGACACCGGCGACTGGATCGAGATCGGCCATATCGGCGCCTACTCGCTGTCATTGAGGACGCGATTCAACGGGTTCTATCCCGACACGTTCGTGGAGGTGACGACGCCGTTCGACGAGGGCGACGCGCCGCAAGGTTTCGCAAGCCTGGAGACGATGGCGGATTGAGCTCCCCCTTCTCCCCTTGTGGGAGAAGGACAGGGCGCTACAATTTCGCCAGCAATTCCGGCGTCGGCCAACCGTCCACGGCCATGCCCAGGCGCATCTGCTCCTTGCGGATCGCTTCGCGGGTATTCGTGCCGAGGATACCGTCGACCGTGCCGACATCGTAGCCCTTGGCCTCAAGCTTGGTCTGCAGGGCCTTCATCTGGTCACCGTTGAGGCCGGGCTCGGGCGTGCGCGGGTCGAATTGCGGCGCCCCGGCCAGACGGGTCGCCAGCACCGCAGCGGTGAGCGCGTAAGTGAAGGACTGGTTCCATTCCAGATAAACGTCGAAATTGTCGTAGGTCAGGAAGGCTGGACCCTTGCGACCCATGGGCAAGGCGAGCCCGGCCTTCAGGCCGTTGTCGACGAGCGGCGTGCCGTCCGGATTGGTCACGCCCCATTGGGCCCATTGCGACAGCGGCAGCTTGTTGGTGCGGCCGGTCTGGTCCCAGGGCATGTCGTCGGGAACACGCACCTCCTCGACCCAGGGCTGGTCGCGCTTCCAGCCGCGCGACAGGATTTTGTCGGCCGTGGTCATGATCACGTCCGCCACGCTGTTCCGGAGATCGACCTTGCCGTCGCCGTCGCCGTCAACGCCGCGGGCGAGATAGTCGGTCGGCAGAATCTGCGTCTGGCCGATCTCGCCGGCCCAGGCGCCCTTGACATCGGCCGGCAGCACGCCGCGGTCGATCAAGGTCAGCAACGGCACCAATTGCGGCCGGAACAACTGAGGGCGG
The DNA here is from genome assembly GCF_002294955.1 of Mesorhizobium sp. WSM3864. Taxonomy (NCBI): domain Bacteria; kingdom Pseudomonadati; phylum Pseudomonadota; class Alphaproteobacteria; order Hyphomicrobiales; family Phyllobacteriaceae; genus Mesorhizobium; species Mesorhizobium sp. WSM3864. The sequence goes on from NZ_NSGD01000011.1 coordinate 56,049, forward strand.
CGGCAGTCGTGCGCGAGGGTGACCAGCGCGTCCAGCGTGTGGAAATCGCCCTGTACGGCGCCGAAATCCGTCTCCAGTCCCCAGAACGCTGTGATGACGGCCGGCTGCACGCCGAATTCCTTGTCGGCGCGCGCGAAGACGTCGGCATATTTCTTGAGGTTGGCCGCGCCCTGCTTCAGGCGATAGGCCGAGATCATGCGGTTCGAGAATTGGGTGAAGGTCTGGGCGAACACCCCTTGAGCGCGGTCGCGCGACAGCACCTTCTCGTCGATCGCGGCATTTTCCAGCGCCTCCAGGCCAACGGCGCCGACGCCGGCTGCCTTGGCTTCCGCGGCCACGCCCTGTTTCCACGCTTCGAAATCGCCGCCGCATTCCTGCGCCGCCGCAGGCCAAGCGAAAGCGCCGACCAGCAGCGCCGCCAGGATTTCAACGCGCAATCGCATCGCTTCCCTTACGAGACCGGGGCATGATCACGGCCGGGTGCGGACGCATCATGCGTAGATTTCAAAATTCAGGAGCGCCGTGCGGCACCCCGGTGGGGTGCGCCGCTCCGCATCGCCAGCGGTTGCAACTATCACCGCCCGCCATGTCGAAAGCAGGCAAGGGGGCCGATGTCAACGGGTGTTCTGCCGCAGCCACTTGTTCCAGGCGGCTTCCGAGCCGTTGAAAACATTGATGTCGGACTTGCCGGTCATGCCGGGCACGATGCCGGTTCCGGTGTACTGCCAAAAGGTGAAAGGATGGCTGCCATACTTCTGGCGCGGATGGCCGGCGACCGAGCGCAGCCAGTAAGGATAGCCGCGGAACGTCGCCAGGTTATTGTCATCGAAGAAGTCGAGCGACGTATAGATGATCGGCTTCTTGCCATAATGGCGCTCGACGATCTCGAGAAAGGTGGTCATCTCGCTGCGCACCGTCGCGGGATCAGGGCGCAGTCGGCAGGTCGGCGACTTCGGGTTCCATTCCATGTCGAGCACCGGCGGCATCGCCGACGGATCTTTCGGAACATTGGCGATGAACCAGCGCGCCTGGGTGGCGGCCGGGGTGCAGAAATAGAAGAAATGATAGGCCGCGCGCGGGATTCCGACGGCCTTGGTGCGTGCCCAGTGCTCGTTGAAATAATCGTCGAAGCGATCGCCGCCCTCGGTCGCCTTGATGAAGGCGAAGGAGATGCCGCTGGCCTTGGCCGTCGGCCAGTCGACAGAGGTCTGGTATTTTGAGACGTCGGTGCCGTGGACCGCATAATTCCACGGCGCGCCGCTGTCCCATTCATGCGGCTTGGAATCTTCGAAACGGGGCGCGCGCAGGGCGATCGTCTGCGATGACGGCGCCAGCGGCGATAGATCGTCCACGGTCGAGCAGGCGCTCAACAGCGTAAGCATCAGGATGGCCGCAAGACGGCGCATAGTATCCCCCGAGCCGGGATCAGCCGGCCGCTGATGGGTTCTTCACTGATGGTGGTCGCTTCCGCGCGCCCCTCCGGACGATCGCCCCACAGGACCGCCCAGTCTCTCCGTTCATCGCCGAACATGGTTGATAATCCATTGACGGCGCTCGACATCGACCATGATTTTGGAGAAGCAATGGCGGCAAATCGATGACATAAAGCGAACCGGAAAATCCAAGGGCGGAAAGATGCGGGCTGTTGTGAAGTTCATCAAATGGCTGCTCGGCCTCATTGTGCTGGCGGTGGTCGCGCTCTTCGCCTGGCTCTATCTTGCGCCGCCCGAACTGATCCGTGTCGGCTCGGGCTATGCGGCCAAGATCGTCTGCTCCAACGTGTTCATCGCCGGCCGCGACCCGAATGAAGTGCTGGCCGTCGACGTGCAGGCGCCGGGCCATCCGCTGCTCAAGCTGATGAAGGTATCCGTCGACAAGGAAAGGGGCCTCGTTTCGGCGGGCCTGCTTTGGACGCTTGGCAAGAGCGTCGCCGTAGAGCGCGACGGGGTCGGCTGCGCGTCGGTTCCGGATGGCGACACCGGCAAGGCGCGGCAGACCTCCGTCCACATCGAGCCTTTGGCGGTGGCCTCGCAGGATGCGCTCTGGCCGGAGGGCGAAAGGGTAGACGCCCTGCAAAACCCCGCGGTGACGAAGATCGTTGACGATGGCGCGATGGTCGGGACCGGCATGCGCGCGGTCGTGGTGGTGAAGAACGGCCGCATCGTCGCTGAACGCTATGGCGAGGGTTTTTCGGCCAAGACGCCTCTGCTCGGCTGGTCGATGACCAAGACGGTGAATGCCGCGATCGTCGGCACGCTGGTCAAGGACGGCAAGATGGCGCTCGACAACAAGGGCCTGTTCTCGCCGTGGAAGGCCGACGGTCGGGCGGCGATCAGTCTTGCCGACATGATGGCGATGTCGAGCGGGCTGGAGTTCAACGAGAACTATGGCGACGTCGCCGACGTGACGCGCATGCTCTATCTCGAGCCGGACATGGCGGGCTTTGCCGAGACCAAGCCGCTCGGCGGCGAGGTGGGCAAGGCATTTTCCTATTCGAGCGGCACGGCCGTCATGCTGTCGCGGCTGTGGCAGGAGGCAATCGGCGACAAGGCGAAGGCGCTGAGCTGGCCACGCACGGCGCTGTTCGAGCCGCTCGGCATGCGCAGCGCGGTGCTCGAAACCGACGAGCGGGGCACTTTCGTCGGCTCGTCCTATCTCTATGCCACGGCGCACGACTGGGCCCGCTTCGGCCAGTTCCTTCTGCAGGGCGGTGTCTGGAACGGCGCACAGATCCTGCCCACCGGCTTCGTCGATTGGATGCGGCAGCCGGCGCCGGCCTCGAAGGTTTACGGGAACGGCCAGGTGTGGATCGAGGGTCCGGGCGATGAGGAGAATCCGGGTGCGGGCGCTGCCGCCGGCCTGCCCAAGGACACCTACTGGATGGAAGGCCATGACGGCCAGACAGTGGCCATCATTCCGTCGGAGCAATTGGTGGTGGTACGGCTCGGGCTGACACCTGCCAAGCTCGGCTATCGGCCGCAGGCGATGGTGGCCGCGCTGGTGAAAGCTTTACACCAGTAAGGCTCTCTACATTCGAGCTCCGATGACGCCGAGCCAGGCATAGCCGCGATAAAGCGTTCTGAAACGGAAGGTTGCGCCGGTCCGTTCCGACTCCGAGTCAAGGACGTCGCGCAGCGAGGCGCGCGGTGTGACATGGAATTTCCGCAGCCAGCCGCGCAGCAAGGCCCGGAACCAGTTTGGCAGGCCCTCCTGCTGGCCGAAATCGACGACATGCAGCGAGCCGCCGGGTGCGAGCGCGGCAAGCGCGGCCGACACAGTCTTCTCCCAGCCGGGGATCATCGACAACGAATAGGATACGAAGACACGGTCGAAACGCCGTGCGCCGAAGAGCGCCGCGGGATCGAAATCCGTGGCGTCGCCGCGCGCCAGTTTGACTTTGTCGGAGAGACCTTCGCGAGCGATGGCCGCGTTTGCCGTCTCCAGCATCTCGGCCGAGATATCCAAACCGAAGAAGCGGGCGTCCGGATAGCTCCGGGCGGCAAGTACGATGTTGCGGCCGGTACCGCAGCCGAGCTCGAGCACGGTACCGCCTTGCGGCACGTCGAGCCCCGCTATCAGCCGGTCGCGGCCGAGCAGGTAGTATTTGCGGGTGATGTCGTAGATATGGCGCTGCCAGCGATAGACGCCATCCATCAGTTCGGCATGGCGGACCGGCAGCTCCGTCGTGCTCATGCGGCGCGCTTCACATAGAGATGGAAGCCGCCATAGATCGCCGAGCGGTCCCTGGCCGAGAATTCGCGCGAGGCCTCGGCTTCGTAGCGCCACTGGCCGAGCAGGGAACCCGAGACGCGGCCCGGCAGCAGGCTGGGCTCGGCCGCGGTGCGGAAGATCACGCGCGCGCCAACCGAGGCCGTGCGGGTGATCTCGGTCCACAGATCGTTGAGCAGGTCGTCGGTCATCCAGTCCTGGGCATCGAGCAGGACGAAGCGATCGACCGAGCCAGCATCCTTGCCGGCGAGGAATTTGATCAAGTTGGCATGATGGATGGAGACGCGTTCGGTGTTGGCGCGGATCGTCTTGTAGTTGCGCTGTTCCAGATAGGCAGGCAGGGCTGCCTCGCCGGGCTGCGGATAGCGGCGGGCAAAGGCCTGCCAGGCGAAATAGTTGTTCTTCAGCGGGAAATCGCAGGCGAGCTTCTCCAGCCGCGTCTTCAAGACGCTCGCCATCGAGCCGTCGCCGGACGTGATCAGCGAGTCGTACTGTGCCGGCGGAATACCCAGACCGAAAAGCGAGGCCTTGCGCGATGTCGCCCAGCGCAGCAGCTTCTTGTCGAAGACCGGCGCCAGCTGCTCGTTGAAGAAACGGCGCTGCTCGCCGATGTTCTCGGCCTTCATGATGCCGGCCGGATCGACACCAAACAGTTTTGCCACACGATGGCCCATGGCGATGAAGAGGCCAAGCAGGCCGGTCTGGTAGAAGTTGCGGTCGAAAACCGCGATGCGGCGGCGGCCGTGCCAGTTCCTGCGCTCCCAGTAGTGACGGCTGACCGGGTCGAGATGCGGCGCGATGAAGCGGTCGTAAGCTTCCGAGTTGTGGCTGGTGTCGGCTGCGCCGAAGAAACGGAACAGATCGCCCTGCGAGGGCAGATGGCGCACCGCCTCCAGCTTCATGCGGTTCAACGCGATGTGCGCGGCGTTGAGGTCGACGGCGTCGATCCGGGCCGGCGAACGGGTGAGGTAAGCCAGAATGTTGCAGCCGCCCGATGCGATTGTGACGACGCGATGGCCGGCGCCAAGCTGCATGGCGTCCATGTCGACCTCCGGGTCTTCCCAGATCTGGGGATAGACAAGGCCGGAAAACAGGAAGGCGAAAAGCCGCTCGGAAATGCCGTCCTTCGACAGGGCGCGGTTCTGGTAGACGGCTTTTCCAACCTCCTTGCCGCGTCGAAAAACGAGTTCTCCCGATACATCCGACATGGCAAGCTGATTCCCCGTTTGCATTGGCGCAAGCGGGTAGCGCAGCGTTGTGACAGGCGGGTGACAGGCTGCCGACGCTGAGTCTTAGGCCTTGCCGAATCCGCCGGGCGTCGGCGTGACGACGATGACGGCCTCGCCGGCGTCGAGCGTGGTCTGGTCGCAGGCCTTGAGCACCTCGATCGAGCCGTCGTTGCGTCTGACCTTGGTCGAGCCGGCCTCCCCGTCGCCGCCGCCGTTCAGACCCTGCGGCGGGCGATCTCGGTGAGAGGAGAGGATGGCGCATTCCATTTTTTCGAGGAAGCGGATCGTGCGTTTGGTGCCGCTGCCGGCGTTCCATTTGCCTTTGCCGCCGGAACCATCCCGGATGTGGAAGTCTTCCAGCACGACCGGGAAGCGCAGTTCCAGCACTTCGGGATCGGTAAGCCGCGAATTGGTCATATGCGTGTGGACGCCGGAGGTACCGGCAAAGCCGCGGCCCGAATTCATTTGGCCGGCCGGCGAGCCGGAGCAGATCGTCTCATAATATTGGTATTGCCGGTTGCCGAAGGTGAGATTGTTCATTGTGCCTTGCGCGTTGGCCATCGCGCCCATGGCGCCGAACAGCGCGTTGGTGACATGCTGCGAGGTCTCGACATTGCCGGCGACGACGGCGGCAGGGTAGGAGGGTTTGAGCATGCAACCGTCGGGGATGACGATATTGATCGGCCTGAGACATCCGGCGTTCATCGGGATCATGTCCTCGACCATGACGCGGAAGACATAGAGCACAGCGGCTCGCGCCACCGGCTCCGGCGCATTGAAATTGTTCTTCATGACCTTCGAGGTGCCGGTGAAATCGACCGTCGCGTCGCGCCTTTGCCGATCGACGGTGATCTTCACTTTGATCACCTGGCCGGTGTCGGTGGCATACTCGTAGTCGGAACTGTCGGGCAGCCTTTCCAGCACGCGGCGCACGCTCTCGGCGGCATTGTCCTGAACATGGCCCATATAGGCCTCGACGACAGCGAGGCCAAAATGCGCGACCATCTTGCGCAACTCCGCCACGCCCTTTTCGTTGGCGGCGATCTGCGCCTTGAGGTCGGCGATGTTCTGGGCGGGATTGCGGGCAGGATAGGGATGGTCGGTGAGGAGCGCCTCGAGCTCCTCCTCGCGGAAGCGGCCGCGATCGACGATGCGGAAATTGTCGAACAGCACGCCTTCCTCGTCGACGGTGGTGGCCAAAGGCGTCATCGAGCCGGGCGCCGTGCCGCCGACATCGGCATGGTGGCCGCGCGAGGCCGCCCAGAAGAGGATTTCCTTGCGTGCGTCGTCGAACACCGGCGTCACCACGGTGATGTCGGGCAGATGCGTGCCGCCATTGTAGGGCGCGTTGAGAGCAAAAACGTCGCCGGGATGGATATCGCCCGAATTCAGGCGGATGACGGTTTCGACCGAGCGGTCCATGGACCCCAGATGCACCGGCATGTGCGGCGCGTTGGCGACCAGCGCGCCATGGCGGTCGAACACGGCGCAGGAAAAATCGAGCCGCTCCTTGATGTTGACGGAATAGGCGGTGTTCTGCAGCGTGACGCCCATCTGCTCGGCGATCGACATGAAAAGGTTGTTGAAGATCTCGAGCATCACCGGATCGGCTTCGGTGCCGAGCGCCGCCTGCCGCGCCTTTTTCTCTATACGCCGCAGCAGCACGTGGTTCCTGGCCGTGATCTCGGCCTGCCAGCCCGGCTCGACGACGATGGTCTGGTTCGGCTCGATGACGAGCGCGGGGCCTGCCACCTTGTGACCGGGCTTCAAATCCTCGCGCCGGAAGATGCCGGCATCGCGCCAGGCGCCGTCGGCGAAGAATTGCCGGGACTGCCAGGGGCTTGCCACCTGGTCTTCGAGCCCTGATTCACTTTCGTCGCGGCCGGCGGTCCCGACATCGCTGCCTTCGACGCCGACTGCCTCGACGATCATCGGCTTGTCTTCGTAGACGAAGCCGAATTGCGCCTTGTGCGCGGCCTCGAAATCGCTCCTGGCGCGAAAAATCGAGCCGTGCTCGAAGTTGACCGGCAAAGTTGTGTCGGTGCCGTCATAACGGATCTGCAGGACCGGCTTTGAGGCGATGGCGTCTTGCGCAATGCCTTGCACTGCAAGCTCGGCGATGACGCCCTGGTGCAAGGTCGCAATCAGGTCCTCGATCGAGGAGCGGGATTCTTCGGCGAGCGGCTTCAGTAACGCCTGCTGGCGCGAGGCGAAAACCGTCGACAGCCCGATGCCGTAAGCCGAAAGCAAGCCGGAGAAGTGGTGGATGAGCACCGCTTCCATGCCGAGCGCATCGGCGACAAGGCAGGCATGCTGGCCGCCGGCGCCACCGAAACAGTTCAGGAGATATTCGGTGACATCGTAACCGCGCTGCACCGAAATCTTCTTGATGGCGTTGGCCATGTTCTCGACGGCGATGGTGACGAAACCCTCGGCCACCGCTTCGGGCGAGCGTCCATCGCCGATCTCGGCGGCTAAAGCCGCGAATTTTTCGCGCACGGCGGCGACGTCGAGCGGCTGGTCTTGACCGGGGCCGAAGATCGCCGGGAAGACGTCGGGCTGCAGCTTGCCGAGCATGACATTGGCGTCGGTGACGGCGAGCGGGCCGCCGCGTCGATAAGCGGCCGGGCCGGGATTGGCGCCGGCGGAGTCCGGGCCGACGCGGAAGCGACCGGCCTCGTAATGCAGGATCGAGCCACCGCCGGCCGCGACCGTATGAATACGCATCATCGGCGCGCGGATGCGAACGCCGGCGACTTCAGTGTCGAAGGCGCGCTCGTATTCGCCGTCATAATGGGCGACGTCGGTCGAGGTGCCGCCCATGTCGAAGCCGACGACCTTGTCGAAGCCGGCGAGCTTCGCCGTCTCGACCATGCCGACGACGCCGCCGGCCGGGCCGGAAAGCAGCGCATCCTTGCCCTGGAACATGTCGGCGGCGGTCAACCCGCCCGATGACATCATGAACATCAGCCGCGGGCCGGCGCCCAATTCTCCCGCTACCCTTTGCACGTAGCGTGACAGGATCGGCGACAGATAGGCGTCGACCACCGTGGTGTCGCCACGACCGACCAGCTTGATCAGCGGCGAGACCTCGTGGCTGACCGATATCTGGCTGAAGCCGATCTTGCGGCAGACTTTCGCGACTGCCTTTTCATGGTCGGGATATTTCCAGGCGTGCATGAAGACAATGGCTACCGCGTCGATGCCGTCGGCCTTGGCCTGCTCGATCGCCGGGCGGCAGGCGGCGATGTCGAGCAGGCGCTCGACGGACCCGTCCGCGCGCACGCGCTCGTCGATCTCTACCACCCGCTCATAGAGCTGTTCGGGTAGGATGATCTCCTTGGCGAAAATATCCGGCCGCGCCTGATAGGCGATGCGCAGCGCGTCGCGAAAACCCCTGGTGATGAGCAGCAGCACGCGGTCGCCCTTGCGCTCCAGCAGCGCGTTGGTAGCGACAGTGGTGCCCATTTTTATATCGCCGATCCGCTCCGCGGGAATGGCGGCGCCGGTTTTCAGTCCAAGCAGTTCGCGGATGCCCTGGATAGCGGCATCGGCATAGGCCTCAGGGTTCTCCGACAAAAGCTTGCGGGGATGCAGTCGGCCTTGCGGATCGCGGCCGATGATGTCGGTGAAGGTCCCGCCCCGGTCGATCCAGAAATCCCATTTGTTGGCTGCGGCGTCCTGCATGCTGCTTATCCGTTATCTGCGACAACCCGTTCTGTTAGTTCGCCGTTTTGGCCCCGGCAACCATGCGCCTGGTGTTACACATGGAAACGCAACGTTACGAAACCCAGGTCTGATTTCTGCATTTCTTCTGCGACGTTCACCGAAACGTGAGCGTTTGCTGAAGGAGAGATACCATGAAGAAGCTTATTCTGGCGTCTGTTTCGGCGCTCGCCCTGCTGGGGGTCGCGGCTTGCAGCGACAGCAGCACCGACAACACCACCACGCAGAGCACCAACCCGCCGGCCAACGAACAGCCAATGAAGCCGGCCACCCCTGACCCTTCGAAGCCTGCTGAACCGGCTCCGGCAACACCTCCTGCTGCGCCCGCGCAGTAGAAGTTCATCCACTGAAATCAGGAAGGCCGGCCCTGTGCCGGCCTTCCTTTTGGCGGGACTGTCCCCAAAGTCGTTCGCCCTGCGGCATCGTCCCGGCTTGATAGCGGTGCCCGGTTCGCACTAAGAAGCCGCATGTCGATTTGGGACCGCCTCGGCGACTTCATCGCTCGTGTTTCGTCGTCGGCGTCCTCGGGCGTCGGCGATGTCGTCGAGGCCGTGCGGACCATGTACTCGGGCGACCCGGATCTACGCCGGCGCGTGGCCTTCTCGGTGGCGATGATCGCGCTTTCGGCCAAGATGGCGAAGGCCGACGGCATCGTCACCCAGGACGAGGTGCGCGCCTTCCAGGAAATCTTTGAGGTGCCGCCGAGCGAAACGCGCAATGTGGCGCGCCTCTATGACCTCGCCAAGCGCGATGTTGCCGGATTTGAAATCTACGCCCAGCGCATGTCGCAGCTTTGCGGTTCCGGTCATGCGAATTGCAAGATGCTGGAAGACATACTCGACGGGCTGTTCCACATCGCCAAGGCGGATGGCCTGGTTCACGAGAGGGAAGGGCAATTCCTGCATCGCATCGCCGAGATTTTTCAGATCGATGAGGCGCATTACCAGGCGATCCTGGCGCGCCACGTCAATCTCGGCGCCGCCGATCCCTATGTGGTTCTGGGCGTCGAACGCGGGAAGCCATTCGAGGAGGTCAGGAAGCGTTATCGCAAGCTGATCTCCGACAACCATCCCGACCGGCTGATCGCGCGCGGCCTGCCGCAGGAATTCATCAAGATCGCCACGACAAGGGTCGCCGCGATCAATGCCGCCTATGAGATGATCGAACGGGGCCTCAGGCACGTATGAGCGGTTTCTTGCCCGACCAGCCGGGTGCCGAGGTCAGGCTATCGCCGAATTTCGGTCCGCGACGCGAGACGGTCAGGCCCGACATGATCGTGCTGCACTATACCGGCATGCCGACGGGGCCCGGGGCCGAGGCCTGGCTGTGCGATCCGGCAAGCGAGGTATCCTCGCACTATCTTGTGCATGAGGACGGCCGCATCGTGCAAATGGTGCGCGAAAGCGACCGCGCCTGGCATGCCGGCAAGAGTTCATGGTTCGGGTGCACCGACATCAACTCCTGCTCGGTCGGCATCGAGATCGTCAACCCCGGGCATTCGCTGGGCTACAAAACCTTCCCGAAGCGGCAGGTCAAGGCCGTGATCGATTTATGCGCGGGGATCGCGGGCCGGCATTCCATTCCACCGCAAAGGGTGCTTGCGCATTCCGATGTGGCGCCGGGACGTAAGGTCGACCCGGGCGAGAAGTTTCCCTGGAAGGCGCTCTTTGCCGCCGGTGTCGGCCATCTGGTTCCCGCGGCTCCGATCAGGACGGGCGCGGCGCTGAGGGCGGGCGACGCAGGTGCTGACGTGGAAGCCCTGCAATCGATGCTGGCGCTTTACGGCTACAGCGCCGAGATATCGGGTGTCTTCGACCGCCAGACGGAAATCGTGGTGGCGGCATTTCAGCGGCATTTTCGACGGCGGCTCGTCGACGGCGTGGCGGACGGTTCGACGATCAGCACGCTCCAAAGGCTGTTGGCTGCGGTAAAGGCAGCCTCTTCCAAATAGCCGGCCAAGCTGTCTAAATTACAATTTGTCATACAAAGTGAATTGCCTCGCCTTTATTGGCGCCAATTCGGTCTCCAAACGCATCTCCCGCAAGTTGTCGGGCATCTATCCCTCCAAGATGCTCCGGTGTTGGATTGGCCCCGCCGCGTGAAATTCTTCGCGCGGTTCTAACAGAACAGGAATACATGCAAAGATTGACCGTTGTAGCGGCAGCCGTTGCTGCCGGAGTGATGACTTTTGCCTTCAGCCCAGCGAACAGCGCCCCCCTGAGCCTCCGGGCGGCGGACAATGGGTTTGCTGCGACCCCTTCAAAGCCCAAGGCTGCGCCAAGCGCCAAGACTTCGACGGCCAAGAGAGCTACCCCGGCGAAGGTGCAGAAAGCCGCCGCAGCGCGGTCCGCGAAATCAAGAGTCAAACGCTACGCAAAGCGCAGCAGGCAAACCATCGACCTGACCGCGACAGCTTCCATCCGTCCTGAAAAGCCCGCCTTGTCTTCTTCGGCAACTGGCGACGGCCAATATTCGGCGATCATCGCCCGCTATGCGGCAAGCTACGGCGTGCCGGTGTCGCTGGCCAAGGCCGTCATCACGATCGAGAGCAACTTCCGGCCCAACATGGTCGGCGGCGCCGGCGAGATCGGCCTGATGCAGATCAAGCCGGCGACGGCCCGGATGATGGGCTATACCGGTTCGGTCAAGGGACTGTTCGATCCCGACACCAACATCAAATACGGCATGAAGTACCTCGCCATGGCGCAGGGGCTAGGCGGCGGCACCACCTGCGGCACAATCCTCAAATACAATGCCGGCCATGGGGCGACGCGGATGAATCCGATTTCGGCCGCCTATTGCAGCAAGGTGAAGGTGCAGATGGCGGCGCTCGGTTCGCCTGTCTAAGCGGGACAGTTGTCTTTTTTGTTGCGTTTTCAGGCGCGAATCCCTTTATACGCCCTTGCCAGCTGGCCGGGCGGCCGCGCCCGCAAGAGCCGAAAGGCTGCGGGTGAGGAAAGTCCGGGCTCCATGGAGACACGGTGCCGGCTAACGGCCGGCGGGGGAGACCCCAGGGAAAGTGCCACAGAAAGCAAACCGCCGCGGCATTTGCCGCGGCAAGGGTGAAAGGGTGGGGTAAGAGCCCACCGCGCGACTGGCAACAGAAGCGGCACGGCAAACCCCACCGGGAGCAAGACCGAATAGGGGCGGTGCGAAGGGAAACCTTCGAGGGCTGTTTCCGGCCCACCGCCCGGGTAGGTTGCGTGAGGCGCATGGCGACATGCGCCCAAGATGAATGGCCGCCACGTTCCCGCGCCGCAAGGCGTGGGGGCCATACAGAACCCGGCTTACAGGCCAGCTGGCATTTTCCTCCACAGCGCTCCGAGCCGCTCAGCCGCCAAGCCGGTCCAAAGACGCCTCGATCGCCTGCCAGAGCTCTTCCACCGGCTCGCAGCCGACGGCCAGCCGCACGAAGCCGGGCGGCACGGCATCGCCGCGCTTCGATCGCCGCTCGGCCGATGTATGGACGCCACCAAACGAGGTCGCCGATTCAATCAGCGCGCAGTTGTTGATGAAATCCTCGGCCTTCTCTTCCGAAGCCAGTTCGAACGAGATGAGAAAGCCGAAGCGCTCCATCTGGGCACGCGCCAGATTGTGCGAGGGGTCGCCCTCAAGGCCTGGAAAGCGCAAGCCGCTCACGGCGCGATGCCCTTTGAGCCGGCGGGCGATCGTTTCCGCCGAGGAGCACATGCGATCGTACCGCACCTCAAGTGTTTCAAGGCCGCGATGCACGAGCCAGGCCTCGAACGGCCCGGGAATGCCGCCGGCGGTTTCTCGCCAGTCCCTGACCTTGGCGATAATATCCGGATCGCGGCTGGCGACATGGCCGAACAGCACATCCGAGTGACCGTTGATCGCCTTGGTGTCGGCCGAGACCACGATGTCGGCGCCAAGGTCGAGCGGGCGCTGGCCGAAGGGCGTCATCGTCGTGTTGTCGACGATGAGGAGCGCACCTTGTTCGTGGGCGGTCTTGGCGACGGCGGCGATGTCGCAGATATCCAGCCTTGGGTTCGAGGGGGTTTCGACGAAGACCAGCCGGTAGCCGGCGAAGCCGCCGTCGAGCATGCTCGATGTCGGCCTCACGTCATAGGCGATGCCGAGCGGTTTCAGGAAACGCTCCGCCAGAGCCCGCGTCGTGTGGTAGCCGTCCGAGGGCAAGAGGATGCGGTCGCCAGATTTGACCAGCGCAAAGAACGTTGCCGAAATCGCCGCCATGCCCGACGGAAAGGCGATGCACTGCGCATCTTCGAGATGACCAAGCGCATGCTCGACCGCGTGCCATGTCGGATTGCTGAAGCGGCCGTATTGATCGAAGCCCGTCGCGTCGCCCGGCGAATGAAAGATCGAGGCCATTGTCAGCGGCAAAGGGATCGGATCGCCCTTGGCGAAATCGCCGCTGCGCAGATGGGCAAGTGTCGCGGCGCGTGACTTCGCGGTTTCGGACATTGGGCGCATTCCTTCACTGAACTGACGTCCGAACGCTAGGCGTGCCGGGCCTTCGCGGCAAGCCGCGTCCTTTTGGGCCAGAGCCTTCTAAACGCTTCGTTAGGCTTAAGGGACGATAAAGACGAGACGTGTCGCGAGCCTGCGCTTTCAGGTTGTGGCATGCGTGTTTGTGATGCCTCTTCCCGTTGACGCCCATATTACCCCATGATATCCCATTCTCATCAAGCTTTCGTTCCGCGTCAGGGTGAAGCGTACGCCAATCGGGCAGTCGCGGCGGCTGCGCGTTTGCCGGTCTTCGCCTTGGTGAATGAAGCGATTTGTCGCGAGGCGATGCGCGGCGGCGGCGCGGAGAAAAACATGGGCAGGGGTGCGGCGGCGAGAGCGGCTGTAAGGCGTAGTGGACCGATTTCTGTCAAACGCAGTGAACAGGATCGATGCGAAGGGGCGGGTATCCGTTCCGGCGCATTTCCGTTCGGTCGTGCAGAAACGTGGCTATGCGGAACTCTATGCGCTACGCTGCCTCGACCTTCCGGCGATGGACGTCGGCGGGCTCGATCTGCTCGACCGCTACGAGCAGCGGATCGCGCTGGAAGATCCCTTCCTGCAGACGGCGGACGATATGTCCTTCTTCTGCCATGGCGACGGGACGTTCCTGAAACTCGACCAGGACGGCCGCATCACGATGACCGATTTCATCCGCGAGCACACGGGCATCTCGAACGAGGTGGCCTTTGTCGGCCGCGGCAATTTCTTCCAGATCTGGCAGCCGGGCCGACTTGCCGCCTATGGGGCGCAGGCTCGAGCCCGGCTTTTGCAGCTTCGGCAGGGGACGAAGCCCGGGGAGCGACCGGAATGATGACTGGCCACGGCGATGATCCTCACGCCGTTGGCGGACTGGTCCGTCACATTCCGGTCCTCCTTGCCGAAGTGCTGGAGGCGCTTGAACCCAAGGCGGGCGAGACGATCGTCGACGGCACGTTCGGCGCCGGCGGCTACACCGCCGCCATCCTCGAGCGCGGCGCCTCGGTCGTGGCCATCGACCGCGATCCGGATGCGATCGCCGCGGGCAAGGCTCTGGAACAGCAGGCCGGCGGCAGGCTGAAGCTCGTTCAGGCGCCGTTCTCGACCCTGGACAGGCATGCCGAAAGCGCCGACGGGGTCGTGCTCGACATCGGCGTCTCGTCGATGCAGCTCGACCAGGCCGGGCGCGGCTTTTCCTTTCGCGCCGACGGACCGCTCGACATGCGCATGGCGCAGGCTGGCCTGAGCGCCGCCGACGTCGTGAACACCTTCAAGGCGGGCGACCTTGCCCGCATCTTCGGCTTTCTCGGCGAGGAGCGGCATGCCGGCCGCATCGCCCGCATGATCGAGGCCCGGCGCGAGAAGCGGCCCTTCGAGCGCACGCTCGATCTTGCCGACGCCATCGCCACCCATGTCGGCCGCGCGCCGAAGGACAAGATCCATCCCGCCACCCGCGTCTTCCAGGCGCTGCGCATCTTCGTCAATGACGAGCTCGGCGAGCTGGCGAGCGCGCTGTTCGCCGCTGAGCGGGTGCTGAAGCCGGGCGGCAGGCTCGCCGTCGTGACCTTTCATTCGCTGGAGGATCGCATCGTCAAGCGCTTCATCGCCGATCGCGCCGATGCGGCCAGCGGATCGCGTCATATGCCGGACGCGCCGGCGCGGTTGGCGACATTCCGCAAATCCGGCGGCGGGGTGACGCCGGGAGAGGCCGAGATCGCCGGCAATCCGCGGGCACGCTCGGCGAGGCTGCGCGCGGCCATCCGCACCGGCGCGCCTGCGCGGGCCGGCGACTTTTCGATTTTCGGCCTTCCAAAGCTTCCCGCCGTCGAGCGGCCGGGGGAGAGGTAAGCACGTGTTTCGCACCAGCGATATAGTCCTGATCGCCGTCATGGTCTCGGCGGCGGCATTGACCTACAAGACCAAGCGCGAGGCCGAGGACCAGCTGGCGGCGGTGCAGAAGCTGCAGGCGCAGATCCGCTACGAGGAAGACACAATCGATCTTCTCAAGGCGGACTGGAGCCTGCTCACCCAGCCGGCGCGGCTGCAGAAGCTTGCCGAAATCTACAAGTCGCAGCTCGGGCTCGAGCCGCTCAACGCCCACCAAATCGGCGGGCTCGACGACGTGCCGATGAAGCCGCTCAATATCGAGGACCTGTCGTCGCAGCCGCTCGGCGGCATGGCCGACAATTCGGGCAAAGGGCCGTCGGACGGCAAGGATCCGGTGGTGACCGGGAGCACCGTGCAATGATCAGTAGGCTTCCAGGGATCGGCAACCTGCTGAAGCGCCGAAGCAAGGCAGCTGAGGACGGCTCGATCGTCGTCGACGCCGCCCGCAAGGCAACCGGCGGCAAGGCCAAGACCCGCATCGTCATGACGATGGCGGTGTTCTTCACCATCTATTCGACGATTGCCGGCCGACTGGTCTATCTCGGCCTGCAGAATCCGGACAATTCAGGTGGTCCGCAGAGCCGCGTCACTGCATCGCGGCCGGACATCGTCGACCGCAACGGCGAGGTGCTGGCGACCGACATCAAGACGGCGTCGCTGTTCGCCGAGCCGCGCCGTATCGTCGACGCCGACGAGGCGATCGAGAAGCTCTCGACCGTGCTTCCCGAGATTGACTACGAGCAGACTTATCACAAGCTGAAGAGCGGCGCCGGCTTCGTCTGGCTGCAGCGGCAGCTGACGCCGAAGCAGCAGGCCGACATCATGGCGCTCGGCATCCCGGGTCTCGGTTTCCGCACCGAAAAGCGCCGCTTCTATCCGAGCGGCGAAACGTCATCCTACATTGTCGGGCTCACCAACATCGACAATCAGGGCATCTCCGGCATGGAGAAGTACATCGATGACCAGGGCCTGACCGATCTGCAGGCGTCAGGACTGGCGGTGGCCAGGGACCTGAAGCCGGTGAAGCTGTCGATAGACCTGCGCGTCCAGCATGTGGTGCGCGACGAGGTGGCGACCGGCATGGAGCGGTTCCACGCGATCGCGGCCGGCGCGGTGGTCCTCAATATCAAGACCGGCGAAGTCCTGGCCATGGCCTCGGTGCCGGATTTTGACCCCAACAATCCCTACAATGCTCAGGAAAAGGACCGGCTGAACCGTATGTCGGCCGGGCTCTACGAGATGGGCTCGACCTTCAAGAGCTTCACCACCGGCATGGCGCTCGATTCCGGCAAGGTGACGCTGGAGAGTCGCTTCGATGCGTCGCGCCCGATCAGGATCGGCCGCCAGACCATCCATGACTTCCACAGCAAAGGCCGTGTGCTTTCGGTGCCCGAAGTGTTCATCTATTCGTCCAACATCGGCTCGGCCAAAGAAGCCGAGGCTGTCGGCATCGAAGGGCATCGCGAGTTCCTGCATCGGCTAGGCGTGCTCGAAAAGATGCAGACGGAATTGCCGGAAGTGGCGCGCCCGACCGAGCCGAAAGTATGGAAGCAGGTCAATTCGATCACCATCGCCTTCGGCCATGGCGTCTCGACCACGCCGCTGCAAACTGCCGTCGGCTGCGCCGCATTGATGAGTGGCTATTTGATCGAGCCGACTTTTCTGCCGCGCACGGCCGAGCAGGCGATGGAGGTGGCCAAAAGGGTGGTCAAGGACACAACGGTGGACGGGATGCGCTATCTCTACGCGCTGAACGCCGAGAAAGGCTCGGGCAAGAGCGCCAGGGTTCCGGGTTATCGCGTCGGCGGCAAGACGGGCACGGCGGAAAAGGTCGTCAACGGTCGTTATTCGAAAGAGAAGAATTTCAACGCCTTCGTCGCCGCCTTTCCGATGGACGATCCGCAATATATCGTGCTGACTATCGCCGATGAGCCGAAGCCGGAAAAGCCTGGCATGGGCGCCACCGCCGCCTCGAATGCCGGCATCATGGCAGGCAACATCATCAGGCGTGCGGCTTCGATGCTTGGCGTGAAGCCAGATTTCAGCCATGAAAATGGTGCAACGCTGGTTTCCTATCAGTGATTCTTGGGGCGCGCCGGCAACTGCGCGCTATTTTGTTGCGGTGAACGGGACTCAATGTATCTGAAAAATCTAGCCGGCATCCTGCCTGTCGAGGGAACAGCTTCCCCCGATCTGGAGGTTACCGGTCTCTCCTCCGATTCCCGCCAGGTAAGACCGGGCGTCGTTTTTTTCGCGCTCGCCGGCAGCAAGGCTGATGGCTCGACCTATGCCGCCGATGCCGCCGGCCGCGGCGCTGCCGCAATCGTGGCGGCCAAAGGCAATACCATCTCCGGTCTGTCGATCCCGGTTCTTGCCGTCGATGATCCGCGTCTGGCATTGGCGCTGAGCGCGGCGCGCTTCTTTGGCAAGCAGCCTCGGACGATGGTCGCCGTAACCGGGACCAGCGGCAAGACATCGGTTGCCGCCTTCACCCGCCAGATCTGGGAGCAGGCAGGTTTTGCCGCCGCTTCGATCGGCACGACCGGCGTGGTAGCGCCGGGCCGCAACGAATACGGCTCGTTGACCACGCCCGATCCCGTCGCGCTGCACCAGTTGCTCAAGGATCTGGCGGAGGCAGGGGTAACGCACGCCTCGATGGAGGCTTCCAGCCATGGTCTCGACCAGCGTCGGCTCGACGGCGTAAAACTGGCCGCCGGCGGCTTTACCAATCTCGGCCGCGACCACATGGATTACCATCCGACGGTTGAGGATTATCATCGTGCCAAGCTGCGTCTGTTCGACGCGCTGCTGCCGAAGGGGGCGCCGGCCGTGATCTTCGCCGACGATCCCTGGTCGCAGCCGACGGTTCATGCCGCGCGGGCAGCGGGCCTGAACGTGCTGACAGTCGGCCGCCACGGCGAATTCCTGACGCTGAAGCGCGTCGAGCATGAGCGGCGGCGCCAGCGTGCCGAGGTGGAGGCCGATGGTGTGCTTCACGAGATCGACCTGCCGTTGGCAGGTGATTTCCAGATCGCCAACGCGCTGGTTTCGGCCGGCCTCGCCATCTCGACTGGAACATCCGTTGATAAGGCCTTGGCCGCATTGGAGAAACTCAAAGGTGCGCCGGGCCGCCTCGACCTTGTGGGCACGACGGCCGCCGGCGCTCCGGTCTATGTCGACTATGCGCACAAGCCCGACGCGTTGGAAAATGTCCTGACCTCGGTTCGTCCGTTCACCACGGGCCGGGTCGTTGTCGTCTTCGGCTGCGGCGGAGACCGCGATCGCGGCAAGCGGCCGATCATGGGCGAGATCGCGACCCGGCTCGCCGATGTCGTCATCGTCACCGACGATAATCCGCGCACGGAAATCCCCGAAACCATCCGCGCGGCAATCCTTGCCGCGGCGCCCGGCGCCATCGAGATCGGCGACCGCCGCAAAGCGATCCACGAGGCCGTCGCCATGCTCCATGCCGGCGATACGCTGATCGTCGCCGGCAAGGGGCATGAGGAAGGCCAGACGATCGGCACCGAAACCTTCCACTTTTCCGATCATGAGGAAGTGCGCGAGGCGCTCCAGGAGCGCGCCGCATGAGCTTGCTGTGGACGTCGCAAGCGCTTGTCGAGGCCATGGGCGGCAGGCCGATCGGCTCGCTGCCGGAAGGCATCACCGGCATTTCGATCGACAGCCGCAGCCTCGAGCCGGGCAACGCCTTCTTCGCCATCAAGGGCGAGACGATGGACGGCCACGATTTCGCAACCGCTGCAGTGAAGGCGGGCGCTGCGGTGCTGGTGGTGGCCGAGGGCAAGCTGCCGTCCCTTGGCCGGCTGACGGCGCCGATGATCGTCGTGCAGGATGTGCTTGCGGCGCTGGAAAAGCTCGGCATTGCGGCGCGCGCTCGCTCACGGGCCAAGATCATCGCGGTGACCGGCTCTGCGGGCAAGACGACCACAAAGGAAGCGCTGCGCCATGTGCTGTCGGCGGTCGGCAAGGTGCACGCCTCGGCGCAGTCGTTTAACAATCACTGGGGCGTGCCACTTACCTTGGCGCGCATGCCCGCAGACTGCGACTACGCGATCTTCGAGATCGGCATGAATCATCCGGGCGAGATAAGGCCGCTGGTCAAGATGGTGAGGCCGCATGTCGCGATCGTCACGCTGATCGCGGCCGCCCATCTCGGCTTCTTCAAGAATCTCGACGAGATCGCCATGGCCAAGGCCGAGATTTTCGAGGGCATAGAGGCCGGCGGCGCCGCGCTGCTCAATCGCGACGATCCGCGTTGGAAGCTGCTCGGGAAAGTGGCCAAGGATGCAGGTGTCGAGCATGTCTTCGGCTTCGGCGAGAACGCCCGCTCGGCCTTTCGTCTTGTTGGCTGCGACCTTTATGCCGATCACTCCGATATCGCGGTCAAGATCGGCAAGAGGGACGTGACGGCCCGTGTGGGGGCGCCCGGCCGCCACATCGTGCAGAATGTGCTGGCGGTGCTTGGCGCCGCGCAACTGGTCGGCGCCGATCTCGACAAGGTCGCGGCGGCCCTCGCCGATCTTTCGGCCGAGCGCGGGCGCGGCCGGCGCCACATTTTGCGCCATCCGAACGGTCCGATCTTGCTGATCGACGAGAGCTACAATGCCAATCCGGCGTCGATGGCGGCAGCCATGGCGCTGCTCAACGCCACGCCGGTATCGGGCGAGGGCAGGCGCATCGCCGTGCTTGGCGACATGCTGGAACTCGGCAGCCATTCGGCGAAGCTCCACGCGGCCCTTGCCGAACTTATTGTCGGCACAGAAACGCGCAACGTCTTTCTAGGCGGCCCGGAGATGCGGGCACTGGCCGAGGTTTTGCCTTCGGATGTCGAAACCGAGTACCGGCCAGGAGCCGAAGAGCTGAAGCCCGTCGTCATGTCGGCGATCAGGCCGGGCGACGTGGTGATGGTCAAGTCGTCGAAAGGCATCGGCTTTTCAAAGCTGGTCGAGGCATTGCTTGGCAAATTTCCGGCGGAAGCCGCAACCATTGAACCGACCTGAGGTCGGGATCCGGGGGACCGATGCTCACTTTACTCGTTGATTTCGCGGACAAGATCTCGGCCTTTAATGTCTTCCGCTACATCACCTTTCGCACCGGCGGTGCGCTGATCACTTCGGCGCTGATCGTCTTCATATTCGGACCGACCATCATCAATTCGCTGCGGCTTCGCCAGGGCAAGGGGCAGCCGATCCGCGCCGACGGACCGCAGACACATTTCAAGAAGGCCGGAACGCCGACGATGGGCGGGCTGATGATCCTGTCCGGCATCATCGGCTCCTCGCTTCTGTGGGCAAACCTCTCCAGCATCTATGTCTGGGTGGTGCTTTTGGTCACCGTCGGCTTCGGCTCGATCGGTTTCTACGACGACTATCTCAAGGTGACGAAACAGTCGCATCTGGGCTTCTCCGGCAAGGCGCGGCTGGCGATCGAATTCGTTGTCGCCGGCATCGCGGCCTGGGTGATCATGCACAATGGCCAGGCGCCGTTCTCGTCGTCGCTGACCTTCCCGTTCGCCAAGGAATTCCTGATCAATCTCGGCTGGTTCTTCGTGCCGTTCTCCTGCTTCGTGATCGTCGGCGCCGGCAATGCGGTGAACCTGACCGACGGTCTGGACGGGCTGGCGATCGTGCCGATCATGATCGCTGCGGCGTCGTTCGGCGTCATCGCCTATCTTTCCGGCAACGCGGTGTTCGCCGAGTATCTGCAGATCCATTTCGTTCCCGGCACCGGCGAACTGGCGGTTGTGCTGGGCGCCGTCATCGGCGCCGGCCTCGGCTTCCTGTGGTTCAACGCGCCGCCGGCCGCGATCTTCATGGGCGACACCGGCTCGCTTGCCATGGGCGGCCTGATCGGCACCATCGCTGTCGCCACCAAGCACGAGATCGTGCTGGTCATCGTCGGCGGCCTGTTCGTGGTGGAGATCCTGTCGGTCATCATCCAGGTCGGCTACTTCAAGATGACCGGCAAGCGCGTCTTCCTGATGGCACCGATCCATCACCATTTCGAAAAGCTGGGCTGGACCGAGAGCCAGGTGGTGATCCGCTTCTGGATCATCGCCGTCATCCTGGCGCTGGTCGGCCTCTCCACCCTCAAGCTCAGATAGGATGCCCGCTTGATCGCCGCCGCTTCCTTTGCAGGCAAACGCGTTTCGCTCTTCGGGCTCGGCGGATCGGGGATTGCGACCGCGCATGCGCTGATCGCCGGCGGCGCCGAGATCCTCGCCTGGGACGACAATCCGGACAGCGTCGCCAAGGCGGCAGCCGCCGGGATCGCGACCGGCGACCTGCGCGGCGCCGACTGGTCGCGCTTTGCGGCCTTCGTCCTGTCGCCCGGGGTGCCGCTCACGCATCCGAAGCCGCACTGGACGGTGGAACTGGCGCGCGGCGCCGGCGTCGAGGTGATCGGCGACATCGAGCTGTTCTGCCGCGAGCGCATCCAGCGCGCGCCGGCCGCACCCTTCGTCGCGATCACCGGCACCAACGGCAAGTCGACGACCACGGCGCTGACGGCGCATATCTTGAAGTCGGCCGGACGCGACACCCAGATGGGCGGCAATATCGGCCGCGCCATCATGACGCTCGATCCGCCCGAGGCCGAACGGCACTATGTGGTGGAGTGCTCTTCCTACCAGATCGATCTCGCGCCCTCGATCAATCCGACCGCCGGCATCCTGCTCAATCTGACGCCCGACCATCTCGACCGCCACGGCACCATGGCCCATTACGCCTCGATCAAGGAAAGGCTGGTCGCCGGCAGCGACACCGCGATCATCGGTGTCGACGATTCCTGGTGCGCCCAGATTGCCGACCGGCTGGAGCGGGCAGGCCGGCAAGTGATCCGCATTTCCAAGCGCCTGCCGCTGACCGACGGCTATTTCGCCGACGGCACGAATTTGATGGAAGCCGTGCACGGTCGCTACAGCCGCATCGCATTCCTGGAAGGCATCGGCTCGCTGCGCGGCCAGCACAATGCGCAGAATGCGCTCGCCGCCGTCGCCGCCTGCCTCAGGGTCGGGCTGGAACTCGGCGAGATCCAGGCGGGGCTGGAAAGCTTCCCGGGGCTGGCGCACCGCATGGAGCAGGTGGGCCGCAAGGATCATGTGCTGTTCGTCAACGATTCCAAGGCGACCAATGCCGATGCGGCCGCTCCCGCGCTGTCGAGCTTCAACCGCATCTATTGGATCGCAGGCGGCCTGCCCAAGGAAGGCGGGATAGAGCCGCTGCGCGGTTTCTTCCCACGCATCGCCAAGGCCTATCTGATCGGCGAGGCCGCTCCCGCTTTCGCCGCCACGCTCGGCGAGGCGGTGCCTTACGAAATTTCCGGAACGCTGGCGGCCGCGGTCGAGCACGCCGCCCATGACGCCGCGGGCGACACCGGCGGCGAGGCCGTCGTCCTGCTTTCGCCGGCCTGCGCCAGTTTCGACCAGTTCAAGAACTTCGAGGTTCGCGGCGAAGCCTTCAGGCAAGCTGCGACTGCTATTGATGGGGTGAAACCCATCGGAGGGCCACGTTGATGCAAAGCCGTCTCGACAAAAGTCCGGTCGCAACCTGGTGGTGGACGATCGATCGCTGGTTCCTGGCGGCATTCCTGTCGCTGATGGGGCTCGGCATCGTCTTGTCCTTCGCCGCAAGCCCGGCGGTCGCCGAGCGCATCGGTCTCGACAGCTTCCACTTCGCCACAAGACAGATCATCTTCACCATCCCGGCGCTCGTCGTGATGCTCGCGGTTTCCTTCCTGGAAGCGCGACAAATAAGGCGCATGTCGCTGGCGATGATCTGCATCATGCTGGTGCTGATGGTGGCGGTTCTCTATATCGGCGTCGAGGTGAAGGGCGCGCGGCGCTGGGTATCGCTCGCCGGGCTCTCGATCCAGCCGTCCGAGTTCCTGAAGCCGGCCTTTGTCATCATTTGCGCCTGGCTCTTTGCCGAGCACAAGCGCCAGCCCGACATTCCCGGCAATCTGTTCGCCATGCTGCTGCTGGCCTTGGTGATCTCGCTGCTGATCGCGCAGCCGGATCTCGGCCAGACCATGCTGGTGCTGGGCACCTGGGGCGTGATGTTCTTCATGGCCGGCCTGCCGTGGTTCTGGATCGTCGCGCTGGGGGCTGCCGGCGTCGGCGGCGTGTTCGCGGCCTATACGGTGTTTCCGCATGTGGCCGCCCGCATCGACAAGTTCCTCACCGGCGAAGGCGACACTTTCCAGGTCGACATGGGCCGCGAGGCGCTGATCAATGGCGGCTGGTTCGGCGTCGGCCCAGGCGAGGGCACGGTGAAGCGGGTCATCCCCGACAGCCACGCCGACTTCGTGTTTTCGGTCGCGGGCGAGGAGTTCGGGCTGATCATGTGCTTCTTCATCATGTCGATTTTCGCCTTCATCGTGCTGCGAGGATTGAGCATCGCGCTCAAGGAGCATGACGACTTTACCCGTTACGCCGTCGGCGGGCTCGTCACCATTTTCGGCCTGCAGTCGGCCATCAACATGTGCGTGAACCTACAGTTGATGCCGGCCAAGGGCATGACGCTGCCCTTCATTTCCTACGGCGGCTCCTCGCAGATCGCGATTGCCGTCTCGATGGGCATGGTGCTGGCGCTGACGCGCAGGCATCCCGAAAAGCGCAAGCAGATTGGCTACGCCTTCTCGCAGCGCGCCATGCCGGCGGAATGAGGCCGGATGTCGAAGGGTGTCATCCTGCTGGCGGCCGGCGGAACGGGCGGACATCTGTTCCCAGCCGAGGCGCTTGCGCATGAGCTGACCGAGCGGGGCTGGGAGGTGCATCTTGCCACCGACCGCCGCGCGGAGCGCTACTCCGGCCACTTTCCCGCCGCCGCGATCCACTCCATCCGCTCGGCGACTTTGGGTTCGAAGAATCCCTTCGCCATCCTCGCGTCCTTCTGGACGATCTGGCAAGGCGTGCGGCAAGCGGGTCGTGTCATCGCCAGGATCAAGCCTGACGCCGTCGTCGGCTTCGGCGGCTATCCGACATTGCCGCCGCTCTATGCGGCGACACGGCGCAAGGTGCCGACGCTGATCCATGAGCAGAACGCCGTCATGGGACGTGCCAACAAGGCGCTGTCGAGCCGGGTCGATGCGATTGCCGGCGGGTTCCTGCCCGAGGGGGAAAGCGCGGCCGGCGCCAAGACGGTGACCACGGGCAATCCTGTGAGGCCGCAGGTCCTTGAAGCGGCGAAATCGCCTTATGTCGCGTCGGATGCCAGCGAGCCGTTCCGCTTCCTGGTCTTCGGCGGCAGCCAGGGTGCGCAGTTCTTTTCCGATGCTGTGCCGGCGGCGATCGCGCTTTTGCCCGAAGCGCAGCGCAAGCGGCTGGCGATCACCCAGCAAGCGCGCGCGGAAGACGTGGCGCGAGTGAAGACCGCCTATGCCGATCTCGGCGTCGACGCGCAGGTCTCGCCCTTCTTCACCGATATGGCGGCGCGCATGGCGGCCGCGCATCTGGTGATGTCGCGGTCCGGTGCCTCGACCGTATCGGAGATCGCGGTCATCGGACGCCCGGCGCTGCTGGTGCCTTACCCGCATGCGCTCGATCACGACCAGGCGGCGAATGCCGCGGCACTTGCCTCCGCCGGTGGGGCCGAGGTCCATCAGCAATCGACGCTCTCGGCCGAGCGGATCGCCGCGTTGGTCGGCGGGCTGATGGAGGATCCCGGCCGGCTGACCGCAATGGCCGCGGCCGCCCGCTCGGCCGGAAAACCCGACGCGGCGCGGTTGCTCGGCGATCTGACAGAGGCTATTGCGTCCGGCAAAACGGTTTCCGACTACAGGAGGACGCGCGCATGAAGATGCCGCAGACGATCGGCCTCGTGCATTTCATCGGCATCGGCGGAATCGGCATGAGCGGCATTGCCGAGGTGCTGCACAATCTCGGCTACAAGGTGCAGGGCTCGGACCAGGCGGACGGCGCCAATGTGCAGCGGCTGCGCGACAAGGGCATCGAATGTTTCGTCGGCCACAAGGCCGAGAACATCGGCGAGGCCGAGGTGGTCGTGGTGTCGACCGCCATCAAGAAATCCAACCCAGAGCTCAAGGCGGCGCGCGAGAAACTGCTGCCGGTCGTGCGCCGCGCCGAGATGCTGGCCGAGCTGATGCGCTTCCGCCAGGCGGTCGCCATCGGCGGCACGCATGGCAAGACGACGACCACCTCCATGGTGGCGACGCTGCTCGAAGCCGGCGGACTCGATCCGACCGTCATCAATGGCGGCATCATCAACGCATATGGTACCAATGCCCGCATGGGTGACGGCGAGTGGATGGTGGTCGAGGCCGACGAGAGCGACGGCACGTTCCTGAAACTGCCGGCCGACATCGCCGTCGTCACCAACATCGATCCCGAGCATCTCGACCACTATGGCAGCTTCGACAAGGTGCGCGAGGCCTTCCGCCAGTTCGTCGAGAACGTACCGTTCTATGGTTTCGGCGTTATGTGCACCGACCATCCAGAGGTGCAGGCGCTGGTCGGCAGCATCGAGGACCGGCGCGTCATCACCTATGGCGAGAATGCCCAGGCCGACGTGCGCTTCGCCAATCATCGCATGGACGGAGCTACATCCGAGTTCGACGTGGTGATCCGCGACCGCAAGGGGCGGGGCACGACGACGATCACGGGTCTGCGGCTGCCGATGCCCGGCCGCCATAATGTCTCCAACGCGACGGCAGCGATCGCGGTCGCGCATGAGCTTGGTCTGTCCCCCGGAGCCATCAAGAAAGGCCTGTCATCCTTCGCCGGCGTCAAGCGACGTTTCACGCACACCGGTTCCTGGAACGGCGTCGAGGTCTTCGACGATTACGGCCACCATCCGGTCGAGATCGCGGCGGTGCTCAAGGCCGCGCGCGGAGCCACAAAGGGCCGCGTCATCGCGATTGCGCAACCGCACCGCTTCACCCGGTTGCACGACCTGTTCAATGAGTTTTCCGTCTGCTTCAACGATGCCGACACGGTCATGGTGGCGCCCGTTTACGCGGCCGGCGAGGAACCGATCGAGGGGGTGACCTCGGACGCGCTGGTGTCGCGCATCCGTGCCGGCGGCCATCGCGACGCGCGCTATATCGAAGGCCCGGCGGCGGTCGCGCCGGCCGTCCGCGAACTTGCCAAGCCGGGCGACTTCGTCATCTTCCTCGGCGCCGGCAACATCACGCAATGGGCCTATGCGCTGCCCAAGGAACTCGGTGGGGCCCCCTCATGATGCGCAGCCAGGACCTGATCGACAAGCTCGGCGACAAGCTTGCCGGCCTGCGCGGCCGCGTCGCGCCCAATGCCGAGATGGACAAGATCACCTGGTTCCGTGCCGGCGGGCTGGCGGAAGCGCTGTTCCAGCCGGCCGACGAGGAGGATCTCGCGGCCTTCCTGCGCGCGGTGCCGGAGGAAATCCCGATCACGGTCGTCGGCGTCGGCTCAAACCTTCTGGTGCGCGACGGCGGCATTCCCGGTTTTGTGGTGAGGCTCTCCGCCAAGGGGTTTGGCGAGGCCGAGGTCACCGGATCGACCACCATCAAGGCTGGCGCAGCAACGCCGGACAAGCGCCTGGCCGCCGTGGCTTATGAAGCCGGCATCGGAGGGTTTCATTTCTTTCACGGCATCCCGGGCGCTGTCGGCGGGGCGCTGAGGATGAATGCTGGCGCCAATGGCGTCGAGACGCGCGAGCGCGTGGTCGAGGTGCGGGCGCTCGATCGCGCAGGCAATGTCCATACGCTGAGCAATGCGGATATGGGCTATGCCTACCGCCATTCGTCGGCGCCTGGCGGATTGATCTTTACCTCGGCCATCTTCGAGGGCCCCCCGGGAGACAAGGTTGCGATTAAGGCGGCGATGGACGCCGTGCAGAACCATCGCGAGACGGTACAGCCGATCCGCGAGAAGACCGGCGGTTCGACCTTCAAGAACCCGGAAGGCTCGTCGGCGTGGAAAGAGATCGACAAGGCCGGCTGCCGCGGGCTGATGATCGGCGGCGCGCAGATGTCTCCCATGCACTGCAACTTCATGATCAACACCGGCACCGCGACCGGCTACGATCTCGAATATCTCGGCGAGACGGTGCGAGCGCGGGTGCTGGAAAATTCGGGCATCCGCCTGCATTGGGAGATCAAGCGGCTGGGCAACTTCCGGCCGGGTCACGCGGTGCAGGAGTTCCTGGGCCAGCTTCTTTAGCTCGCTGCGATGTTCAAGTAGTGCTTGAACTTGCGTCGTCGGCGACGCCGTCAAGCGTTACCGCAAAGACTCAACAACACACTTTTCTCGCCCGTTTTCGCGGAAAGTGAATCTCTCGGAATCATAGGTACTTGCCAGGGAATCAACTCTCTGATTCTCTGCTCTAAAGCGTTTCCTGATTTGAGTCGTTTGACGCGTTACCCGCGTTTTCCGTCTGGGGGGCAACCTGCCGGAAGACCCGGACTCAATGTGCGGAAATGTTGCGTGCGGAAATATTGGTTGCAGGCCCGGCGTGAAAGGGGAAGGCGGGATGAAGAAGAAGCATGTGGCTGTTCTCCTGGGGGGATTTTCCTCGGAGCGGCCCGTGTCTCTGTCGTCGGGGAAGGCATGTGCGGATGCGCTCGAGAATGAAGGCTATCAGGTCACCCGCGTCGATGTTTCGCGCGATGTCGGGTCTGTGCTTGCCGAGCTCAAGCCCGATGTCGCCTTCAACGCGCTGCATGGCCCGTTCGGCGAGGATGGCACCATCCAGGGAATTCTCGAATATCTCGGAATTCCCTACACCCATTCGGGCGTGCTCGCTTCGGCGCTGGCCATGAACAAGGAGCAGGCCAAGAAGGTCGCCAAGGCGTCCGGCATTCCCGTCGCGGAATCGAAGGTGGTCAACCGCTTCTCCGTCCAGAACAAGCATCCGATGAAGCCCCCTTACGTGGTGAAGCCGGTCAATGAAGGCTCGAGCTTCGGCGTCGTCATCGTGCACGAGGGGCAGTCGCATCCGCCGCAAGTCATCGGCTCGTCCGAATGGAAGTATGGCGAGATCGTCATGGTCGAGCGCTACATCCACGGGCGCGAGTTGACCTGCGCGGTGATGGGTGACGTGGCGCTTGGGGTCTGTGAAATCATCCCGACCGGTCATTCCTTCTACGACTACGATTCAAAGTACGTCCCGGGTGGATCAAAACACGAAACCCCTGCAAAAATTTCACCGAATATTTACCAAAAAATACAGACACTGGCCCTCAAGGCTCATCTTGCTATCGGTTGCCGGGGCGTTTCCCGGTCGGACTTCCGTTACGACGACCGTCACTCCGAAAACGGCGAGGTTGTCTGGCTCGAGATCAACACCCAGCCGGGCATGACGCCGACGTCTCTGGTGCCTGAAATCGCCGCGCAAGCGGGGCATTCGTTCGGCGAATTGTTGAGTTGGATGGTGGAGGACGCTTCGTGTCTGCGTTGAGGTGGGGCCAGGGCAAGGGCCGCGGGACTGGGCCCGCGCTGTTCGGCGTGCCGCTATCGTTCGACCATTTCGTGTTGCCGCGCCAGCTTCGGCGGCCGGTGCGTTTGCTTGCCCGTCTCTGCGATGGCGAGTATGAGGCGCCGCGCTTCTCGGCTGCGATCCTCTCGGCTGCCTTGTTGGCTTCCGCCGGAGCCTACGGGGCCTATCTCGGCGGCTACGCCGACAGCATCGTGCAGGGCGTGACGGCCCGAACCGGTTTTGCCGTCGACCAGATCAAGGTCGTCGGCAATCGCCAGACTTCCGAGATCGATATACTGGACCGCCTCGGCCTCGATGGCTGGACGTCGCTGATCGGCTTTGATGCCGAGGCTGCGCGCGAGCGCATCGCGACGTTGCCCTGGGTCGAGGTTGCGGCCGTGCGCAAGATCTATCCTCACACGCTGGAGGTCCGTGTCGAGGAGCGTGAGCCCTTCGCGCTCTGGCAGCAGGGCAATTCGCTTTCGGTCATCGAGCGGTCGGGCGAGGTGATCGCGCCGTTCTCGGGCGGCAAGCAGGCTTTGCTGCCGCTGATCATCGGCACGGGCGCGCCGGCCAAGGCGCCGGATTTCCTGGAGAGGATCAAGCGCTATCCCGAGCTGGCGGCGCGGGTCAAAGGCTATATTCGTGTCGGCGAGCGGCGCTGGGATCTCAAGCTGGAGAACGGCATCACCGTGAAGCTGCCGGAAGACGGCGAGGATCAGGCGATCGCCGAGCTCGTCAAGCTTGATCATGACAACGGGCTGTTGACGCGCGACATCGCTGCCGTCGACATGCGGTTGTCCGATCGCCTGGTCGTCGAGCTCTCGCCGGAAGCTGCGACGCAGCGCGAAGCCGCGCTCAGCGACAAGCCGAAGTCCCTGACGAAACGCAAGCCGGAGACGAAGATATGAGCTGGCTTGGCGGCGGCGGTGATGCCTCTTCGCGCCGGTCGGGCACGCTGACGGTGCTCGATGTCGGCTCGAGCAAGGTATGCTGCGTGGTGGCGAAGCTGAAGCCGCGCGAGGACGGCAAGCTGTTGCGCGGACGCTCGCATCGCATCCAGGTGATCGGCATCGGCCATCAGAAGTCGCAGGGAGTTAAGTCGGGCGTCGTGGTCGATCTCGACCGCGCCGAGCATGCCATCCGTCTCGCTGTCGACGCCGCCGAGCGCATGGCGGGGCTCACCGTCGATTCCCTTATCGTCAACATGACGGCCGGCCGGCTGAAGAGCGAGGCCTTTTCGGCAACCATCAATCTCGGCGGCCATCAGGTCGAGGAAGCCGACATCAAGCGCGTGCTCGCTGCCGGCGCGAAGCAGGCGCTGCGGGCCGAGCGAGAGGTGGTTCATTCGCTTCCCGTCGGCTTCTCGCTCGATGCCGAGCGCGGCGTGCGGGATCCCCGCGGTATGGTCGGGGAGACGCTGGGCGTCGATATGCATGTGCTGACCGGCGATGCTGCGCCGATGCGCAATCTCGAGCTTTGCATCAACCGCTCGCATCTGTCGGTCGAGCGCATGGTGGCGACGCCGTATGCCAGCGGTCTCGCGGCTTTGGTCGACGACGAGCTCGAAATGGGCGCGGCCTGCATCGATATGGGCGGCGGCACGACCACGATCTCGGTGTTCTCGGAAGGCAAGTTCGTGCATGGCGACGCCATCGCTATCGGCGGCAATCATGTGACGCTCGACATGGCCAAGGGTCTGTCAACTTCGCTCGACGCCGCCGAGCGGCTGAAGGTAATGCATGGCTCTGCGCTGCCGGGCAGCGCGGACGACCGCGACCTGGTTTCCATCCAGCCGATCGGCGAGGAGGGCGAGCTGCCGCTACAGATCCCACGCTCGGTGATGACGCGCATCATCCGGGCGCGCATCGACGAGACGCTGGAGCTTTTGCGCGACCGGCTGAACAAATCGGGCTACGGCAACGCCGTCGGCAAGCGGGTCGTCCTCACCGGCGGCGCCAGCCAACTGGCGGGCCTGCCGGAGGCGGCGCGCCGCATTCTTGGACGCAATGTGCGCATCGGCCGGCCGCTCGGCGTGGCAGGCCTGCCGGAAGCGGCCAAGGGGCCGGCGTTTTCGACCCCGGTCGGGCTTCTGATCTATCCTCAAATGGCGAGCTTCGAGAGCCATTCGGCGAAAGGACTTTCCGGTTTCAGGATGACCGGAACGGGCGGAAAACTGCATCGCATGAGTCAGTGGTTGAGAGACAGTTTTTAATTTGACGGGGACAGCCCCAAAGGCGGCCGCAGCGGCGAGGCGGCGGGAAAGGCAAAGGACGGAGACTATGACCATCAATCTCAAGAAGCCGGACATCACCGAGCTTAAGCCACGCATCACCGTGTTCGGTGTCGGCGGCGGCGGCGGCAACGCGGTCAACAACATGATCACAGCCGGCTTGCGCGGCGTCGAGTTCGTGGTGGCCAACACCGACGCGCAGGCGCTGACGATGTCGAAGGCTGAGCGGCTGATCCAGCTTGGCGCGCATGTCACGGAAGGCCTCGGCGCCGGCTCGCAGCCGGAAGTCGGCCGCGCGGCGGCGGAAGAATGCATCGACGAGATCATCGATCATCTGTCCAACACGCATATGTGCTTCGTCACCGCCGGCATGGGCGGCGGCACCGGCACGGGCGCTGCACCTGTCGTTGCCCGCGCGGCGCGCGAGAAGGGCATCCTCACCGTCGGCGTCGTCACCAAGCCGTTCCATTTCGAGGGCCAGCGCCGCATGAAGACGGCCGACATGGGCATCGAGGAACTGCAGAAATGCGTCGATACGCTCATCGTCATCCCCAACCAGAACCTGTTCCGGCTGGCCAACGACAAGACCACCTTCGCCGATGCCTTCGCCATGGCCGACCAGGTGCTCTACTCCGGCGTTGCCTGCATCACCGACCTGATGGTCAAGGAAGGCCTGATCAATCTCGACTTCGCCGACGTCCGCTCGGTGATGCGCGAGATGGGCAAGGCGATGATGGGCACCGGCGAGGCTTCGGGCGAGGGCCGCGCCATGGCCGCCGCCGAGGCCGCGATCGCGAACCCGCTGCTCGACGAGACCTCGATGAAGGGCGCCAAGGGCCTGCTGATCTCGATCACCGGCGGCCGCGACCTCACCCTGTTCGAGGTCGACGAAGCCGCGACCCGGATCCGTGAGGAGGTCGACCAGGACGCCAACATCATCCTCGGCGCCACCTTCGACGAGGAGCTGGAAGGCGTGATCCGCGTCTCGGTGGTCGCTACCGGCATCGACAAGTCGGCGGCCGAAATCGCCGCGGCGCCAATCTCCATCCGCGCGCCGCAGAAGCCGGTCGCCCGTCCCGCGGCACCTGTTCAGGAAAGCCGTCCCGCACCGGTTCAGCAGCAGGCCTACGAGCCGCGCGCCGTCGATCCGGTCGCCGAGGCGATCCAGCTTGCAGAGGCGAACGCCGCCGCGATGGCACAGCCGCGCCCCGCGCCGGTCGACGACTTCCGCCCGCAGAGCAAGATCTTCCAGGCTCCGCCGGCCCAGCCTCAGCCGCACCCGATCGCCCAGCAGCCGGTCATGCAGCCCGCGCCGCAGCGCGAGATGCCGCAGCCGATGGCGGCGGCGCCGCAGCGCATGCCGCGCGTCGAGGACTTTCCACCGGTCGTGAGGGCCGAGGTGGAGGCCAAGAGCCGCCCTGCGGATCATGAGAACAGCGGACCGATGGGGCTGATCAAGCGGCTGACCAACGGCCTGACCCGCCGCGAGGAAGAGCCCGCCCGGCTGCAGCCGGCGCAGCCGCGCGAGCCGAAACTGCGCCAGGCGGCACCGGAAATGCGCCGCCTCGCCAGCCAAGACCCGCAGCTCTATGCGCCGCGCCGCGGCCAGCTCGACGACCAGGGGCGCCTCACGCCTCAAACCCGCACGGTGCAGGAAGACGACCAGCTGGAGATCCCAGCGTTCCTGCGTCGCCAGGCGAACTAATCGTTAAAGCGCGCCGCCTATGCGGCGCGCTTTAAGCAATGTTTGATAATGTCGTTCTCCCAAAACCGCTGCGCACTTTGGGGCAGAACATGCACTAACGATATATAACAGCTGTTAACAGGCGGGCGAGAGATCGTCTGCCTGTTGCCTTTAAAAGTTGTAGAGAAACAACGGATTACGAGTGTTTCTTCGTTCAGGACAGCGGTTACACGGGGTAAGAAACCGTGATTTGGCGTCTCCCGGACGGGCCACTATCTTCGCGTCGGACTAAAGTCGGTTTGCCGGGATTCGGGGAGTTGGCCCTGCCTGCCGATGTTATCAGAGCCGCTGCCTTGCTCATTCGCCGCTTTTGCGCGCAGGCCAGATGATCCGTCGGGCCGATAATGCCTAAGGCTGACAAGCGGACACAGGCGGTTTGGGCTTATGGGGTTTGTCTTGCACGACTATCAGACGACAGTTAAGGCGCGCGTGACGCTGACCGGCACCGGCGTCCACAGCGGCAAGCCCGTCACCGTTCATTTCCTGCCCGCCGACGCCGATACCGGCATCGTGTTCCACCTCGCGAATGGCGGCGAGTTCCGCGAGTTCCGCGCGCTGGTCTCCGAGGTCGGCGCCACCGACCTGTGCACCATGCTCGGCGATCCGGTCGGCCAGCATATCGGAACCGTCGAACATCTCATGGCGACGGTGTTCGGACTTGGCATCGACAATCTCATCATCGAGATCGACGGTCCGGAAGTCCCCATTCTCGACGGCAGCGCGGTGGCCTTTGTCGAAGCCTTCGACCAGGCGGGGATCGACACGCTTTCGGTCAAGCGCCGCTATATCCGCGTGGTCAAGCCGATCCGCGTCGAAGCCGGTGCGTCCTGGGCCGAGTTCCGCCCCTATGACGGCACCCGATTCGAGGTCGAGATCGATTTCGAGAGCCCAGCCATCGGCCGCCAGCTCTTCGCCTCCGACATCAACCCCGACATCTTCCGCCGCGACATCGCGCGGGCCCGCACCTTCGGCTTCATGAAGGATGTCGAGCGGCTGTGGGCCGCCGGCTACGCGCTCGGGTCGTCGCTGGAGAACTCCCTGGTCATCGGCGACGACAACCGCGTCATCAATGTCGGCGGACTGCGCTATCCGAACGAATTCGCCCGCCACAAGACGCTCGACGCCATGGGCGACCTGGCGCTTGCCGGCGCGCGCTTCATCGGCTGCTTCCGCTCCTATCGTGGTGGCCATCGGATGAACGCGGCGGCGCTGCGCCGCCTGCTTTCGGACCGTACGGCCTTCGAGATCGTCGAGACGCGGCGCCGCGAGCGCGGCCGGGTCGCCGAAATGATCGCCGTCAGCGGACCGGTCTACGCGCCCTGGGTGATCTGATTTTTAACGATTTTCTGGCTTTGTAGCGAAGCCGGTGTTGCGCAAATGCATCACAAACCCGTGAAATCGTGCGGCTTTGGGGACGGTCCCAAACCGCCACAAAAATGTGCGATTGGCCGGACATAGCGTTGCCGGGCAAGGGGATAATGGTTTATGGCTGCGGCCGGGACCGAAACGACGCCGAAAGGGCGGAATCCAAACATGTTTTTTTCGCGAGTTGGTCAATCGAAGGCGCCGTATCGGGCTGTTTTCCTGGCGTTTTCGTTGGTCGCCCCGTCGCTCATGCTGTCGGCCTGCATGTCGTCCGAGAAGGACGTCAATCTGGCGACCTATGTCGACCACACCGAACCCGCAGACGTTCTCTACAACCAGGGCCTCGCCAATCTGAATGCCGGCCGCCTCGATGAGGCGAGCAAGAAGTTCGACGCCGTCGACCGCCAGCATCCCTACTCGGAATTCGCCCGCAAATCGATGGTGATGGGCGCCTTCGCCGACTATCGCGCCGGCAACTACGAGGAGGCGATCGGTTCCGCCAAACGTTACCTGACGCTCTATCCCTCAACCGACGATGCCGCCTATGCGCAGTACATCATCGGCTTGAGCTACTACCGGCAGATCAAGGACGTCACCCAGGACCAGAAGGAAGCGCGCCAGACGGTGCAGACCATGCAGGACCTGGTGACCCGCTGGCCGAATTCCGAATATGTCGACGACGCCAAGGACAAGATCCGCTTCGCCACCGACCAGCTCGCCGGCAAGGAGATGCAGATCGGCCGCTACTATCTGGAACGCCGCGAATATATCGCCGCCGTCAAGCGCTTCCGCACCGTGGTCGAGAACTACTCCAACACGCGCCACGTCGAGGAGGCGCTCGCGCGACTGACCGAAGCCTACTACGCGATGGGCCTGACGTCGGAAGCGCAGACAGCCGCAGCGGTGCTCGGTCACAACTACCCGGACAGCCAGTGGTACAAGGATTCCTACAAGCTCCTGCAGAGCAACGGGCTTGAACCGCGCGAGAATGCCGGGTCGTGGATCTCCAAGGCCGGGAAGCTGATCACCGGCGCCTGACACTTCTGATGCTGTCCAGACTGTCGATCCGCGATATCGTCCTGATCGAGAAGCTGGACATCGACTTCTTGCCTGGGCTTTCGGTGCTGACCGGCGAGACCGGCGCCGGCAAATCCATCCTGCTCGATGCGCTGTCGCTGGCGCTTGGCGCGCGCGGCGACGCTTCGCTCGTCCGCCATGGCGCGGCGCAGGGCCAGGTCATCGCCGTGTTCGACGTGCCGCGCAACCACCCGGCGCGCGCGCTGCTTGCCGACAACGACATCGAGGATGATGGCGACATCATCCTGCGCCGCGTGCAGACCGCCGACGGACGTACCCGCGTCTTCGTCAATGATCAGCCGTCCAGCGTGACCCTGATGCGCGACGTCGGGCGCGCGCTGGTCGAGATTCACGGCCAGCATGACGAGCGGGCGCTCGTCGATCCCGGCGCCCACCGCGAATTGCTGGACAGTTTCGGCGGCCATCTCGGCGCCGTGCGCGGCACGGGCGAAGCCTGGCGCTATTGGCGGAACTGCGAGCAGGAGCTTTCGCGGCATCGCGCCAAGGTCGAGGCGGCGGCGCGCGAGGCCGATTATCTCAGGGCCTCGGTCGCCGAGTTGGCGAAGCTCGATCCGCAGCCGGGCGAAGAAACCGAGCTTGCCGAATTGCGCGCGCAGATGATGCGCGCCGAAAAGATCACGTCCGAGATCCACGATGCGCAGGACGTGCTGTCGGGGCCGTCTTCGCCCCTGCCGCAGCTCGCCAGCCTGCTCAGGCGGCTGCAGCGCAAATCGGGTGAGGTGCCCGGCCTGCTCGAGGATGTGGTGAAGTCGCTGGACGAGGCAATGATCTCGCTCGACGCGGCGCAGTCCGGGGTCCAGACAGCACTACGCGCCACCGAATACGATCCGCAGCGCCTGGAAAAGGCGGAGGAGCGGTTGTTCTCGCTGCGCGCGGCCTCGCGCAAGCACAATGTCGCGGTCGACGATCTTGCGCAGCTGCGCGACACGATGGCGGCCGACCTTGCCGATCTCGATGCGGGCGAGGAGCGACTGCACGGGCTGCAGAAACAAGCTGCCGCCGCGCGCGAAGCTTACGACATAGCCGCGGCGCAGCTCTCTTCGCTGCGCCATGCGGCGGCGGCGGGCCTCACCAAGGCGGTGATGGCCGAACTGCCAGCCCTCAAGCTCGAGCGGGCGGAGTTCATCGTCGAGATGCTGAGCGATGCCGAAAGCCGCATGGAAGAAGGCATCGACCAGGTCGAGTTCTGGGTGCGCACCAATCCGGGCACACGGCCCGGGCCGATGATGAAGGTTGCGTCCGGCGGCGAGCTGTCGCGCTTCCTTCTGGCGCTGAAGGTGGCGCTTGCCGACCGAGGCTCGGCGCCGACCCTGGTCTTCGACGAGATCGACACCGGCGTCGGCGGCGCCGTGGCCGACGCCATCGGCCAGCGGCTGGCGAGGCTGTCGAAGCGGGTGCAGGTGCTTTCGGTCACGCATGCGCCGCAAGTGGCGGCGCGCGCCGCGACGCATTTTCTAATCTCGAAGTCCGGCGGCAAGGACCGTGTCGCCACCGGCATTGCCGAAATGGATCGCGCGGCGCGCCAGGAAGAGATCGCGCGCATGCTGGCCGGCGCGACCATCACCGATGAAGCGCGCGCCGCCGCTGAGCGTTTGCTGCGCGAGAACACCGCGGCAGCCTAGGCTTCTTGATTCCCCGGCTGGAATGCCGAGTCAGCAGGTGGCTGCATCCTGCTGTTCGGCAATGATTTTTGCGCAAGCCGACTCCTCCATACCGAATCCTGATTTATAGTGGCCCGCCACAATTCGAGGACCGCGCTTCATGTCTGAAAAACCAGTCGATTCGCTGAGCGAAAGCGAGGCCGCGGAGGAGCTGAAGCGGCTGGCGGCGGAGATCGCCGAGCACGACCGGCGCTACCATAGGGAGGATGCACCGACGATTTCGGACGCCGAATACGACGCATTGGCGCGGCGCAACCTTGCCATCGAGGGGCGCTTTCCCGATCTCGTTCGCGAGGATTCGCCGTCGCGTCGGGTCGGCGCGCCGCCGGCGGAAGGCTTCGCCAAGGTGCGGCATGCCGTGCCGATGCTGAGCCTCGCCAAGGCCTATACCGACCAGGACGTCGCCGTTTTCATCGAGCGTGGCCGGCGCTTCTTCGACCGCGACAAGGACCTCGACATCGCCTTCACGGCGGAGCCGAAGATCGACGGGCTGTCGGCATCGCTGCGCTACGAGAACGGCATCTTCGTGCAGGGCGCGACACGCGGCGACGGCGCGGTCGGCGAGGACATCACTGCTAATCTCAAGACCATTGGCGACATCCCGAAGAAGTTGCAGGGCTCGGGCTGGCCGGAGGTCATCGAAATCCGCGGCGAGGTCTACATGACCTACGCGGAGTTCGAAGCGTTGAAGCAGCGCTCGGCAGCTATTGGCGGCCAGGACTATGTCAATCCGCGCAACACGGCGGCCGGGTCGCTGCGCCAGAAGGATCCAGCCGTGACCGCCAGCCGCAATCTGAAATTCTTCGCCTATGCCTGGGGCTACACGACGGCAGATCCCGCTCCGACCCAGTACGATTCCGTGCAGAAGTTCAAGGAATGGGGTTTCAAGGTCAGTCCGCTGATGGTGCGGGCGAGGTCGATCGACGAACTCATCGCGCACTACCATCGGATCGAGGAGCAGCGTTCTTCGCTGGGCTACGACATCGACGGCGTCGTCTACAAGGTCGACCAGCTCGAGCTGCAGCGCCGCTGGGGTTTTGTCACCGGCGAGCCGCGCTGGGCAGTTGCCCACAAATTCCCGGCCGAACAGGCGATGACGACGGTCGAGAAGATCGACATCCAGGTCGGCCGCACCGGCACGCTGGCGCCGGTGGCGCGGCTGGCGCCGGTGACGGTCGGCGGCGTGGTGGTGGAAAACGTCACGCTGCACAATGAAGATTACATCAAGGGTTTTGACAGCAACGGGCAGCCGATCCGCGACGGCATTGACGTGCGCATCGGCGACACGGTGGTGATCCAGCGGGCAGGGGACGTCATCCCGCAGATCGTCAGGGTCGTCATCGACAAGCGGCCGGCCGATGCGATGCCGTATGAGTTCCCGCACACCTGCCCGATCTGCGGCTCGCCGGCGACGCGCGAGATCAACGAGAAGACCGGCAAGGAGGATTCGCGGCGCCGCTGCACCGGCGAGCTGATCTGCGCAGCGCAGGCCGTGGAGGGGCTGCGCCACTTCGTGTCGCGCGGCGCGCTCGATATCGAGGGCCTCGGCGCCGAGAACATCGACCTGTTCTTCAATGCCGGGTTGGTCAAGACCGCCGCCGACATCTTCACGCTGAAGGACCGCCGGCCGGCCGTCACCAAGGCGCTGGCGGAGCGGCGTGAGGAGCAGGCGAGACTGCGCGAGGCCGCATCGGGCAAGACGCGCAAGAATGTGCGCAGCGTCGAAGATCGCAACTACGAAAGCCTCGACAAGCTGTTTGCAGCCATCGACGCGCGCCGCGAGCCGGAGCTCGACCGCTTCATCTTCGCGCTCGGCATCCGCCATATCGGCGAGACCACGGCGGCGGTGCTTGCCCGCCAGTTCTCGACCATCGAGGAACTGATCCGCGTCGGCAAGGAGACGGCGAAGGCGCAGGATCCGCATGACGTGTTCCCGTCGATCAACGGCATCGGCGATACCGTCATCAACGCCTTGCGCGACTTCTTCGGCAATGAGCGCAATGACGACGTGCTCGATGCGCTGCTGGCGCAAGTCCATCCTAAGCCCTATGTGGTCGAAATCTCGGCCGGCAGCGAAGTTTCCGGGAAGACGGTGGTGTTCACCGGCACGCTGGAAAAGATGACGCGCTCCGAGGCCAAGGCGATGGCGGAGCGCCTGGGGGCGAAGGTCGCCGGCTCGGTTTCGGCCAAGACCGATCTGGTGGTGGCGGGTCCGGGCGCCGGCTCCAAGCTCAAGGTTGCGAGCGATCTCGGCATCGAGGTGATCGACGAGGACACCTGGCTGCAGCGCATCGGCAGGGGCGGCTGATGGCCGGAGCGTTCAAGGGTTTTGGCGAGAAGGCCATTCCGTTCCTCAAGGCGCTCGACTTCCACCAGAGCCGCGAATGGTTCCAGGAAAACCGCGGCCTGTACGAGAGTGAGCTGCACGAACCGTTCTGCGATCTCATCGAGGCACTCAGCGAGCGTTTCGCCGCGGCGAGGCTTGGCCTACGCGGCGACCGTAAGAAGTCGCTGTTCCGCATTAATCGCGACGTTCGCTTCTCCAAGGACAAGCGCCCCTACAATCGGCATTTGTCGGCAATCCTGTCGCCCGACGGCACCAAGATGGAGCAGGGCGTGTTCTATGTGCATATCGGCCTCGAGCGCTGCTTTGCCGGCGTCGCCTGGTGGCAGCCCGGACCGGAGTTGCTGCAGGCGATGCGCAAGGCGATCGTGACGAAGCCGGCCGCCTTCCGCGCCATGATTTCAGCACTGAAAAAGGCTGGACTGGAGCTGGATAGGGAAGATTGCCTGAAGCGGGCGCCGCGCGGTTTCGAGGACGTCAGCGAAGCCGATCTCGCGCAAGCCGTCCGCAACCGCCATTTCGTGGTGCGGCATGATATTGATCCCGAAACCATCTACATGGCGGCGCTGGTTGACGATCTCGTCGGCTTCACCTTGCGCGCCAAGCCGCTGCTCGATTGGGGCAGGGCGATCCAGGGCAAGGCTGCCTGAGCCGCTCAAAGCCCGGCAATCAGTTCCGCTGATCGTCGGCTCAAGCGAATTGGTGTGACAAGCGGGGCGACGCTCCCTAAATCAAGCCGCTCAAGGGAGCAGTTGGATGACGGCGGAAGCAATCTCCGAAAGCCGTGCGAGGAGCGATTTCTGGGACGGCGTGCGGTTGTCGATGCCGGTAGTGGTCGCCTCAGCGCCGTTCGCGATCCTGTTCGGCGCGATTGCCGTGGACAACGGGTTTTCGGTCCTGGAAGCATTCCTCATGAGCGCGCTGATCTTCGGCGGCGCCAGCCAGATGGTCGGCATCGAATTGTTCGGCCAGCATGTCGCGCCTTGGCTGATCGTGCTCTCGATCTTCGCGGTGAATTTCCGTCACGTGCTCTATTCCGCCGGCATCGGCCGGCGCATGGCGCATTGGCCGCTGCTGCAGCAGGCGCTAGGCTATTTCATCCTGACGGATCCGCAATATGCCGTGGCCGAGGCGCGCGCGGCCTCCGGCCGATCGGTCGGGTTCGTCTGGTATCTCGGGCTCGGCCTGCCGGTCTATGTGTTCTGGGTGGCCGAAAGCGCGCTCGGCGCGGTCTTCGGCAAGATGATCCCGGATACCCATGCGCTGGGCATCGATTTCCTGCTGCCGATCTATTTCCTCGGCCTGGTTCTCGGCTTCCGCAAACGGCCGCTGTGGCTGCCGGTGGTCGTCGCCAGCGCGGCCGCCTCGATCGTCGCCTACAAGACGGTCGGCTCGCCCTGGCATGTCTCGATCGGCGCCATTGCCGGCGTCCTTCTGGCGGTCATTCTGCCGCCGCATCATAGCGGCGTGGGGAAGCGCACATGAGCACGACCTTCTGGATCATCCTCGCCGGCGCCGTCGCCACCTATCTCACCCGTGTTGGCGGCCATCTCGTCATCTCGCGCTTCGAGACCGTCCACCCGCGCGTCGAGGCCGGCCTCAACGCCGTGCCGGCCGCTGTGCTGACGACACTTGTGGCGCCTGCCGCGCTCGGCGCCGGACCGGCCGAATGGGCAGCGCTGATCGTCACCGCGCTGGTGTCGCTGCGCGGCGGCCTGATGGCGATGTTTCTGGGCGGCGCGGCGGTGCTGATCGTCGCCAGGCAGTTCGTCGGCTAGAAGTCAGATCTTGGCGTCGTGCGGCAGCGGCGCCGTGGCTTTCTCCAGCCAGGCCAGCGTCTCGCCGTCCACCATCGGACCGATCTCGGCCAGAACCCGCGCGTGATACTGGTCGAGCCAGTGCAGTTCGTCGCGGGTCAGCAAGTCGCTGCGGATGAGGCGCTTGTCGATCGGCGCCAGCGTCAGCGTCTCGAAGCCGTGCATGGCGATGTCGCCGCCCTCGATCTGCTCGGCAGGCGTGACCAGGACCAGGTTCTCGATGCGAATGCCGTAGGACCCTTCCTTGTAATAGCCCGGCTCGTTGGACAGCATCATGCCGGCAAGCAGTTTCTCGGTGCCGGTGCGGGCGATGCGCTGCGGGCCCTCATGCACGGCGAGGTAAGAGCCGACGCCATGGCCGGTGCCGTGGGCGAAGTCGCAGCCGTGCTTCCACAGCGCCACGCGGGCGACGGCATCGATTTCCGAACCGCGCGTGCCGGCCGGAAAGCGCAGCATTGAGATGCCGATCATGCCCTTGAGCACCAGTGTGAAGCGCTCGCGCATCTCCTCGGTCGGCTGGCCGATCGGCACGGTGCGGGTGATGTCGGTGGTGCCGTCCTGGTATTGTCCGCCGGAATCGAGCAGGAACAGCTCGCCGCTTTGCAGCTTGCGGCTGGTGGCGCGGGAGACCCGGTAATGCATGATGGCGCCGTTCGGGCCGGCGCCGGAAATCGTGTCGAAGGAGACGTCGCGCAGCGGCATCTGCGTTTCCTCGCCGGTCTGGCGCCGCACCGCCTCGAGCTTGGTCACGACGTCGATCTCGTCGAGCGTATCCGGCTGCTGCCGGTCGAGCCAGCAGAGCAGCTTGGCGACTGCGGCGCCGTCGCGGCGGTGCGCTGCGCGGCTGCCGGCGGCCTCGGTCTGGTTCTTGGTGGCGCGAGGAATGCGGGCGGGGTCCGGCGCAGAGACAACGATGCCGCCATTGCCCTCGACCAGCATCTTGAGCTTTTCCGCCGCCAGAACGGGATCGAGCGCGATTTTTGCGCCGCTCTTGGCGAGGTTGGCGACCGCCGCTTCGAATTCGCCTGGATCGTGCGGATCGGCGAGCTGGGTGAGATAGGCCGCGACCTGGCGCGAAAATTTGCGCTGGTCCATAAAGAGTTGATGCTTGCCGTCGGCGGCAAGAATGACGAAGCCGAGCGCCAGCGGCGTATGCGCCACGTCACCGCCGCGGATGTTG
The DNA here is from genome assembly GCF_002294955.1 of Mesorhizobium sp. WSM3864. NCBI lineage: Bacteria > Pseudomonadati > Pseudomonadota > Alphaproteobacteria > Hyphomicrobiales > Phyllobacteriaceae > Mesorhizobium > Mesorhizobium sp. WSM3864. The sequence continues at coordinate 97,965 of NZ_NSGD01000011.1, forward strand.
AAGGCCCAGGCGATGGAAGAAGGGTCGGTGAGCACGGCGTGCGTCGCGCCCTCCTTTTCGATCGCGCCCGCCAGCCGCGCCAGCTTGTCCTTGGCGAGCTCGCCGGCGAAGGCGATCGGATGGAGTTCCACGGGTGCGCGCGGCGGCTCGGGCTGATCTTCCCAGATGATATCGATCGGATTCTTCTCGAGCGGCACCAGTGTCGCGCCGGACTGCTCGGCCGAGGCTTTCAATGCCTTGATCTCGCCGATCGTGTGCAGCCACGGGTCGAAGCCGAGCCTGGCCCCTTTGCCGAGATTGTCCTTGATCCAGGAGGCCGGCGGATTGTCGACGAGGCTCTCGACGGTGAAGATCGAAAGATCGACCTCATTGCGCACCTGCAGCGTGTAGCGGCCGTCAACGAAGATGAAGGCGCGGTCGCGCAGGATGATGGCGACGCCGGCTGAGCCGGAAAAGCCGGTCAGCCATTTCAGCCGGGCCGACCTGTCGGCGACATATTCGCCCTGATGCTCGTCGGCGCGCGGCACCATGAAGCCGTCCAGCTTGTTCTCGGCCAGCCATTGGCGCAGCGTCGCCACGCGCGGCTTGCCGACAGCCGGATCGCCGGCGGAATCAAAGGTCTGGAACATTTTTCCGCATCTCCTCGAATGGCTCGCGCGACCGTAGCGCAAGGTCTTCGAAACCGGAATCGATTTCGACAGGGCCAGTCTTGAACGATCCGGTTTTCAGCGCTTGAGGTGAATGGTCACCCAGCCCTCGCGGTGCAAGGTGCGGACGTGGCGGAAGCTTTGGCCGACATAGGCCGAGATCACCGCATCGCGCTGACGGTCGAGAATGCCGGAGAGCACCAGCGAGCCGCCGAGCCTGATGTGCCTGGCCATCTCGGGCGCCAACCGCATCAGCGGGCGCGCCAGGATATTGGCGACGATGAGGTCGAAGGGCGCGCGCCTAGAGAAGATCGGATGGTGGAAGCCGGGCGCCGTCACCGTCTCGACAAGCGCCTTCACTTGATTGAGTCGCGCATTGGTCGCAGCGACGCGAACGGCGACCGGATCGATGTCGGTCGCCAGCACCGGGATGTGCGCGAGCTTGGCCAGCGCTATCGCCAGCACGGCACTGCCGGTGCCGAGGTCGAGCGCGTTGCCGGGGCGTTCGCGCAGCACCACCTGTTCCAGCAGTTCGAGGCAGCCGGCCGTGGTGCCGTGATGGCCGGTGCCGAAGGCAAGACCCGCCTCGATCTCAATGGCGAGGTCACCGCTGCGGCGCTTGTCGCGATCATGCGCGCCGTGGACAAAGAAACGCCCGGCGCGGACCGGCTTCAGTCCTTCGAGCGAGCGTGCAACCCAGTCGATGTCGGGGAGCGCCTCGCGCTCGACCTGCTTCGGCAGGGCGAGGTCCGCGAGTATGCCGTTGATCCGGACTGCGACGGCATCGACATCGCCATCGGCATAGAGCGACACTTCGTGGATGTCATTGGCCTCGTCGACCTCCAGCAGGGCAAGCGGCAGGCCTTCGTCCTCGAAAGCTGCATCAAGCGCCGCGAAGATGCGGTCAGCCTCGGCCTTGCCCGCGGTGAAATGGAACCTGGTCTGCCCCATCAGGGCGACTCATGTTTGAGCGTGATCATTTCCGAGAACCGGTTCCACTTGTTGCTACGCAAACCTTCGGTTCGGGATCACGCCTGGCCGCCTGCTGCGAGCCGCTTCAGCTTCGCAATAGCCGTGTCGGCGCTTTCGCCATAGGCGATGGTGCCGGCAAACTCGCCCTTGGCGTTGAGGAGCAGCACGGAGGCCGTGTGGTCCATCGTGTAATCGCCGTCGCCGGTGTCGACCTTCTTCCAGTAGATGCCGAAGGCCTTAGCCATTGCATGCACCTTGTCCGGGTCGCCGGTGATGCCGGTGATGCGGTCGGAGAAGTTGCCGACGTAGGAATTGATGATCTGCGGCGTGTCCCGCTCCGGGTCGACCGTGACGAAGTAGGCGTTGAGGTTCTTGCCGCTGTCGCCCATCGTCTTCAGCCAGCCGGCCATTTCGAACAGCGTTGTCGGGCAGACTTCCGGACAATGCGTGAAGCCGAAGAAGACCACGCTTGGGTGGCCCCGGAACGCGGCCTCGGTGATCGGCGCGTTCTTCTGGTCGATCAGTGTGAACGGTGCGCCGTAGGGCTGGCCGCCATAATGGCCGCGATACCAGTCGAAAGTGAGCCAGCCGATGCCCGCCGCCATCAGGACGAGGATGCCGACCAGAATTGAGCGCATCATCAGAAACTATCCGTCGCGATCGTCGCGGCCCGGCGGATCCGGCGCGAGCCTGTTCGGCGACAGTCTTAGCGGTTTGGCGGCGCGCGCGCAAAGAGGTCGCGTTGCCGCAACCACGAGACCTTGCGCCTCCGTCGCGACGATCATCGAATGGCTTGCAAATGCCATTGTCCTGTCCCACCTGACATCGGCTAAACGCAAAACCCGAGGAGGCTTCCTTGCGAAAACTGATCGGCTTGATTGCCGCCTGCGTTGCCCTCGGCGCCGGCGCAGTGATGGCGGACGAGGTCGGCAAGGTCGGCGTCGACTGGGTCGGCAACGACATCATGATCGATGCGATCAAGGATCCAAAGGTCGACGGCGTCACCTGCCACGTCGCCTATTTCGACCGCAGCATCATCGATCGGTTGCACAAGGGCAACTGGTTCGAAGATCCGTCGGACTCGTCGATCTCCTGCCGGCAGACCGGACCGATCACCATCGGCGACATCGACATGAGCGAGCGCGGCGAAGAGGTGTTCAAGCAGGGCCTCAGCCTGATCTGGAAGAAACAGGTGGTGAACCGCATCTACGACAAGAAGAACGAGACGCTGATCTATCTCTCGCATTCGCGCCAGGTCCAGAACGGCTCAGCGAAGATGTCGGTCACGACCGTGCCGCTCTATGGCCAGAACGTCGTGTGGACCAAGGGCAAGCCGCAATAGGCTCCGATCCGCCCGGATGATTGGTCCCGCTTGCGGGGCCAATCGCTCGGGCGTAAAGCCGCGCCATGGACCGTCCTGAACATCTCGTTGCGAAGGATCCCGAGCCGCGCATCCATCCAACCGCGGAGCTGAAGGGGTGCAAGCTTGGCCGCTATGCATCGATCGGCGAGCGGGTGATCCTGCGCGACGTGACGGTCGGCGATTTTTCCTATTTCGAGCGTCATTCGGAAGCGATCTACACGACGATCGGCAAGTTCTGCTCCATCGCCGCCAACAGCCGCATCAACGCGCTCGAGCATCCGATCGAGCGGCTGACCCAGCACAAGGTAAGCTACCGGCCCAACGAATATTTCCGCTGGCTTGGCGTCGACGCGGCATTTCGAGAGCGGCGGCAGGCAAAGCCGGTCAGCATCGGGAACGATGTCTGGATCGGCCATGGCGCCGTCATCATGCCAGGCATCATGATCGGCAATGGCGCCGTCATCGGTGCCAACGCGGTGGTGACGCAGGACGTGCCGCCTTACGCTATCGTCGCCGGCGTTCCGGCCAAACCCTTGCGCCAGCGCTTTAGCGCCGACGTGGCGGCGCGTATTGAAGACCTCGCCTGGTGGGACTGGACGCCGGAAAAACTCGCCAGGGCGATCCCGGACATGCAGTCGTTGCCGATCGAGGCCTTCCTCGATCGTTGGGAAAACGCCGCGACCTGAACCCGTGAAGCGCGCCCCTTCCGCCATGCGGGGGTGGCGCGGCGGAAGGGGCCGGCGGTAAGCCGCCGTGAAGCGGAACGAGCAGGCTTTCGACCTGCACCGGCACTATGGCAACAAACGCATAGGGTGTTTTTTCGTCGTCATGCGCCTCCCGCGTGTATGCGATTGCAGGCGCGTGCAGGCGGAAAATCGGGCCGGCGGGAACCGGAGAGGCCGGCCCTTGTTTCTCTCGAAATACCGCGCTCTTGCGTTTTGTGAGGACTGGATGATCGAAAAGCTTTTCACCAAGGTTGCCAATTGGGTGGCTCACCTGGCCGGTATGCCTTTGACTTTTGCCGTCTGCGTTCTGATCGTAGTGATCTGGGCGGCGACTGGGCCGGTCTTCGGCTTCTCGGATACCTGGCAACTGGTGATCAACACTGGGACAACCATCATCACCTTCCTGATGGTGTTCCTGATCCAGAACACGCAGAACCGCGATGGCGCCGCAATCCAGACCAAGCTCGACGAGTTGATTCGCGTCAGCGAGGCCCACAACCATTTCATCGGCATCGAGCACCTGACGGAATCGGAGGTCGAGGAGATCCGCGCCAAATGCGAAGCGGCGGCAAAACGGCACGACCGCAAGATCGCCGAAACAGCGGCCAAGCAGGCTATGACGATAAAAAACGGTTCCGGGCGCGACCGCAAGATCGCTGAGGTGGCCGCCAAGAAGACCGTGCCAGGGAAGGCAAGCTCCAAGAAGAAGGCACCGCCTGAACGGCCCGTCAGCGGTTCATAAAGGCGGCGAAAGCGTCCTTGTGATCCGGATGCCAGCGCGACAAAGCGGGGCGGTTTTCGATGATGTCGCCGATCGCCCAGGCCATGCGCTTTTCATCCACGGGCCGAGCGACCTCGTTGTCCGGGCAAAGAATGTAGAAGTCGTCCTGCTTGAGCGATGCCAGCATGAAATCGATCACCTGCTCGCCCGTCCAGGCGCCGGCCGGCTTTTCCGTCGCGCCCTCGGTCAGGCCGGTATAGGTGAAGCCGGGGATCAGCAAATGCGCGGAAAGCTTCGCTCCAGGCTCGTTGCGCAACGCATGGGCCAGGCCCTCGGTGAAGGTCTTCACGCCCGCCTTGGAGACATTGTAGGCGAGATTGCCGGGCGGCGTGGTGATGCCTTGCTTGGATCCGGTGTTGATGATCAGGCCGGGCTCGCCCGCAGCCAGCATGCGCGGCGCAAAGGCCTCGACACCATGCACGACGCCCCAGAAATTGATGTCCAGCAGCCGTTTCCAGGCTTCACGATTTTCCCACGGCTTGCCGGGATTGTTGCCGACGCCGGCATTGTTCATCAGTACCGAAACCGCACCGAATGCACCGTAGGCGAGGTCCGCGAGCCGGTCGACTTCGTCGGCCTTGGAGACGTCGGTGGGGATAGGGAGAACGGCATCGTCCCCGGCAATGACGGCGACCGCCTGCCGGGCCTGGTCGAGGCGCACGCCGCCTATGTCGGCAAGCACGGTCTTCATGCCCATGGCCGCGAAGCGCTTCGCGGCGGCCAGGCCTATGCCGCTGGCGCCACCGGTGACGACGGCCACATTGCCGGAGGCGAAAGCGGGCAGGGCGGTCTGGATTTCGGCGTCGCTGGTCATGGTTGATGTCCTTATTCCGGGTCGAGCCGAACTTAACGCCGGTCAGGGCCGAGGCAAGCCTTGATCGCTGCAATCATCGACGGCGGTAGCGGCAATGGGTTGACCGCAACAGCTTGCCCCGCGCATGCTGCCGGAAAAGGAGTTCGGCATTGACCGATTGGATCGGAATCCTGAAGGAGCAGACCGCCGCCGGCGAACAGATGGGCCGGGATGTGCCGAAGATGCTCGCCAACCCCGACATCAGCGAGGCGCAGGTCAAGACACTGTTTTCGGCACTGGAGCAACAGGCGGACTTCGCGGAAAAGCTGCGCCTGGCGCTGGAGAAGTTCGGCCATGACTTTCCCGTCATCAAGGCCGCAGAGCGGCTGGAAGAGCGCTATGCCGACCTTGCCGCCTCGGCGGCAGAAAAACTGAAAGCGATGCGGCAGTAAGAACCCGCTATCTTTCCACGAGACGCTCGAACCGCCTGTCCGGAGTGAACCAGATAATTGCCACCAGGACGTAGATCGCCACGCTGATCCACTGGCTGAACGAGGTCAGCAGAACGGCGGCAATGTAGAACGCCAGCGAAATGTTACCCTTGCGGTCATGGCCCACGGCTCTGGCGAAGGTAGTGTCGGCACCGTGCAGGTGGCGAAGCTTGAAGACCAGGATGGTATAGGCAACGGCGCAAAGCGCGAGGTCGATGCCGTAGACGGCGACCGGCACCGGGGCGAAGTGGTTCTCGCCCATGAAGGCGGTCGTCACCGGCATCAGCGACAGCCAGAACAGGAGGTTGAGGTTGGCCCACAGCACCCGGCCGTCGACACGCTGCACGGTATGGAACATGTTGTGCAGATTGTTCCAGTAAATGCCGACATTGATGAAGGACAAGACGTAGCAGAAGAAGATCGGCCAAAGCGGCGCCAGCGCGGCAAGGTCCTCGCCATGCGGCACTTTAAGCTCCAGCACCATGATCGTGATGATGATAGCGACAACGCCATCGGTGAAGGCTTCGACCCGGCCCTTGCCCATGGTTCTTCCCTCCTCGTTTAACGAACGTTACGGGAGGATTTCGCGCGAGACCATACTGCCATAACTGTCAGGAGAGCGTTCGGCATTCGGAACAGCCGCAATTGCGCGGACGTTGGGCTTGCAACCAAGCGGAGGTCGCGATGGCCGGCTACACTCAAACCATGAAGCGCGACAACGAACTTGGCGGCGGTGTCGCAAGAGCCGCGGTTGCCGCTATGATAGCTGCACTGTTTGCCGGCAGCACGGCTCTGACGCCACTCTATGTCATCTATAAACAAGCCTTCGGGTTCTCGCAGATCACCCTGACATTGGTCTATGCCGTCTATGTGGTCGGCAATTTGGCCGCACTTCTGTTTTTCGGCCGATTGTCCGATGTCATCGGTCGCCGTCCGGCAGCCATGGCGGCGATGGGCGTGGCCGTGGTCAGCGCGCTGTTTTTCCTCTTGGCTGAAAACCTGATGTGGCTCGACATCGCCCGTATCCTCAGCGGGCTCGGCATCGGGATCGGCGCGGGAACCGGCACCGCTTGGCTCGCTGAGCTGATCGAAGGGGAGGACAAGTCACGCGCGGCTGTCATCGCTACCAGCACCAATTTCGTCGGTCTCGGGGTCGGCGCACTGATGTCGGGATTGCTCGCCCAATACGCGCCTTGGCCGCTCAGGCTGACATTTGCCGTTTATCTGGTCCTGCTTGCGCTGATCACGCTGCTGATCTGGCGCACTCAGGAAACAGTCTCCAGGCCCGGACGACTCTCCGACGTCTCAATGCAGCCGCGGCTTTCGGTCCCCGACAAAATCCGCGCGCAATTCGTGGCGCCGGCGGTGACCGGCTTCGGCGCCATGGCGCTGGTCGGTTTCTACGCCGCGCTCGCGCCAAGCATTCTGGCACAGCAGCTCCATGCGACCAACCACGCCGAGGCCGGCGGGCTGTTCTTCGAACTGTCGATCGTGGCAGCGGCGGCGATCCTGGCGACAGCGCGCCTGTCCAGTCGCTTCACGATGCTCGCCGCGCTAGTTCTGATGGTCCCGACCGTGGCGCTGATCGTCGCGGCGCAGGCCTTCGCCTCCATGACGATGATGATCGTTGCCACAGGCTTTTGCGGCGTGGCGGCGGCACTCGGCTATCGCGGTGGCCTGCAGGTGGTGAACCAGATCGCGCCGGGCGACCGACGCGCCGAAGTGGTCTCGGCCTTCTTCATCTGCTGCTTCTGCGGCAATGCGCTGCCGGTCATCGGCATCGGCGTGCTGTCGGGTTGGACGAGCGCGACGGTGGCAAGCCTGGCCTTCGCCGGCATGATCACCATCTTCTCGCTGGTGGCGCTCGGGTTCGGCGCCAGATACGCGCGATAGTTCACCCTTTCGGTGTCTCGACGAGATTGGCGCGCCGGCGCGGCACGCCGAACCCGGTGTCCAGCGGTTCGCCTGCGGCCGGAGGGTCCTCGGAGATGGGGCCGCTTGTCAGGTCGCCGGTCCCCGGCGAGCGGGCTTGTTGTCGTCCATGGCGGGCACCGAAGATGCATCAGGCCCGCGATGGTATCGCAGCCTGATGCTTCTGCATCCGTTGGGGCTGGGCCAGATGCCTTCGCAACTAGTTTGCGGCGAGACTGTTCCCCGACAGGCCGGGCAGGGTAACCTGGTAGACCAGGAAGGTGGTGTCGACATCGGCGCCATCCTCGGCCTTGTACGGGGCACCGACCTGGAAGCCGTCCTGGGTGAGAAAGTCGTTGTCGTTGGCGACGAACAGGAAATAGTCGTCGGGCAGCTTCGGGTCCAGCACGCTCACCAGCGACATCGCCTCCCACTTCTCCGAGAGGTTGTTCCTGTCGTTCGGCGCGCCGTTGTGCAGGCCGAAACGGCCGAGTTCGCCCTTGTCGTTGATGTCGATGAACGAGGTGAGCTTGGCCGGCGTCACCGACGGATCGAGCACGCCTTTCGGCGCAACCGGCTTGTCGGCGGCGTCGAGCGGGCCGTTGGCGATATCGGTAGCGGCGGAAAGGTCTACGATCTCGATCTTGCGGTAGACCGACTCGGCGTCCTTCAGCCCCTGGCCGTTGCCGCTGTCGCGTGCCAGCATCAGAAAGCTCTTGTCGGACAGCGCCACGATCTCGCTCTGCGCGGCCACCTTGGTCTTGCCCTTGGCGTCCTTGAACACCGGCAGCGGCACGACATATTCGTGCGCCAGCTTGAGGTGGGCAAGGTCGGAGCCGTCATAGACCAGCGCGCGGGCATTCCGGCGGGTCGAGCCGGAATCGCCGCCATCCTGGCGCGGCGCCGACTGCAGCACGACGATCAGGAACTTGCCGTCCGGCGTCATCGACATGCCTTCGAGGCCCTGATTGTTCTGGCGGCCGGTCTCGGGATCCTTGGGATCCGGCTCGGCGGCACCCGGGCCAGGATTGTCGGAAGCGAAGTTCGGCTTGCCATGGCGCATCGGCACCAGGGCCGCCGGCGGCTGCGTCGCCGAGATCAGGCGGCCGTCGGCCGAAAAGCGATAGATGTTGGGGCCATATTCGTCGGAAATGAACATGGTGCCGTCGGGCAGGCGCACGATCGCCTCGTCGTCGAGCGAAAGCTTGCCGTTGTCGGCCTGCGGCAGGATCGGCATGTCGCCGGCAGCGGGGCGCACGCCGTTGAGCGGGTCGAGGCCGGTGGCGTCGGCGCCCTTGTCGTCGGTCAGAAGCATGGTGTCGGCGAGCGTTGTCTTGACGCCCGACTGTTCCTGGCCGGCGGCGGGCGCCGCGCCCGGGGCGGTCGGGGTCAGCTCGATTGCAATTGTGTTCAAGCGGGGCCGGTAGTCGGTGGTGCCGGCGACGTTGTAGCCGCGGTCCGGCAGCAGCCAGAGCGAGCCTTTGTAGCCGGCGCCGTCACGCGCCCAGCTCTCGGCGTCGATCGCCATGCCGGAGCCCGAACCAAAGGTCTCGCCGAACTTGTCCTTCTGGCTGGCGGGGATGCGGCCAACGCCGACCAGCCCCTTGTTGACATAGCCAACACCCTCGGCGAGCGCAGGGCTCAGCACGGTGAACAGGGCGATTGCCGCGCCAAGCGCGACGGTTCGGTTGAGGTGCTTCATGATGTCCCCATATAACGAGCAGAGCCGGAATGGCGTCACATCGGGTCTAGGACGCGAACATGATACTTGCGTGACAGGAGTGGGGCTCCTTCCTTCTCCCCCTGTGGGAGAAGGTGGATCGGCGCGCAGCGCCGAGACGGATGAGGGTGTTCCAGCGGAGCGAGACGTTGGCTTTCCCTGGAGCTCCCCTCATCCGTCGCCTTCGGCGACACCTTCTCCCGCAAGGGGAGAAGGAGAGGGTGCTCAATCGCTCTCGCGCGCGACGAGCTCCAGCGGCCAGACTTCGCGGATCGTGCGTGGCCCCTCCGGACCGGCATGGGCCGGGAGTGACGCCAGCAGCATCTCGGCCAGCCGCCGGCCCATCGGCTCCAGCGCCGGACGGAAGGCGGTCAGCGTCGGCGAGAAGTAGCGGCAGAGCGGCGTGTCGACGATGACGATCACCGCGATGTCGTGGCCGGGCCTGATGCCCATCTCGGCCAGTGCCTTGCAGCCGCCGAGCGCCATCGCGTCATTGTTGAAGATGATGGCTGTCGGCCGGTCCTTGGAGAGCATGACACGCGGCGTCACCTGGTAGCCGCCGGTCTCGTTGATGAAGCCGTCGGCGATCAGGCCGGGGTCGACTTCGATGCCGTGCCGCTTCAGAGCCTTGCGGTAGCCGTCGAGGAACAGGTAGCCGAAGTTGAGATCAAGCGAAGGGCGGATGGCAGCTATGCGGCGGTGGCCGCGCGCAACCAGCCGGTCGACGGCTTCATCACCCGCCCTCTCGAAATCGATATCGAGCGAAGGATAGGTGTCGCCGCCGGATTGACTTCGGCCAAGCGTGGCGAAGGGAAAGCCGGCCTTGCTCAGATAGTCGATCCGATCGTCTTCCCGCCGTGTATTGGCCAACACGACCGCGTCGGCCCGGCGCGTCTCAACCACGCGGCGCAGCCGCTCCTGCTGATATTGGCCGGGCTCGCCCATGACGACCATCAGATCCAGGTCATGCTCGGCGAGCCGCGCCTGCAGGCCGGTCAGGAACGGAATGAAGAACGGCTCGCCATATTGCTGGTCGCCGGGATGCGGCTGCAGCATGAAGGCGATCGAGCGGGTGGCGCCCTGGCGCAGGCTGCGGCCCGATTGGTTGGGCGAATAGTTCAGCTTCCTGGCCGCCTCGAGCACGCGCTGGCGCGTCTCCGCATTGACGTCGGCGCGGCCGTTCAGCGCTCGCGACACGGTGCCGATCGAAATGTTCAGGTGACGCGCGAGATCGTGGATGCTGGACGCCAAGGCAGGTTCTCCCCCTGACTTCGCTAGCACCGGCCGGCGTTCAGGCCAAGCAGCGGATGTCGATTTTCGCGAGCAGGTGATTGACATTCTACGCCATCGGGTGTGTTCTCGTAAACGTTTACGGAAAAACGTTTACGGTGATGCCGGAAATGCCGTGACACTCGGCCTGGAGGGGCCGAGCGGAGGAGGAGCGCTGGATGATGAAGATCGTCCTGGTCGGATGCGGAGCCATGAGCAGGCACTGGCTCGATGCCGCGAGGCAGATCGACGGACTTGCCATTGCCGGCCTTGTCGATCTCGATGCCGACCGGGCTCAGGCGAGGGCGCGCGAGTATGACCTCACCAATGCCGTCATCGGCACCAGCCTCGATGCCGTTCTCGACCAGACCCGGCCCGATGCCGTGTTCGATGTCGTGGTTCCTGCCGCCCGGCGCGAGGTCGCGCTTTCGGCCTTTGCCCATAACTGCCATCTGCTCACCGAAAAGCCGCTCGCCGACAGCCCAGAAAATGCGCGCGCCATCATCGCGGCAGCGCGCCAGGCCGGGCGCGTCCATGCCGTCGTCCAGAACCGGCGCTACGTCGCCAATGTCAGGCGGATCAGGCGGTTCCTGGCCTCCGGCGCCATCGGCGCGCCGACCAGCATCCACGCCGACTTCTTCGTCGCGCCGCATTTCGGCGGCTTTCGCGAGGAGATGCGCCACGTGCTCTTGCTCGACATGGCGATCCACACGTTCGACGCCGCCCGCTACATGGTCGCCGGCGAACCGGCCGGCGTCTATTGCCAGGAGTGGGAGCCGGCCAATTCCTGGTACCGTCAGGGCTCGTCGGCCAGCGCGGTGTTCGATTTCGGCGGCGGCAAGGTCTTCACCTATGCCGGCTCCTGGTGCGCGGACGGTTTCCGCACGAGTTGGGAAGGCAGCTGGCGCATCGTCGCCGAGCGCGGCAGCCTGTTGTGGGACGGGCATGACGGGTTGGAGGCCGAGGTGGTTGCGTCCGGCCGCGACGGTATCATCGACAAGACCCAGTCGATCGAGGTGCCGGCGCTCGACGCGGCCGACAGAGTCGACGGCCATCTCGGCATCATCCAGGATTTCATGCGCGCGATCGAGACTGGCACCGAACCGGAGACGCGCGGCACCGACAACATCAAAAGCCTGGCCATGGTCTTTGGCGCCATCGAAAGCGCCGAGACCGGACGCCGCGTCGCAATCGCAAAGGAAACGCCGTGATGCCGAACCCGCTTCTCGACATCAGGATCGGCACCATGGTGCGAGCCAATCTCGACGACCCGGCCGCCTATGTGAAACAGATCCTGCCGCTCGGCTTCGAGAGCATCCAGCCCTTTTTCTGGCAGACGCTGGGCGGCAAGGACCTAAAGCGCCTGGCGGGCGAAATCCGCGAAGCGATCGGCGATGCGGACGTCGCCGTCTCATCAATCGGCGTGTTCGGCAATCCGCTGGAGAACGGCGAGGTCGACCGCGGCGTGCTCGCGGCCTGGGAGACCGTCATCGACAACGCACATCTGTTCGGCACCACGATGGTCTGCGGCTTCACCGGCCGGCTGCGCGGCAAGAAGCTGACCGACAGCCTGCCTCGTTTCCGCGAGGTCTGGGGGCCGCTGGCCAGGCGCGCCGCCGACAAGGGCGTGCGCATCGCCTTCGAGAACTGCGCCATGGACGGCAACTGGGCGAGCGGCGACTGGAACATCGCCCACAATCCCGACGCCTGGGAGCTGATGTTCAACGAATTGCCCGACGACAATCTCGGGCTCGAATGGGAACCCTGCCACCAGCTCGTCTATCTGATCGACCCGATTCCGCAGATCCGCAAATGGGCGCCGCGCATCTTCCACGTCCACGGCAAGGACGCGACCGTGCGCTGGGACGTGATCCGCGAGCACGGCGTGTTCGGGCGGCTGCCATTCGTGCAGATGCGCAGCCCCGGCTTCGGCGACAGCGACTGGACGCGGGTGATCAGCGAATTGCGGCTGGCCGGCTACAAGGGCGCCATCGACATCGAAGGCTGGCACGACCCGGTCTATCGCGGCGACCTCGAGATGACCGGTCAGGTGCGGGCGCTGGACTATCTGAAGCAGTGCAGGGGAGGAGCCAGCTACCTGCCCAATCCGGTGTGAGGACCGGCCGGCGGGAGGAGCCGGCCACCAAGACTACGGCCGAAGCAATCGTCGAAACCCTCCGTTGCGAGGGACCAAAAGGGAGGAACGTGCATGAGCATCACGACCAGAAGGACTGTTCTGCGCTCGACCGTCGTGGCGGCTGCCGCGGCGCTCTGCGCTTCGATCTCCACCTTGCCGGCAAAGGCGCTTGACGCCCAATGGTGCAAGGACGTCCATATCCGCTTCTTCGTCGGCGGCGCCGAGGGCGACGCCTTCGGCACCATCGTCTACAATGGCGCCAAGCAGGCGGCGGCCGATCTTGGGCCGAAGGTCGACTACATCTTCTCCCAGTGGGATGTCGAGAAGATGGTGCAGCAATTGCGCGAGGCGGTCGCGGTCAAGCCGCAAGGGATCGCCATGATGGGCCATCCGGGCGATGCCGCGATCATGCCGCTGGCCGAACAGGCGCACAAGGACGGCATCAAGATGATGTACCAGAACGTGCCGGTGCCGAAGGTGGTGGAAGCGTTCGGCGGCGGCTATGTCGGCGCGCAGCAGGAGCAGCAGGGCCGCGCGCTCGGCGCAGAGGCGTTCAAGCTCGGCAAGCTCAAGGCCGGCGACAAGGCGATCATGATCGGCCCGTTCGAGAACGAGAATCGCGGCGCGCGCGAGCGCGGCACGGTCGCGGCGCTGAAGGAGGCGGGTGTCGAGGTGATCCAGCTGTCCTCGCCGTCGAGCGGCGAGTGGGCGTCCGATCCGAACCTCGCCATTCCGGTGATCACCGCGGCTCTGCTCAACCACCCCGACGTCAAGGCGGTCGGCTATCCCGGCGGACAGATGCTCGGCAACGTCGCCACCTATATGCAGGCGGCGGGACGCAAGCCCGGCGACATCTTCAACTTCGGCTTCGATACCAGCCCGCAGATCGTCGAAGGCTTCAAGGGCGGCTGGGTGCAGCTGACGGCCGACCAGCAGCCTTTCCTGCAGGGCTATCTGCCGATTTTGAGCCTTTGCCAGCAGGTGGTGCTGGGTCTGGCGCCGATGAATGTCGATACCGGCGCCGGCTTCGTCACGCCGCAGAATTACGAGATCGTCGCCGAGCTGGCCAAGCAGGCGCTGCGTTGACCTCCCACGCGGTCGGTCGGGGTTGGGCCCGGCCGACCGGATCGCCGGCAAGCGGCCGATAAGACAATTGGAAGCGAGGATCGCATGGGCGAACGCATCATCGAACTGCGCGACATCAAGAAATCCTATGGCCAGGTCTATGCGCTGGGCGGCGTCAACCTCAGCGTCGACCGCGGCGAGGTGGTCGGCTTGATCGGCGACAACGGCGCCGGCAAATCGACGCTGATCAAGATCCTATCCGGCGTGGTCAAGCCGACAAGCGGCGACATCCTCGTACGCGGTAAGCCGGTGACCGGATGGAGTGCCGCCCGCTCGCGCGATGCCGGCATCGAGACAGTCTTCCAGGACCGCGCTTTGGCCGTGCAGCAGACGATCGTGCGCAACATCTTCATGGGCCGCGAGCTGACCGGCTTCATGGGCTGGCTGAAAGTCAACAAGGAGATCGAGGAGGCAAGCCGGCTGATGCGCGAGATCGGCTTCACCTCGAAAGTGTTCACGCCGCATTCCATCGTCGGCCAGCTTTCGGGCGGCGAGCGTCAGGGTGTGGCGATCGCGCGCGCCATCTACAAGCAGGCGGAGCTGATTATCCTCGACGAGCCGACGACGGCGCTGTCGCTGACGGAGACCGCCAAGGTCTTCCATTTCGTGCGCCAGGTGCGGGCGAGTGGCCGCTCGATCCTGTTCATCGGCCACAACATTCATCATGTCTTCGACATCGCCGACCGCTTCGTGGTGCTCGACCGCGGCAAGATGGCGTTGACGGCTGACCGCAGCGAGGTCAAGTCAGCCGACGACCTCATCAACTTTATGGAAGAGATCGCGCATCCGGGTGGCCTGCCAGGGTGGTTGCACGAGGCGGGCGGAGCGGAGCAGAGAGCGTGATGAGCAAGGCCATGGAACCCGATCTGCAAACACCTCTGGGAAGGGCAAGCGGCCCGACAGAATCAAGCAAGCAGTGGAGTCATCCTTCCGATCACTGGCTGCGCGGCTTCGTCCTCGACAATCGCGCGGCGCTAGGCACGCTCGCCGTGTTCATCGTCATGATGGCGATCTTCATGATCGCCAACCCGACCGTCTTCACCACCTGGTATCTTTACAGCTCGGTGCTGACGACGCTTCCCGTCGCGCTGTTCGTTGTCGTGCCGCTGGTCTTCGTAGTCACCTGCGGCGAGATCGACCTATCGTTCCCGGCGACGATGGGTTTCGCCTCATGGGCCTTCGCGATCGTCGTGCAGGCCGGCTACGATCCGTTCCTCGGCATCGCCGCGGCGCTTCTCACCGGCACGCTGCTCGGCTTCCTGGTCGGATCGCTGGTGGTCTATGGCGGCCTGTCGTCGCTGATTGCCACGCTCGGCATGAACTTCCTGCTGCGCGGGCTGATCCAGATCATCAACGAGGGCAAGTCGACGGCGCTGACCAGTCTGGCCGACAGCTCAGCTTACGCGATCTTCTCCGGCCAGCTCTGGGGCATCCCGGTGCAGATCTTCTGGGCGATCGCCTTCGTCGTGTTTTCGGCGCTGCTCTACAACCGCCACCGCTTCGGCGCCCAGGTCAAGGTGGTCGGCGACAATCCGGACAGCGCCAAGCAAATGGGCATCGACGTTCAGCGCGTCCGGGTCAAGGTGTTCGTCTTCACCGGCATCGGGGCGGCGATCGCCGGAACCTTCTCGGTGATGATCAACTTCACCTGGTGGCCGACGGCGGGCGACGGCTACCTGCTGCCGGTGCTGGCATCGGTGTTCGTCGGCGGCACGCCGACCTGGGGCGGTATCGGTACAGTGGTCGGCGGCGCGATCGGCGCGGTCACCGTGTCGTTCATCCAGACCGGCGTCGTCGCCGCGGGCCTCAGCGGCTTTTACGTGCAGTTCTTCAACGGGCTGATCATCATCCTGTCCCTGCTCGGCCACAAATGGAACCAGGCGCGGTATCGCTGAGAGGCTGCGGTTTTCGGACGGTAATCCGTTGGCGGCCGCCGCTCAAACGCTGATGACAAACCCGTCCAGCACACGTTTCTGGCCGGCCTTGTCAAAGTCGATGGTCAGCTTGTTGCCGTCGATGGCGGCGATATTGCCGTTGCCGAATTTCTGGTGGAAGACGCGGTCGCCGAGCTTGAATGGCGAAGGTGTGTCGGCGACCGATTTGGCGACCAGCTCGCCTTCGATGGTGCGGCCTTTCACCGAGGTGCGGCCGGCGCCATAGCCGCTGTCAGTCTCGCCATAGCCGATGCGTTCGACCTGGTGGCCGGAGCGTGTGCCCCAGTTGCGGTCGGTCGCTTCGGTGCGGTTCGCCTGCGCGCGCTGCCAGCCGGGCGTCGCATAGGTGTTGGAGAAGCTGCCGGATTTTTCCGCACCGATATTGTCGAAGCGCGAAGCGCCGTAGGGATTCTGCCGGCCGCCGCCGCGGCCCGAGGCGAAGGAGCCGCCGCCATAGGGATTGCCGTAGCCGCCATAGGAATTGCCGCCGTCGGCGACATCGACATGGGCTTCCGGCAATTCATTGACGAAACGCGACGGAATGGTCGATTGCCACAGGCCGTGGATCTGGCGGTTTGAGACGAACCAGACGTGCAGGTTCTTTTTCGCGCGAGTCAGGCCGACATAGGCGAGGCGGCGTTCTTCCTCGAGGCCGGAGCGGCCGCCTTCGTCCAGCGCGCGCTGATGCGGGAACAGACCTTCCTCCCAGCCGGGCAAGAATACGGTCTCGAATTCAAGCCCTTTCGCCGAATGCAGCGTCATGATCGAGACCGCATCGAGCGATTCGCCCTGCTCGGCCTCCATGACCAGCGCGACATGCTCGAGGAAGGAACGCAGGGATTCATACTCCTCCATGGAGCGGATCAGTTCCTTGAGGTTCTCCAGCCGCCCGGGCGCTTCCGCCGAACGCTCGTTCTTCCACATGTCGGTGTAGCCGCTCTCCTCGAGGATGGTCTCGGCGAGCTCGGTGTGCGGCGTGGTCTCCAGCGCCTTCTGCCAGCGCTCGAAATTGGCCGCGACCTCGCGCAGCGCGGCGCGCGGCTTCGGCTTCAGCTCGTCGCTTTCGGCGAGCGTCGCCGCGGCCTCAAGCATCGGGATTTGCATGGCGCGCGCGGTGTCGTGGATCTGGCGGATGGTGGCTTCGCCGAGCCCGCGCTTCGGCACGTTGACAATGCGCTCGAAGGCAAGGTCGTCGCCGCTGTTGGCGACGACGCGGAAGAAGGCCAGCGCGTCGCGGATTTCCAACCGTTCGTAGAAGCGCGGACCGCCGATGACTCGGTAGCTCAAGCCGAGCGTGATGAAGCGGTCTTCGAAGGCGCGCATCTGGAAGGACGCGCGCACCAGGATCGCCATATCGTTGAGGTTGTGCTTTTGCCGCTGGTAGGCCTCGATCGCCTCGCCGATGGCGCGCGCCTCTTCCTCCGAATCCCAGGCGGCATGGACATGCACCTTGTCGTCCTCGGGGTCGTTGCGGTCGGTGAACAGCGTCTTGCCGAAGCGGCCCTCATTGTGGGCGATGAGATGCGAAGCCGCACCCAGTATATGCGCGGTGGAGCGGTAGTTGCGCTCCAGCCTGATGATGGTGGCGCCGGGAAAATCCTTGTCGAAGCGCAGGATATTGTCGACCTCGGCGCCGCGCCAGCCATAGATCGACTGGTCGTCGTCGCCGACGCAGCAAATGTTGACAGTGGATTGACGTCGGTTTCCCTCCCCCTTGAGGGGAGGGTGGCCGGGTGAAGCCCGGTCGGGAGGCGTCCTCGCGGCAGTGCTCGACGCTCCGGCGCCTGATGACTGGGCGGCGCCTTCCGCGGCGACCCCCTCCGTCCGCTTCGCGGACACCTCCCCCTCAAGGGGGGAGGATTGCGGCCTCTGCGCCAACAAGCGCAGCCACATGTATTGCGCGGTATTGGTGTCCTGGTACTCGTCGACCAGGATGTATTTGAACTTGCGGTGATAGTCCTTCAGCACGTCCGGATAGGCGCGGAAGATGCGGATCGGGTGATAGAGGAGATCGCCGAAGTCGCAGGAATTCAGCGTCTGCAGCCGTTCCTGATAGGCCTTGTAGAGCTGGCGCCCCTTGCCGTTGCCGAAGCTGCCCGCGTCGCCTTCCGGAATCTCGTCGGGGCCAAGGCCCTTGTTCTTCCAGTTGTCGATCATCTGCGCGAAGGTCTTGGCCGGCCAGCGCTTGTCGTCCAGACTTTCGGCTTGGATCAGCTGCTTGATCAGCCGCACCACGTCATCGGTATCGAGAATGGTGAAATCGGATTTCAATCCGGCAAGCTCGGCATGGCGGCGCAGCAGCTTGACCCCGATCGAGTGGAAGGTGCCGAGCCAGGGCATGCCCTCGACATTCTGCTCGCCGATCAGCAAGCCGATGCGCTGCTTCATCTCGCGCGCGGCCTTGTTGGTGAAGGTGACGGCGAGAATCTGCGAGGGAAAGGCCCTGCCGGTGGCAAGGATGTGGGCGATGCGCGTGGTGAGCACCCGCGTCTTGCCGGTGCCGGCGCCGGCCAGCACCAGAACCGGGCCTTCGGTCGTTTCAACAGCGAGCCGCTGTTCGGGATTGAGGCCGTTCAGATAATCGGGCGCACGGTTCTGCGCGTTGCGTGCGGCCATGGCGCGCGCGGCAAGACCGGATGGGGCGGCGGGCCGCGCATTCGGTTCGTCAAAAAAGGGCATGTCTTCCGAAAAGCCGGACATCGCCCCCGAATGTAGTGATTCGGCAGCGAAAGGCCAGAAGTGTCTCCGTTTTGTTCTAGTTGTTCCTGTTCGGGGCCGCCTTGACAGGCGCAACTTGCGAGAGAAAGCTGCCAACAGGGCAGGGACGGCAAGCCGTTGCCTCAGAGGCGCCGCAAGCGCGCAACAGTCGAAGGAGTATCGTCTTGGCTGTCACCATCACCTCCCTCGTCCTTTTGCTTATCGGCCTGGTCCTCGGCGGCGGCGGCATCTGGCTGGTGACGTTGGGTGGCAGCTGGTACTACCTGATTGCCGGACTGGCCTTCCTGATCACCGCCTGGCTCGTTTTCTGCCGCAGATCGACAGGGCTCTGGCTCTATGCCGCGATCGTGCTCGCCTCGCTCTGCTGGGCGGTGTGGGAAACCGGCTTTGATTGGTGGCAGCTCGGCCCGCGCGGCGGCATCATCGTTCTCATCGCGCTCTGGCTGCTGACGCCATGGGCCAGGCGGGGATTCACCGGTCCGGACGGACGCGCTCCGCTCATCCTGGCGGTGCTCGCATCGCTTGCAGTGGCCGGCTATTCGATGACCGCCGATCCGAAGGACATCGGCGGAACGCTCAACACCGATAAGGTGACGCCGACGGCCAATCTCGGCGGCGACATGCCGGCGGGCGAATGGCATTTCTACGGCCGCACGCCGTTCGGCCAGCGTTACTCGCCGCTCGCTCAGATCACGCCGGATAATGTCGCCAAGCTGCAGCCGGCCTGGACCTACCGCACCGGCGACATGAAGGGTCCGGACGACATCGGCGAGACGACCTATCAGGTAACGCCACTCAAGGTCGGTGATGCGCTCTACATCTGCACGCCCCACAATTTCGCCATCGCCATCGATGCCGCGACCGGCAAGGAGAAATGGCGCTACGACCCGAAGATCAAGCTCGATCCCAACCGCCAGCACCAGACCTGCCGCGGAGTTTCCTATTACGCCGATGCGAAGATCGCGGCGGGCCAGCCCTGCGCGGCACGCATCTACCTGCCGACTTCGGACGCCCGGCTGATCGCTCTCGATGCCGCGAACGGGCAAGTTTGTCCGTCCTTCGCCGAAGGCGGCACGCTGAACCTGATGGCCAACATGCCCTTTCCGAAGTCGGGCTATTACTACTCGACCTCGGCGCCGCTCATCCTCGCCGGCAAGATCATCGTTGGGGGCGCGGTAAACGACAATTATTCGACCGAGGAGCCGTCGGGCGTCATCCGCGCCTATGACGCGGGCACCGGCGCGCTGTTGTGGAATTGGGATTCCGGCAAACCGGATCAGACGACGCCGCTGCCGGCGGGGCAGAACTACACCAACAACTCGCCCAACATGTGGTCAACGGCGAGCGCCGACGAGAAGCTTGGCCTGCTCTACCTGCCGCTCGGCAACCAGACGCCCGACCAGCTCGGCATGGGCCGCAGCGCCGATGTCGAAAAATTCTCCTCCTCGATCACTGCGCTCGACCTCAACACCGGACAGTTGCGCTGGGTGCGCCAGACGGTGCATCACGACCTGTGGGACATGGACGTGCCGGCGCAGCCGACGCTGGTCGACATCACGACGGGGAGCGGCGTGGTGCCGGCACTGGTAGGGCCGACCAAGCAGGGCGATCTTTATGTGCTCGATCGGCGCACTGGCGAACCGATCATTCCGGTGAAGGAAGTGCCGGCACCGGGCGGAGCGATCGAAGGCGACCATACCTCGCCGACGCAGCCGTCCTCCGACCTGTCGTTCAACCCGAAGCCGCTGACCGGCGCCGACATGTGGGGGATCACCATGTTCGATCAGCTGGCGTGTCGGATCGAACTGAAGAGACTGCGTTACGAGGGACGCTACACGCCGCCCTCGCTGCAGGGCACGCTGGTCTATCCCGGCAATTTCGGTGTGTTCAACTGGGGCGGCGTCGCGGTCGACCCGGTGCGACAGGTGATGTTCGGCATGCCGACTTATCTCGCTTTCACGTCGAAACTCATTCCGCGCGCGGACGTGCCGCCGCCCGGCGACACCAAGGGCAGCGAGCAAGGGCTCAACCGCAATGAGGGCGCGCCTTACGCGGTGGTGATGGGGCCATTCCTGTCGCCACTCGGCATTCCCTGTCAGGCGCCGCCCTGGGGCTATGTCGCCGGCGTCGACCTGAGAACCGGCCAGATCGCCTACAAGCATCGCAACGGCACCGTCTACGACATGACGCCGCTGCCCCTGCCGCTCAAGGTCGGCGTTCCAGGCATCGGCGGGCCGATGATCACGGCCGGTGGCGTTGCCTTCCTCGGGGCCGCGGTCGACGACTATCTGCGCGCATATGACCTTACGACGGGCAAGCAGCTCTGGCGCGCGAGGCTGCCGGCCGGCGGCCAGTCGACACCGATGACCTACACCGTCGCCGACGGCCGCCAGTTCGTGGTCATTGTCGCCGGCGGCCACGGTTCGGTCGGCACCAAGCCGGGCGACTATGTGATGGCTTACACGCTGCCCAAGTAGACGAGGACATCCAATCGCGCCGGCCTTTTCGCCGACCACGCCGCCAAGCGCTCCCTGCAGCGACGACAGCCGCCGCCTGAGCCAAGGCGTTGCGCCAGCGGCCATCACGTTCCCGGCATTCCCCTTTTTGCCGTTCGGACCGGGCGGGGCCGCTCCGCAGTTTCCCATCCCAATGTGACAGCACCATCAACGTTTTCGGAAATGACCAAAATGTGATGGATGCAGAAGCCACCGGCAATCGTCATTGGTCGAAGTTGGGTCCGAGGGCCGCCGCCGCCGGCGGATGACTGGACCGTGCGCGTTCTAACCCTATCTTGCGCGTCAAACAGTCGTCGAGGAGAGCCATGACCGAACCTGCCGCCAAGCCTGTCGTCACGCAGCCCATCATCACTCAGGCGATGATCGATGCCTATGACGAATATACGCATCTGACGCTGGACCGGCGGCGCTTCATTGAGCAATTGACCCGGCTCGCTGGATCGGGCGCCGCGGCCGCCGCGATCGCGCCGATGCTGGCTGCGAATTCGGCCAAGGCGGCGATCGTCGCCGAGAACGATCCGAGGGTGAAGGGCGAGGACATCACCTATCCCGGCAGCAGCGGCGAGATGAAGGGCTATCTGGTCAAGCCGGCGAACCAGTCCGGCAAACTCGGCACTGTGATCGTCGTCCATGAGAACCGGGGGCTCAATGCGCATATCCGCGACGTCGCCCGGCGCGTGGCGCTGGAAGGCTTCGTCGCGCTGGCGCCGGACTTCCTGTCGCCGCTCGGCGGCACTCCCGCCGACGAGGACAAGGCGCGCGACATGTTCAGCAAGCTCGATGCTGCCCAAGTCGCGGCCGACGGCGTAGCGACGGTCGCCTATCTCAAGACTTACCAAGACAGCAACGGCAAGGTCGGCGCGGTCGGCTTCTGCTGGGGTGGCGGCACGGTGAACACGCTCGCCGTCAATGCGCCGGACCTCAGCGCCGGCGTCGCCTATTACGGCATGCAGCCGAAGGCCGAGGATGTGCCGAAGATCAAGGCGGCGCTGCTGCTGCATTATGCCGGGCTGGACGAGCGCATCAATGCCGGCATCGACGCCTACAAGAAGGCGCTCGACGCCGCGCATATCGAATACACCGTCTATGTCTATGACGGCGTCAACCACGCCTTCAACAACGACACCTCGGCCGCGCGCTACGACACGAAGGCGGCCGATCTGGCCTGGGGGAGGACGCTCGCCTTCCTTAAGGAGAAACTGGCCTGAGGTGTGTTGATATTCAGGTGAGCCCGGCCTGCGAATGGCGGCTTCCTGCGCTTCCGGTGCTCACGTACTTCAAAGTACGCTCCGCTCCGGTTCTCGGAATCCACCATTCTCGCTCGGCCTGACCTGAATCTCAACACACCTCGACGGCGGCGGATCACTCCGGCGCTGGCTTGTGCATGGCGACGCCCGCCACAACCAGCGCGATGCCGAGGCAATCGGTGAGGCTCGGAACCTGCCTGAGCACGACCACGCCGATCAGGGTCGCGGTGAGCGGCAAGAGCGATAGCATGAGCGCGAAGCTCGCGCGCGGCAGCCGCGCCATGGCGAGCTGATCGCAAATGTAGGGGATGACGGAGGAGCAGAGGCCGACGCCGATACCGGCGATCAGCAGTTGCGGCGCCGAGAAGGCTGGCAGCGCCTCGCTGAAGCCGACCGGCAGCACGACGAGCAAGGCGATCGCCATGGCGGTGCCGAGGCCGGCGATGCCGAGGCCAGTTCGGGCGATGCGGTGGCCCAAAACGATATAGCCGATGAACAGCGCGCCGTTGAGAAAAGCCCAGAACAGGCCGACGGGATCGCTCGACCATTTGACATCGATGAGCAGCAACGTGCCGGCGACAGCGATGGCGAGCGCCGCGAAATTGCGCGGGGTTCTGAGGCCGACCATCGCGACGCCTATGGTGCCGACAAATTCGATCGCGGCGACCAGCGAGATCGGCAGGCGGTCTAGAGCCAGATAGAAGGCGCAGTTCATCACCGCCAGGCAGGCGCCGAAGGCCAACAGCAGCAGGCGGGCCGAGCGGTCGGCGCGCGCGAAAACCGTCCATGGCCTGGTAAGCGGCGCGAAGACGAGCGCGGCCGTGGCGATGCGCAGCCAGGCCATGCCGAGCACGCCGACCTGAGCGAACAGCAGCACGGCGAAGGCCGGCCCGAGATAGTGGAAGATCGCGCTGACGCAGAACCAGACATGTGGCGGCAGTGCATCGGCCAGTCCGGCGAGGGCAGGGCGCGCAGCGTCGGTGTCGCTGCCGGCCCGGTTTGTCGGACGAACTTGCGCTTCAGAATTCATAGGGTCATTATCGCAGGCGAACTTCGCGACTTATATGGTTGATGCACGGTTCCGATCGCCGTTCACCTTCTGAAGAAAAGATGATTATTTGAAACGCCTTCGAAATGAAAATGGCGAGCTGGATGCGGCGGACCTGAAAATCCTGCGACTCCTGGAAAAGGATGCGCGCACCAGCACGGCGGAGCTGGCGCGCGCCGTCGGGCTCTCGGCGCCGAGCGTGGCGGAACGCATTCGCAAGCTGCACGAGAATGGCGTGATCGAAGCCTATACGGTGAAGATCAATCCGGCGGCGCTCGGCATGAAGCTGTCGGCATGGCTGCGAATCAGGCCGGTGCCGGGGCAGCTTGCCGTGGTGGCCGGGATCATCCGCGACCTGCCGGAAATCGCCCAATGCGACCGGGTGACCGGCGAGGATTGCTTCATCGTGCTCGCGCATGTCGGCTCGGTGGCCGAATTGGAGCGGGTGATCGACAGAATTATTCCCTATGCGATGACCAACACCGCCATCATACAGTCGTCGCCGGTCGAGGCGCGCTCGCCGCTTGGCAGTTTAAGGGAGCGCTGAAGGCTCAGTGTGCCCCCGTCTCATGCGCGCCTGCTTGAGAATCGCGCGCCAGCGGATCATGTCGAAGGGGATGGGCTCGTTGTTGTTGGCGATGTGGAAGATCTCGTTGTTGACGTTCTTCAACGATCGCCAGAAATCATAGTCGGTGATGCGCGGATCGGCCGCCAACCGCTCCACTTCGACCTTGATGTCGGTTTTCATGCACTGTCCTCGCACCGCATTCCGCCTGCCGCCCGCGCGTAAACCCGGTGCGGCGGTTTTCGAACGCGCCACTGAGTCGTTCAACAGACTCAATCGGCTTGTTCACGTTAAAACCTTGGTAAGGTTAACGCGGGTGTGCGGGTTTTCAAGCGCTCTTGCGTTTGATGCCGATCGAACGGCCGGCACGCTCCGGCATCGGCAACGCGGCGTGGGCGGCGCGCATGGCTTCAACCTGTGCCATCACATCGGCCGGGAAGGGAGCGACCCTCGGCCCGGCCATGTCGACATGCAGCGCAAGCTGCTCGGACGTCGCGGCCAGCCAGCCATCGACGTGGCGAATCTCCTGATAGGCCCTCAGCCGCTTCTCGTCGTGGTCGATGAGCTGGAACGAGACCTTCACCTTGTGGTCGAGGTGAAGCTCCTGCACGTAGCAGACATGGACTTCCGCGGTGTAGATGGTGAGGCGGCGATCCTTGGCATAGTTCGGTCCCATGCCCATCAGCTCGAACGCTTCGTCCGAGCAGCGGTCGAACAGCACGTTGTAATAGGCCATGTTGAGATGGCCGTTATAGTCGATCCAGTCCTTCTCGATCGCCATCGGGCTGGAAATGATCGGCGCGGGCATCGTCATCTGGCTTTCCTTGATCGTCGCTGGACAGGGCCTGGCTGGTGAGGTTCACTTTTGTTCTGGCGCAATTCCGCACGGAAACCGCTTCACTCTTTTCCTGGAATTGCTTTAGGCATCATCCATAGCTGCATTACAAGAGTGGCCGCTGGTCCATTCGCGGAGGAATTCATGGCTTTGAGCGACCTCAACCCCGTCGAGCGCAACGAGGAAGGCATCGCCGCCGTGCTCGGCATCCTCAAGCAGCGGTTCGGCGAGCGTTTTCAGACCGGCGAGGCGATCCGCGACCAGCATGCGCACACCACCACCTACATCCCTACCCAGGCGCCGGACGGCGTCGTCTTCGCCGAAACCAAGCCGGAGGTGCAGGAGATCGTGCGCACCTGCGCCGCGCATCGTGTGCCGGTCATTGCCTTCGGCGTCGGCTCCTCGCTCGAGGGCCACACCAATGCGCCGGGCGGAGGCATATCCATCGACACCTCTCGCATGAACCGCATCCTCTCGGTCAATCCGCAGGATCTCGACTGCACGGTCGAGCCCGGAGTGACACGCGAGGACCTCAACCGGCATTTGCGCGACACCGGCCTGTTCTTCCCGATCGATCCCGGCGCCAATGCCTCGCTGGGCGGCATGGCCGCAACTCGGGCGTCCGGCACCAATGCCGTGCGCTACGGCACGATGCGCGAAAACGTGCTGTCGCTGACGGCGGTGATGGCCGACGGCGAGGCAGTGACGACCGGCAAGCGGGCAAAGAAAAGCTCGGCCGGCTACGACTTGACGCGGCTCTTGGTCGGCTCGGAAGGCACGCTCGGCATCATCACAGCACTGACGCTCAGGCTGCAGGGCATTCCGCAGGCGATCTCCGGCGGCGTCTGCCCGTTCCCGACCTTGGAGGCCGCATGCAACGCAGTGATAGCGACCATTCAGATGGGCATCCCGGTGGCGCGCATCGAACTGGTCAACGCGCTGCAGATGCGGGCGATGAAGAATTATTCGAAGCTCGACTACCCCGAGAGCCCGTGCCTTTTCGTCGAATTTCACGGCAGCGACGCCGGTGTCGCCGAACAGGCCGAGACTTTCGGCATGATCGCCGAGGAGAATGGCGGCGGACCGTTCCTGTGGACCAGCGTCGCCGAGGAGCGGACGAAGCTCTGGAAGGCGCGGCACGACGCCTACTGGTCGTCGCTGACGCTGCGTCCCGGTGCCAAGGGGCTTTCGACCGATGTCTGCGTGCCGATCTCCCGGCTTGCCGAATGCGTCACCGAGACCGAAGCCGACATTGCCGAAATGGGCCTGATCGCGCCGATCGTCGGGCACGCCGGCGACGGCAATTTCCACGTGCTGGTGCTGATGGATGTCGACAGCCCGCAGGAGATCGCACTCGCTGAAAAATTCGTCGCGCGGCTCAACATGCGGGCGATCGCCATGGAAGGCACCTGCACCGGCGAGCACGGCATCGGCCAGGGCAAGGTCGGCTTCCTGCGCCATGAGCTCGGCCATGGCGTTGACGTCATGCGCACGATCAAGCAGGCGCTCGATCCGCTGAACATCATGAACCCCGGCAAGATCTTGCCGAGAGCCTAGACGCCGAGGGTTGCAGCCGAATTGCCTCTTTATCGCCGCGCGGATGCGGGTAGAGTGCGGCTGACTTTAATCCTAGGCTTTGGGGCCATGCTCGCTCGCCTGTTCGTGATCTTCGGTGGCCTGTTCGTGCTGGTGCTGTGCGCGGCGCTGGTGGTGCCGTATTTCATCGACTGGACCGGCTACCGCGCCGATTTCGAGCGCGAGGCGAGCACCATCCTCGGCCGCAAGGTGACCGTGAAAGGCGACGCGACCGCGCGGCTCTTGCCATTCCCTTCGGTGACCTTCTCCAATGTCGAGGTCGCAGGCGGCCCTGGCGGACAGCCGGCGATGACGATGGAGACCTTCTCCATGGACGCGGAGCTGGCGCCGTTCCTGCGCGGCGAACTGCTGATCTTCGACATGCGGCTGGTGCATCCGAAGGCGACCATCGATGTTGCCGGCGACGGCACGGTCGACTGGGCGATCCGGCCGTCGACGCCCTTCGATCCCGGACAGATCGCGATCGAGAAGCTGACGGTGACCGAAGGGCAGATCGAATTGCGCCATGCCGCCGGCGGGCGCAGCCATTTCATCTCCGAGATCAACTCGACCGTTTCGGCAAAGTCGCTCGCCGGCCCGTGGCGGATGGACGGCTCGCTGCGCTTCGACGGCCTGCGCACGGAAGTCTCGGCCTCAACCGGCAGAACGGAAGCCGACGGCCAGATGCGGGTCAGACTCAAAGCTGACCCGGATGCCTATCCGCTCATCATCGAGACGGACGGCAATGCCGGCATCGTCAAAGGCGCGGCGGTCTATTCCGGTCAGTTCAAAGTTTCGGCCTCTGACAAGAATGGGGCCGACAGGAGCTCGGCCGAATTGCGCGGCACTGATGGCGAGCCCGTGAAGGTCAGCGCCGGCAAGCCCGATCCCGGCTTCCGGCTGAACGGCAAATTCGCGCTCGACCATCAGAAGCTCGGCGTCGATGAATTCCGCTTCGAGACCGGACCGCTCGACAACCCCTATACCGCCGACGGCAAGGCCTCGGTCGATCTCGGCCTGAAACCGCATTTTTCGATCGAAGCGAGCGGCGCGCAGGTGCAGTTCGACGAGGCGGTGGGCGCATCCGCAGGTGCCGGATTGACGCTCGACCAGCGTATCGCGGCTTTCGAGCAGACGCTTCAGCACATGCCGAAGCCGACAATACCGGGCACGGTCGAGGTCAGGCTCCCGGCGGTGGTGGCGGGCGATACCACGGTTCGCGACGTGCGGCTCTCGGCGGAGCCGGCCGAAGGCGGCTGGTCGGTGAAGTCGCTCGCCGCGACACTGCCGGGCCGGGCGACGCTTGAAGCCGACGGCATGCTGAACGTCGAGGACCATTTCGGCTTCACCGGATCCCTGCTGCTTGCCGTCGGACAGCCGTCCGGTTTCGCCGCCTGGCTGTCGAAGGATGTCGACGACGCGATCCGCCGTCTGCCGGCGGCGGGCTTCAAGGCCAAGGTCGATCTCAGCGAGAACCGGCAGTCGTTCAGCGACCTCGAGCTGATCCTCGGCAAGGCGAAATTTTCCGGCCGCATCGATTCCAGCCAGCCCGATGGCGCCAGGCCCTCGGTGCTGATGCAGCTGGAGGGCGGCGAGCTCGACGTCGATGGGCTGGCGGCCTTCGCCTCGATCTTTGTCAGCGACAAGGGCGCCAACCGCTTCTCCGACCGCGACCTCGATTTCCAGATCAAGGCGGGCCCGGTCAGCGCCGCCGGGCTGACCGCCGATACAGTTGATACGGCGTTGAGGCTGCGCGAGGGCCTGCTCGAGATCGACCGGCTCTCGGTCGGAGGGCTCGCCGGCGCCTCGATCAGCGCCACCGGGCGCATCAAGGATTTTCCGGAAAGCCCGACCGGCAAGCTCGACGCATCCGTGGTGGCCGTCGATCTCAAGCCGCTCATAGATGTCGCAGCCCAGCATTATCCGGACAATCAGGTTCTGAAAGGCCTGGCTGCCCGTGCTGCTGCCTATCCGGAGCTGTTCCAGGACGCCCGGATCGACCTGGTGACAAGTGCCGCCGACAATGGCGACGGCACCACCGGACTCGCGCTCTCCGCGCAAGGCAAGGCCGGCGGTTCCGCCTTCTCGGCTTCGCTTTCGGGCAGGGGGACGCGGGATCGGCTTCCCGATGCGCCGGTGTCGATCACCTTCAATGCCAGGAACGAGAACGCCGCTACGCTGCTTGCACTCTACGGCCTGCCGGCGCTGCCGCTCGGCATGCTTGGACAGGCCACCACCGATATCACGGCCAAAGGCTCGCTGGGCGGCGGTCTGGCAACCAGCTTCAACCTGACGGCCGACGATTTCAGGGCGAGCTTTGACGGGACCATAGCCGAGACAGGGCAAGGCGCCACCGCCAAGGGCAAGGTCAATCTCGACGCCGCCGATATCGAGCCATGGCTGATGACGACAGGTGTCGGGCTGCCCGGCATGGGCACCGGCACGTCGGCTTCGCTCGCCAGCGATGCCGACTTCGGCAATGGGCTTCTGGTGCTGAGCGGGCTCAGCGGCGCCGTCAACAAGGCGACTGTGTCCGGCGACGTCAACGCCGACATGAAGGACGGACTGCCGCATCTTGCCGGCGCGCTGGCGCTCGATGAGCTCGACCTCGATCCGCTGGCGGTTTCGTTGTTCGGCGACCAGTCCTTCCTCGCCGGGAAGGACGGTGGCTGGCCGACGACGCCGTTCAGCCGGAAATCGACCCTGCCGTTCAGCGCCGATCTCGACCTCAACACGGCGGCCCTTGCCGCCGGACCGTTCGCGACCGCGCATGACGCGACGCTGTCGCTGAAGCTCGACCGGGAAGGCATCCGTGTCTCGGACCTCAAAGCCAAGCTCTATGAGGGCACGCTGACCGGCCTGTTCGAGCTCAAGAACACGGACGGCACCGGCCTGTTATCGGGTCAGTTGAAGCTGGCGGGCAGTGATCTTACCGCAGTGCTGCCTGGCGCCGGAATCAGCGGCAGCGGCGACATTTCGGCCGCGCTGTCGACCAGCGGCAAGTCTGTCGATGCGATGATCGCCGCCCTGTCAGGGTCCGGCACGGCGGCGCTGAAGGGACTGACCATCGCCGGCATCAATCCCGATGCTTTTGCCCCCGTCATCGCCAAGGCCGATGCAATCGGACGCGACATCGATGCCGCCAAGACCGCCGGCTTCGCGCCTGAAATCGCCGGACAGGGAAGTTTCGCGGCCGGCAATACCGATATCCCCTTCACAGTTGCCAATGGCACGCTGCGGGCGCCGCCGATCAGCCTCGACAATCCGGCGGCGACGCTGTCTGCGGACGTCACCGCCGACCTCGATGCGAGCACGGTGGCCGCCAAGGGGGCGATCACCTATCGACCGGGCGACGAGGCGCTGGTCGGCTCCGAACCGGCTGTAAACTTCAGCCTTGCAGGCCAGATCGGGGCGACGTCGCTCCAGTTCGACAGCGCGCCGCTGGCGCAGTTCCTGACCCAGCGCGCGTTGGAGAAGGAGCAGCAGCGCGTCGAGGCGATGCAGGCGGCGCTGCTCGAGAAGCAGAGGCTGCGGCGCGAGGTGCGCTACTACGCTGCGCTGCAGACGGAGCGCGACCGGGCGGCCGAGGAACGGCGCCGGCAAGAAGAAGAGGCGCGGCAGAAAGCCGAGGCTGAAGCCAGGGCGAAAGCCGAGGCGGAGGCGCAAGCGAAGGCAGAAGCCGAGGCGCAAGCCAAAGCGGAAGAAGAGGCAAGGGCAAAAGCGGAAGCCGAGGCCAAGGCTCATGCCGAGGCCGAGGCGCGCGACAAGGCCGAGGCTGATGCGCAAGCAGAGGCGGAAGCCGATGCCAAGGCAAAGGCCGAGCAACAGGCCGCAGCCGCGAAAGCCCAGGCCGAGGCGGATCGCAAGCGTGCCGAGCAGGCGAGGCTGGAAGCTGAACGCAGGGCGGTTGAGCAGGCGCCAAAAGTCGACCGGTCGCTTCCCGGCGTCAACGACGGTTCCGTTCCAGAGCCGCCGAAGCCCAAGTCCAATCCGTTCACGATCGACAACCTCCTGAAGTCGCTGGACGGCGGTTGAAACCCATTATTCCAGGAAAACTGCATAGCGGTTCCGCCCGGAATCGCGGGCGAACAAAACACCCAAGACGTCGCGAAGGACAGCGCTGGATGTAGCGCTCAAACCGGCTCCTGCCGCGAAAGCAGGCGCTTGAGCATAGGTTCGATGCGGGCAAGCTCGTCGAGATGGGCGGCCGACAATTCGGCGAGACGGTCGTCGGCGAGCGGGGTGAGTTGCAGCAGGACGCGGCGGTGGTCGGCCTTGTCTTGATCCCGCGCGACCAAGCCGGCCTCGCTCAGCCGATTCACCAGTTCGACGGCGCTGTGGTGGCGGATGCGCAACCGCTCCGCCAGATCGCCCACTGCCACCGGCCCGCCGCCGGGATAGCCCTTGATCGCCAGCAGCGCCTGGTGCTGGCGCGGGGTCAAGCCCGCCTCATTCGCCTGCAACTGGCTGAATTCGAGGAAGCGGCGGATCAGGTAGCGGAACTCCGAAAGCCGCTGATAGTCGGCCTGGCTGATGGCGGGACGTGGTTTCTTCGGGTGCGTCATGCCACGACTTATCGCCCTTTCCGGCCAAAGCTCAACTCTTATGAAAGCCTGGCGCATCCATGACCAAAATGACGCGGAGCAGCCACCAAAAACAGCTTGAAGAATTATATCGTGTTACGATATGTAGCCACCCGACAACCGGACGGTACCGCGCCGCCAGAAAGCTCAGGCTCCCCAATGAAATCCGCTCATGCCGGAAACGGCCATCTCCGCGACTTCACCACCGATCCGCGGGTGCTCATCATCGCCGCCATCGCAGTCGTTGTGGCGACCGCCGGGCTGTTTGCCGGCATCGCGCTGTTGAAGCTGATAAGGCTCGCCACCAACATCGCCTATTTCGGCCAGTTCACACTGGCCGAGTTCAGGCTCGAGGACACGCCGCTCGGCTATGCCGCCGTGCTGGTTCCAGTGATCGGCGCGCTGGTCATCGGGCTGATGGCGCGCTTCGGCAGCGAAAAGATCCGCGGCCACGGCATTCCGGAAGCCATCGAAGCAATCCTGCTCGGCCGCTCGCGGCTCGACGCCAAAGTGGCGGTATTGAAGCCATTGTCGTCGGCGATCTCGATCGGCTCCGGCGGACCGTTCGGCGCCGAGGGGCCGATCATCATGACTGGCGGGGCGATCGGCTCGCTGATCGCGCAGATGCTGCCGGTCAGCGACAATGAACGCAAGACGTTGCTGGTTGCGGGCGCGGCGGCCGGCATGACGACCGTGTTCGGCACGCCGATCGCGGCAATCATGCTTGCCGTCGAGCTGCTGCTGTTCGAATGGACGCCGCGCAGCTTCATCCCGGTCGCCGTCGCCGCCATCGTCGCCGAGGTCGAACGCACCTTGCTGCACCTGCCCGGACCGATCTTCCCGTTCTCGGGCAGCATGGAAGCGTCGATCGCCGGATTGGGTGGCTGGATGCTGGTCGGGATTGCTGCCGGCCTGCTCTCCGGCTTGCTGACGCAAATGGTCTATGCGTGCGAGGACGCCTTCCAGAAGCTGCCGATACACTGGATGTGGTGGCCGATGATCGGCGGCCTGGTGGTCGGTATCGGCGGATTGATCGAGCCGCAGGCGCTCGGTGTCGGCTACGACAACATCGCCAACATGTTGGATGGCCATGTGCTGGCGGCGGCCGCGCTGACGCTTTTGGTGGTCAAGGCCATTATCTGGTCGGTGGCGCTGGGTTCGGGAACGTCGGGCGGCGTGCTGGCGCCGCTCTTGATCATGGGCGGTGCGATGGGCGCGGTGCTTGCCGGTATCCTGCCCGAGGCGACGCCCGGCTTCTGGCCGCTGCTGGCGATGGCCGCGACCATGGGCGGCACCATGCGCGCGCCGCTGACCGCGACCTTCTTCGCGGTCGAACTCACCGGCAACACGCATATGCTGGTGCCGCTGATCGCAGCCTGCGCCACCGCCCATGCCGTCACCGTGCTGTTGATGAAGCGATCGATCCTGACAGAAAAGGTGGCGCGGCGCGGACACCACCTCGTTCGCGAATATCGCGTCGATCCCTTCGCGCTGACCAGGGTGCGCGAGGTGATGACGACCAAGGTCGAAAGCGTGCCGGCGACGATGACGCTGCACGGCGCGGCGGCATTCCTGACCGCGCCGGACACGCGCCATCCGAGCTTTCCTGTAATCGACGAGAATGGCCATGTGCTCGGCCTCATCGATCCGCCAGCGATCCTGCGTTGGCGCCGCGCCGGCAAGCACCGGAAGACGACGCTTGGCGAACTTTTGGCCGGCAGCAAGGTCACGCTCGCCTATCCCGACGAATATCTGGAAGGACTGTCAGACAAGCTGCTCCTGGCCAACGTCTCGCATCTGCCGGTCGTCTCGCGCGAGGATGCACGGCTGGTCGGCTATGTCGGCTGGAAGGACCTGATGCGGGTGCGGTCGAGAAAGCAGGCCGAGGAACGCGACCGTTCGGCCCTGCTCAGCTTCGGCGCCAAGCGCAAGGCGCAGGAAAGCATCGGCGATCCGGTCTGAGGCCGGTCAAGACGCCTTGCCGCCGCGCTTTGCCCAGGCGAGCACGTAGAGTCTGAGCGCGGAGGAGAGGTTGGCGTCACGGGTCCGCGTTTCGTCGATCTCGGCAACGAGGGCCGCGAGCGACAGCGAACGTTGCGTCGCGATCGTCACCAAGTCGTCGTAGAAGGGCTGCTCCAGGGAAAAACTGGTGCGGTGGCCGCGGATCGTCACCGAGCGTTTTTCGACAGCGGCCATCCGGGCGCTCAGCGCCGGTCCGGATCGCCGGCCTTTTCGCGGCGATGGCCGTCCAGGAATTTTTCCGTCCTGTCGGACGTCAGCCGGTCACGCTCGCGCTCGGCTTTGGAACGGCCGTGCAATGCCCGGTTTTCCCCGGCCAGGCGTTCCTTCTCGATGCGCGCTTTCTGCTTGCGGGCCTGGCGGAGATTGACGACCTCGCCCATTTCCCCGGCTCACTTCTTGCGAAAGGCGTCGAGCGAAACCACTTCGGCACCCTTGCCGCCGGTATCGGCGGCAGCCGGCTTCTTCTCGGCCTCGGTGGCCTTTTTCTTCGATTCCGGTTTCTTTTCGGTCACGACCGCGATAGGCAGCTCCGGGGCCGGCGCGGCGTCGTCGTCTTCCGCGGCGTTGTCCGCCTTGACGTCGAATTCGAGTTCGAAATTCACCGACGGGTCATAGAAACCGCGCACGGCGGAGAAGGGGATTTCGAGCTTTTCGGGCACGTCGGAAAAGGAGAGTCCCACCTCGAAACCGGTGTCGGTTACCTTCAGGTCCCAGTACTGGAACTGGATGACGATGGTCATCTGCTCCGGATAACGCTCGCGCAGCCGCGAGGAGATGCGCACGCCCGGCGCGCCGGTCAGGAAGGTGATGAAGAAATGATGGTTGCCCGGAAGGCCCGTGCGCGCGACTTCGGCCAGGACCTTGCGCATGACGCCGCGCAATGCCTCCTGGGCCAGAATGTCGTAGCGGATGTGGTCGTCGGCCATGTGACGGTCGGGTTCCATTGAATCGTCCGCATAGCTGTAATCAAGCTTGGGCGCGGCGTAAACCGCATATAGGCGCCGAAAGCTAAGGCCAAGAGGGCTGGCGGCGATTTGATCGCTCAGGCGTGGGCGAGGGCGGCCTGCCGGGCGGCTGCCGCTTTCTTCCTGCCGAAGGCGGCCAGAAAGGTGCGCACGCCATTGGTCGCTGACCGCAACACCTCTTCCTCCGTCGGTATGCCGCCGAGCATGAAGGTTGTCTGCAACTCGGCGTTGACGAGCGCGAGGAACTGCCGCGCCGCCACATCCGGATCGTCGATCGAGAGGTGCCCGGCATAGGCGAGCCGCGCGAAGCGGGCGGCAAGCGCCGACCAGGTGCGGCCCGGTCCCTGTTCGCGCCACTCGGCAAAAAGCTCGGGATAGCGCTCGCCCTCGGCCTGGATCAGCTTGCGCAGGAAGCGGCCGTCGCGGTTGCAAATACAGTTGCGGTTCATGCGCACCGCGAAGGCGACAAGATCGGCTTCGAGATCGGCGGGCTGGTCGGGAAAGGTGGCAATGGTGGCGAAGATGCCGGCATTGCAGCGCTCCGTCAGGTCGCGCACAATGGCCATGAACAGCTTTTCCTTATCGCCATGATGATTGTAGACGGTCTGGCGCGAAACACCGGCCTCGGCCGCGATCAGGTCGATATTGGCGCCGGCATAGCCTTCGCGGCAGAAGACCGAAGCGGCAGCATCAACCACCGATATGCGCTTGGCCTCATGGCTGCGTGGCGGGAAAGTGTCAGGAGAAACGCCGACCTTCATAAAAAACTATATAGCGATGATTGACGAATTGGACAAGCCTGTCTAAATTTATAGACACCATAAAGCGAAGTCCGCTCCCGGGAAACGGCAGATTCGCGCTTTGAAGCGACGATGATTTCACATCCCGGATGTCGGGGTTCCACGGGATGGAACGTCCTCGGGTAGACGCCGGACCACGGCGGCAACCAGATCCGAAAGAAGCCCTTATCATGAGTCCCAAATTCCTCCGCATCGCGGTCGTGCTCGGCTTGTTGTCCGCAATCGGCCCGTTCGCCATCGATATGTATCTTCCCGCGCTGCCTTCGATCGGTGCGGATTTGAAGGCTGGCACCGCCGCCGTGCAGATGAGCCTTTTGATCGTCTTCCTGTCGATGGGTTTCGGCCAGATCGTCGTCGGACCGATCTCGGACATGGTCGGGCGCAAGCTGCCGCTTTACGTCGGACTCGCGCTGTTCATGGTTGGCGGCGTCGGCTCGGCTATGGCGCCCACTATCGAGTGGCTGATCGCCTTCCGCTTCCTGCAAGGGCTCGGCGCCAGCGCCGGCATGGCAGTGCCGCGCGCCATCGTGCGTGACCTGCACACCGGCAACGAGGCCGCCAAGCTGATGTCGTTGCTGATGCTGGTGTTCTCGGTGTCGCCTATCCTCGCGCCGCTCACGGGCAGCCAGATCATCGAGAGCTTCGGCTGGCGTGCCGTGTTCTGGACGGTAACGGGCGCAGCAGCTTTAGCCACCATCCTGCTCGCGACCTCGCTGAAAGAGACGCGTTCGGCGGAGGAGCGCGCCAACTCGTCCTTCGGCACGGCACTTGCCGGTTACCGCTACCTGATAAGCGACTGCAACTTCCTTGGCCTGACGGCGATCGCCGGCTTCGGCATTGCGAGCTTCTTCGTCTATCTGTCGAGTTCGTCCTTCATCCTGATCGACCACTACGGCCTGTCGCCGTCGGTCTACAGTGTGTTCTTCTCGATCAACGCGGTCGCCTTCATCGGCATGTCGCAGCTGACCGGGATGCTGGCGGATCGCTTCGGCTTGAAGCGGGTCGTGTGGGTCGCGGTGACCGGCTATGCCACGGTGATGGTGGCGCTGTTCGCGATAATGGCATCCGGTGTCGACCGGCTCGACGTGATGGCGGCGCTGCTCTTTGTCGGCTACGGCTTCCTTGGCCTGGTCATTCCGACCACCTCCGTGCTGGCGATGGAAGAGCATGGCGAGATCGCCGGCACGGCATCGGCGCTGATGGGCACGCTGCACTTCGCCATCGGCGCGCTGGCCATGGGCGTGGCGGGCCTCTTCTTCGACGGCACGCCGCTGCCGATGGTGGCCGGCATCACGCTCTGCGCGGTGATTTCCTTCATGCTGGCCAAGATGACGCTCGGCCGTGCGCGCGAAGCGGTCGAGGCGCCTGCCGAGTAAGACGCGGATAGAAATTGGAAGAGGCCGGGATTGCCCGAGGCCGGGATTGCCCGGCCTTTTTCAGCCCAGGCAGGACCGCAGCATGCGCGCCAAGCATGCTTGGCCGTTCACTTGACTTGGAAAGAAGGCGAGGGGGAAGGTGGAGGTTTCTGTTGCCAGGTACCTCCGAACCCCGCCTAGAAGTGCGAACCTCTAGGGCTTGATTTGAAGCGTTCGCACTGCATTAAGCAGCGAGACGAGCTTCCGCATAGTTGTCGTTGGCAACTATAAGTTTAGCCCGATGACGGTGGTACAATGCCGGGCAAAAGTACGATCTTTACACCTTCGTCGATCCTATTTCGCCCCCAGCAAAAGCCGCTCCCTTTGGAAGAGCGGTTTTTGGTGGAGGCGCCGGGTACCGCCCCCGGGTCCGAACGGCTTATTTCATCGCCTGTTTATCGCCATAGTCGGTCAAGCCGACCAAGCGAATATAGGGAGCGGTTACGGAAAATGAAAGGGCCAAGTCGAGGCTTGTCCCCTGCGCCAAACCCGACAGCCGAGGGTTGACTTGCGCGTCTACTCAATCGAAGCTCCCCCGGCGATGAGGAATATCTGACCTAGCGCACAAGTTGCGCGGCGCGCCACAAGCCTCATCGATCGGATCCGTGGCGCCGACGAGGGGAAGTTTCATGGCCGACTATCTTGCGGATGTGAAGAAATACGATGCCGGCGCCAGCGCCGATGCGGTCGAGAAGATCGTCAAGCATCTTGGCATCGCGCTCAGGAACCGCGATTCCTCCCTGGTCTCCTGCGCGGACCCGAAGGAGCTCGAGCGGGTCCGGGACAACTGGGTGACCAAGAAGCTTGGGATTGCCGACGCCAAGAAGGCCGACGCCTCGATCGAGAAGGCGTGCAAGGCGATGGCCGCCGACAACACCAAGAGCCGCGTGACCTTCTATTATCTGGTGGCGAAGGACCTGGGCAAACTGGGTTCTCTGTGAGGCAAGGCCATCGGCAGCCGGCATGGCAACGTGCCGGCGCCGTGGATTTTTCGGCGCCGGATCGACATCTCTAGGCTTTGGGTATTCGAC
This sequence comes from Mesorhizobium sp. WSM3864, assembly GCF_002294955.1. Lineage (NCBI taxonomy): Bacteria > Pseudomonadati > Pseudomonadota > Alphaproteobacteria > Hyphomicrobiales > Phyllobacteriaceae > Mesorhizobium > Mesorhizobium sp. WSM3864. The sequence continues at coordinate 135,153 of NZ_NSGD01000011.1, forward strand.
CGACACCCAGTCGGCTATGATCGCTTGTCATCCGAATCGAGGCCGAGCCGATGCGCCAATATCTCGACCTGTTGAAGCATGTGCTGGAGAACGGCTCCGATCGCGGCGACCGCACCTGTACCGGCACGCGCTCGGTGTTCGGCTACCAGATGCGCTTCGACCTTTCGCGCGGCTTCCCGGTCACCACCACCAAGAAGCTGCATCTGAAGTCGATCATCCACGAGTTGCTGTGGTTCCTGGCCGGCGACACCAACATCAAATATCTCAACGACAACGGCGTCACCATCTGGGACGAATGGGCTGACGAGAATGGGGATCTCGGCCCTGTCTACGGCAAGCAGTGGCGCTCATGGCCGGATGGGCACGGCGGCGAGATCGACCAGATCGCCGCCCTTCTCAAGGAGATACGCAAGAATCCCAATTCGCGCCGGCTGATCGTCTCAGCCTGGAATCCGGCCCAAGTGGAGGCGATGGCGCTGCCGCCCTGCCATTGCCTGTTCCAGTTCTACGTTTCGGAAGGCCGGCTCTCCTGCCAGCTGTATCAGCGCTCGGCCGACGTTTTCCTGGGCGTGCCGTTCAACATCGCATCCTACGCCCTCCTGACTCTGATGGTGGCGCAGGTCACCGGCTTGAAGCCTGGCGATTTCGTCCATACGCTCGGCGACGCGCATCTTTACTCGAACCATTTCGAGCAGGCGCGCGAGCAGATGCGGCGTACGCCGAAGCCGCTGCCGACAATGTGGATCAACCCGGATGTGAAGGATCTTTTTGCCTTCCGCTTCGAGGATTTCCGCCTCGAGAACTATTTTGCGGACGCCAATATCAAGGCGCCGATCGCGGTATAAGGCCCGGAGCGCCGCCAGCGCTCAAGCCGTCAGTCAATCCCGACCATGACGTCGGAGGCCTTGATCACCTATAGGTCTGCTTGCCCAGTCGCAGATCGGCAGCCGCTTCGTTGGTGATCGAAGCCGTGTCGAGGGCGCCGCCGCCGATAGCTATCCGGACATGCGAGGTGGTCGCTCCCTCGACGATTTCCGTGACCTTGCCTTTCAGGATATTGCCGGCGCTGATCTTAATCTGCGCCTCGCTGTATCGAACGGAGTTCACCGTGGGCTGGTGGGATCCTGACGTACAACGGCGCGGAGCCTAAAAATCCTTTTCTTGTTATGTTCATCCGGATATATCGAATCAGGGCTCGAACCGAACGGATTTTCAGAAGAGGGCGAGGTTTCATGACGGGCAAGGGTTTTGGATTGAAGGCGATGGCCATTGGCGGACTGACGGCAGCGTTGATGGCGGCTGTGCCGGCAGCCCACGCCGACGACAAGGTGATCGTGTTCGCCGCGGCCAGCCTCAAGGACGCGCTCGATGCGGTCAACAAGGCCTGCGAGCCCGAGGTCGGCGAAGCGGCCACGATTTCCTATGCGGCAAGCTCGGCGCTGGCCAAGCAGATCGAGGGCGGCGCGCCAGCCGATGTCTTCGTCTCGGCCGACCTCGACTGGATGAAGTATCTGTCTGACAAGAAGCTGACCAGGCCCGACACCGAGGTGAAGCTGCTCGGCAACCAGATCGTGCTCGTGGCGCCGCAAGATTCCAAGGTCGAGGCGAAGGTCGAGAAGGGCTTCGACCTCGCCGGGCTCATCCGCGACGGTCGGCTCGCCATGGGGGATTTCAAGGCGGTGCCCGCCGGCAAATACGGCAAGGCGGCGCTGGAATGGCTGGGCGTCTGGTCCTCCGTCGAAGGCAAGGTCGCGCAGGCCGAGAATGTCCGCGCCGCGCTCAAGCTGGTGTCGACGGGCGAGGCCGCGCTCGGCATCGTCTACGCCACCGACGCCCATGCCGAAAAGGGCGTCAAGGTCGTCGGCACCTTCCCCGAGGATTCGCACCCGCCGATCATCTACCCGATTGCCCAGACCGCGGATTCGAAGGACAAGGATACGGCTGCCTTCCTGAAATGCGTCGAGTCAGCCAAGGCCGCCGCGCTCTTCAAGGAACAGGGTTTTACGGTGCTCGCGCCGAGCAACTGAGAAAGACCTAACACCGCAAATGAACTGGCTGCTGGACCTCACTCCCGACGAATGGAATGCGGTCCGGCTGTCGATCAAGGTGGCGACTGTGGCTATGATCGCCAGCCTGCCGCCCGGCATCCTGATCGCGCTCGTCCTGGCCCGGGGGCGGTTCTGGGGCAAGACCTTGCTCAACGGGCTGGTGCATTTGCCGTTGATCCTGCCGCCGGTGGTGACCGGTTATCTGCTGCTGCTCACCTTCGGCCGGCGCGGGCCCGCCGGCGCCTTCCTCGCCGAGCATTTCGGCATCGTTTTTTCCTTCCGCTGGACGGGGGCAGCACTTGCCTGCGGGGTGATGGGGTTTCCGCTGATGGTGCGGGCGATCCGGCTGTCGATCGAGGCGGTCGACCGCAAGATGGAGGCGGCCGCCGGCACGCTCGGCGCCAACCCGATCTGGGTGTTTGCCACAATCACGCTGCCGCTGATCCTGCCCGGCCTGATCGCCGGCGCGATGCTGTCCTTCGCCAAGGCGATGGGCGAGTTCGGCGCGACCATTACTTTCGTCTCCAACATCCCCAACGAGACGCAGACGCTGCCCTCGGCAATCTACACTTTCACGCAGGTGCCGGGCGGCGATCCCGGAGCGCTGCGCCTGACGCTGATTTCGATCGTCATCTCGATGGTGGCGCTGGTGGCCTCCGAGGTTCTGGCGCGCCGGATCGGCCAGCGGATGGACATCGAATGACGCTCTCGGTGGACGTCAGTCATCGTCTCGGCGATTTCGCCATCGAGGCGAGTTTCGAAAGCGCCGGCCGGCTGACGGCGCTGTTCGGGCCTTCGGGCTCGGGCAAGTCGACGCTGATCAATGTGATCGCCGGGCTGATCCGGCCGCGGAAAGGGCGGATCGCGGTGGACGGGCGCGTGCTGGTCGACACCGCCGCCGGCATCTTCGTGCCGATGCACAGGCGACGGATCGGCATGGTGTTCCAGGATGCGCGGCTCTTCCCGCATTTGAGCGTCGCCGGCAATCTGCGCTATGGCCGCTGGTTCACGCCGGTTGCCGAGCGCTACGCCAGTATGGATGCGGTGGTCGAACTCCTTGGCATCGGTCCCATGCTCGACCGGCGGCCGGCGAAATTGTCGGGTGGTGAAAAGCAGCGCGTGGCGATCGGCCGCGCGCTCCTTGCCAGCCCGAAACTGCTTTTGATGGACGAGCCGCTTGCCTCGCTCGACGAGGCGCGAAAGGCCGAAATCCTGCCCTATATCGAGCGGCTGCGCGATGAGACGAAGATCCCGATCGCCTATGTCAGCCATTCCGTCGCCGAGGTGGCGCGGCTGGCGACCGACGTGGCGGTGCTGTCCCAAGGCAAGATCGCGGCTTTCGGCCCGACCGAGGCGATCATGCAGCGGCTCGACCTCTTGCCGGCGGAGGAGCGCGGCGAGGGCGGCGCGGTGCTCGACACCAGGGTTTTGCGTCACGACGAGGCTTTCGGCATGACTGTGCTCGGCTCGCCGGCCGGCGAGATCCGCGTGCCGCGCGTTTCACGCCCGGCGGGAGCTCTGGTGCGGCTCCGCATCCGCGCCCGCGATGTCATGATCGCGACCGAACAGCCGTCGGGTCTTAGCGCGCTCAACATATTGCCGGGCAAAATCGCCGCGGTCAGGCCGGGCGTCGGGCCTACGGTGGAGATCGCCATCGACTGCAACGGAGCAACGGTGCTGGCGCGCGTCACCGAACAGTCGAAGCAGAGCCTTCGGCTCGCGCTCGGCCGCGAGGTCTTCGCGGTGATCAAGACGGTGAGCTTTGACAGCGCGACGACAGGTGCTGGGCTGCCGGTGGAGGCCGATGGTTGACGAAAGGGCAATATCGCTATGTTGGTTTGGAATAGCGATGTGGCGGCGGAGAGGGTAATCTCGACATGATCGCAGAGGACAAGGGATGCCATCGCTGAGCCTGCGGATAAATCTCGACCCTGACGGACGAATTGGTCCGGGCAAGATCGAATTGTTGGAGCAGATCGCCGCTTTCGGCTCGATTTCGGCCGCGGCGCGCGGCATGGAGATGTCCTACAAGCATGCCTGGGACCTGGTCGAGGACATGAACCGGGTGTTCGGCAAGCCGCTGGTGGCGGCGCAGACCGGCGGCCGAAAAGGCGGCGGCGCGCAATTGACCGCCGTGGGTCTCGCCGTCGTCAGCCGTTTCAGAGCGATCGAGCGCGCGGCGGCTTCAGCGGCGGCCGTCCATATGCAGGCGTTGCAGGCCGAGATCGACGCCGGTTGATTGGGCCTGTAAGGGGCCTATTCCTCCGGCTCCCCGGGCTTGCGGAGCAAATAGGTGTCCATGATCCAGCCCTTTTTGCGCCGGGCTTCCTCTCGGACCTTCTCGATTGCGGCGCCGACATCGCCGAGGCGGCCGGAAAGGATGATCTCGTCCGGCGTGCCGAGATAGGCACCCCACTGGATGAAAACATCCTGGTCGGCCAGCGTGTTGAAGGCGCACTTGCCGTCCAGCATGACAACTGTGCTCCCGGCATTCGCGGGCAGGCCTTCCTCAGTCAGCCGGCGGCCGGTGGTGACCAGGATCGAATCGCCGATGCGGTTGAGCGCGGTCGCGTGGGCGGCGGCAAGCGCCTGGATCGCGGTGATGCCCGGAATGACCTCGAGCTCGAAACCGACATTGCCCCTCAGGCGCACGCGCTCCAGAATGCGCAGCGCGCTGTCGTAGAGCGAGGGGTCGCCCCAGATCAGGAATGCGCCGCAGCCGTCCTCGGCAAGCTCGTTGCCGATCAGCCCTTCATAGATTTCGGCGATCGCCTCGTGCCAGTCGTCGACGGCCACGCGATAGGACGATGTCGGCTCGGCCCGAACCGGGACGTCGAATTCGACGCGGCGCGACTTCGGGTTTGTGACGAAGTGGTCGCAGATCTGCCGACGGACCTCCGCAAGGTCGTTCTTTCTCGCGCCTTTGTCGGGAACGAACAGCACGTCGGCCCGGTTCAGGCCGTTGATGGCCTGTACGGTCATGTGGTCGGGATTGCCGGCGCCGATGCCGATGACGAGAAGCTTGCGCATAGGCGTCCTCCTGCCCGATCGGGCGGCCGGTGTCCAGACGGGGGCAGGCAGGCACGCGGGCGCAAAACTCGGCCGGTCGGCAGAAACGCTGAACGCCTCTAGCTACTTCTCCTGGAATTGCTCTAGATGGAAGCGCATACGCATGATCCCGGTCATGCCGTCGAGAGGGGAGCCATGACACGCACTATCCTGACCGCAGCGCTGGCATTCTCGGTTGCACCGGCCTTCGCCAACGATTCCGTTGCCGCGCTTGGCACCGGCGGGCTGATCCTGTCGCGCAGCGATGCGGTTGCCATGGAAAGCGAAGATCTCTTCATCTCGCCGGAAAAGGTGACCGTCGACTACGTTTTCCGCAACAATACCGACAAGGACGTCAGCGCGATCGTCGCCTTCCCGATGCCGGATATCGAAGGCGACCCGAACGAGATGCCGGCGATCCCGGAAGCGCAGAGCGACAATTTCCTCGGCTTCGAGGTGACGATCGACGGCGTCGACGCCAATCCGCAGCTCGAACAAAAGGCGTTCGCGCTGGGCATCGACATCACCGCGGAACTCAAGGCGCACGACGTGCCGCTCTATCCGTTCGGTGACGCCGCCAAGGCGGCGCTGGCAAAGCTGCCCAAGGACGTCGCCCAGGATTGGGAAGATCGCGGCATCATCGTCGAAGACACCGCCGATAACGGTTCGGGCATGCAAACCGCCTACGCGCCGTTCTGGCAGTTGCGCTCGACCTATTGGTGGCGCTCCACCTTCCCGGCCAACAAGCAAGTCCATGTCTGGCACCGCTACAAGCCGAGCGTCGGCGGCACGTCATCGGTCAGCTTCTATTACGACGGCAAGTTCCAGGGGCAGTACGACACTTACAAGACCCGCTACTGCATGGACGGCGCGTTCGAGAACGCTGTGCGCAAGGCAGCGAACGAAAATCCCGACGGCTATCCCAAATATTTCGAGAGCCGCATCGAATATATCCTCACCACCGGTGGCAACTGGGCGTCCGGCAGTGTCGGCAATTTCAAGCTCACCATCGACAAGGGCAGCCCAAAGAATCTGGTCTCCTTCTGCGGCGACAACGTCCGCAAGGTGGGTCCGACGACGTTCGAGATGACGGCCAAGGATTTTTATCCGGAGCACGATATCGGCATCTTGCTGCTCGAGCCGTCGGACAATAGCGGGAACGGCGGCTGATGGACATCGCGATCTACGTCGCCATTGCCGAGAACGGCGTGATCGGACGCGAAGGCGGGCTGCCGTGGCGGCTTTCCAGCGACCTGAAACGCTTCAAGGCCGATACGATGGGCAAGCCGATCATCATGGGCCGCAAGACCTATGAGGGCATCGGCCGGCCGCTGCCCGGCAGGCTCAACATCGTGGTGACGCGAGCCAGAGACTGGCGATCCGAGGGCACCGAAGTCGCCCATTCGCTCGACGAGGCGATCACGCTGGCCAAGGTGCGCGGCCGCTGCATGGCAGGTGCCGGGGAGATCTGCGTCGTCGGCGGCGGCGAGATCTATGCCCAGGCCCTGCCGTTGGCCGATCGTCTCCACGTCACGCATGTGCTGGCCGCGGTCGATGGCGACGCTCATTTTCCGCCGATCGACCCCGCGATCTGGCGGATCGTCCGATCCGAGGATTTTCCGGCGGGCGAAAAGGACAGCCACGCGACACGCTATACCGTTTACGAGCGCAGCGGCGACGGTCACCGACGAGGACAAAGGGTCGCTGACGGCTCAAATCGCAGGCGCGCGTAGCGGATCGCGTTGAAAGCGCGTCACGGCGTCCCTATAGAAGAACGAGGGTACAGCGCCACGCTTCCAACCGGACGCGCAAGAAGGTCGCCGTAAAACTTTGATTTGGCGCATGATTCCTTTCGGAAAACCGATATCGGTTTTCGAGGTCATGCGCTAGGATCGCGCCGCAAGGCCTGAGGGAACCGAAGCGAAAGGACATTCATGCCCTGGAACGACAAGAGCGGTGGCGGCGGCCCATGGGGCGGCGGCGGCAATCAGGGGCCCTGGGGACAGGGACCGAAAGGCCCGAGCGGCCCGCCCGGGTCGCCTCCCGATCTCGAGGACATTATCCGCCGCGGCCAGGACAGGCTGCGGCGCGCTCTTCCGGGAGGCGGCGGCGCCAGCCCGGCCGTCCTCGGGCTGATCGCGCTCGCGCTTGTCGTGCTTTGGGCTTTCAAGGCCATCTATACCGTGCAGCCTGACGAGGTCGCGGTCGAATTGCGCTTCGGCAAGCCGAAGGCCGAGCTCTCGCAGCCAGGCCTGCATTTCCACTGGTGGCCGATCGAAACGGTCGAAACGGCAAAGATTTCCGAGCAACTCGTCAGCATCGGCGGCGGGGCGAGCAGCGGCTCCGGGCTGATGCTCTCCGGCGACCAGAACATCGTCAATGTGCAGTTCTCGGTCGCCTACCAGGTTTCCGATCCAAGGGCCTATCTGTTCGACGTCTCCGATCCCGACGGCATGCTGACGCAGGTGGCCGAAAGCGCCATGCGCGAGGTCGTCGGCCGGCGCCCCGCGCAGGATATTTTCCGCGACGATCGCCAGGGTATTGCCACATCGGTGCGTGAGATCATCCAAAACACGCTCGACGGTTACAAGACGGGTCTGCAAGTCAACGCAATCTCCATCGAGGACGCCGCCCCGCCGCGCGAGGTCGCCGATGCTTTCGACGAGGTGCAGCGCGCCGAGCAGGACGAGGACAAGTTCGTCGAGCAGGCCAATCAATATTCCAACCAGAAGCTCGGCCAGGCGCGCGGCGAGGCGGCCCAGATCCGCGAAGATGCCGCCGCCTACAAGAACCGGGTCGTGCAGGAAGCCGAAGGTGAGGCCCAGCGCTTCATCTCCGTTTACAACGAATACGCCAAAGCGCCCGACGTGACGCGCAAGCGCCTTTACCTGGAAACAATGGAGAGGATCCTGAAGGACTCGAACAAGGTCGTCGTCGAGCAGGGCAACGGGCAGGGTGTGCTTCCTTACCTGCCGCTGCCGGCACTGCAGCCCAAGGCGCCGCCCGCGCCTGCGCTGGGAGGTAACCAGTGATGGCCAACAGGCTTCCCATCATCGCGGTCATCGCGGCCGTCCTTCTGTTCCTGCTTTATTCGTCGGTGTTCGTCGTCAAGGCGGGCGAGCAGGCGATCGTGCTGAGGTTCGGCGAGATCATCGACGTCAAGACCGAGCCGGGCATCTACTTCAAGGCGCCATTCGCCTTCTTCGATGCCGACAGCGTTCAGACGATCGAGAAAAAAGTGATGCGCTTCGACCTCGACAATATCCGCGTCCAGGTCTCCGGCGGCAAGTTCTACGAGGTCGACGCCTTCATCGCCTACCGCATCTCGGATCCGCGCACGTTCCGCGCGGCGGTATCGGGGCAGGTGGAACTCGCCGAAGCCCGGCTGAAGACGCGTCTCGATGCGGCGCTGCGCCGCGTCTATGGTCTGCGCGACTTCGAGGCGGCACTTTCCGAAGAACGCGGCGTCATGATGCGCGAGGTGCGCGACCAACTGCGTCCGGACGCGACTTCGCTCGGCCTCGACATCGAAGATGTGCGCATCCGCCGGACGGATCTGACCGCCGAAGTATCGCAGCAGACCTACGATCGCATGAAAGCCGAACGCCTGGCGGAAGCCGAGCGGCTGAGAGCCCGCGGCAACGAGGCGGCGCAGCGTATCAAAGCCAGGGCCGACCGCGAGGTCGTCGAGATCATCGCCGAGGCGCAGAAAGAATCGGAGATCCTGCGCGGCGAGGGCGAGGCGCAGCGCAGCGCCACCTTTGCTGAAGCCTATAAGCGGGACCCGGGCTTCTTCGATTTCTATCGCTCGATGAATGCTTACGGCACGGCCTTGGACAGCACCGGAACCACCATGGTGCTGTCGCCCGACTCCGAGTTCTTCCGTTTCTTCCGCGATCCGGAAAGCAAGCCCGAGCCCGGACAGCCGGCGGCATCGCAGCCCGCGCCCGCGACGCCGGCAGCCCCGGCCACGCAACCCGGCAACGCCCAGTAGCGGACGGTGCAGGATTTCCTCGCGGCCATCGGCCTGGTCCTCGTCATCGAGGGCCTGGTCTATGGCGGGTTTCCGGCTCTGGCCAGGACACTGGCGGCGGAGGTGCTGTCCTTGCCGGAGAATGTGCTGCGGATCGCCGGATTGGCTGCAATCGCCCTCGGCGTCGCCATCGTCTGGCTGGTTCGCGGCTGCTGAAATTCCTTGGTGCCGAGGCGATTGACGATTTATCTTCCGCCGATAGCTATAGCCGCAAACGTGCCTTATTTCTTGCCAACATGAATTGACGGGCGCCTTTGCGGAAGCGCCTTTCTTTTTCAAAACGCCGGGAGGCCACGATGATATCCGACACCCTGTTGCGCGCGGCGCGGCGCAGGTTTTTCGCCGGCGCCACCGCATTCGTCGTCGGCATAGTTGCCGTCCCGTCGTTCGTCACGCCCACGATCGCTTCCGACGCGCCGCCTTCCGTCGCCGACCTTGCCGAACGCCTGCTCGGCGCGGTGGTCAACATCTCGACCTCGCAAACCGTCAAAGGCACGGAAGGCCCCGGTGCGGTGCCGATGCCACAGCTTCCGGAAGGCTCGCCCTTCCAGGACTTTTTCGATGACTTCTTCAAGAACCGCGGCGGCGACAAGGGCGGCGGGCAGAAGGTGCAGTCGCTTGGCTCCGGCTTCGTCATCGATGCCGAGCAGGGCATCGTGGTGACCAACAATCACGTCATCGCCGATGCCGACGACATCGAGGTCAATTTCTCCGACGGCGTGACGCTGAAGGCGACGCTTGTCGGCACCGATACAAAGACCGACGTCGCGTTGCTGAAGGTCGAGCCGAAGGGCCACAAATTGACGGCGGTGAAGTTCGGCGATTCCACCAAGATGCGCGTCGGCGACTGGGTGATGGCGATCGGCAATCCGTTCGGTCTTGGCGGCACGGTCACGGTCGGCATCGTCTCGGCGCGCAACCGCGATATCAATTCCGGCCCTTATGACGATTTCATCCAGACCGACGCCGCCATCAATCGCGGCAATTCCGGCGGTCCGCTGTTCAACAGCAGTGGCGAGGTCATCGGCATCAACACGGCGATCATCTCGCCCTCGGGCGGCTCGATCGGCATCGGCTTTTCCATTCCTTCGCAGCTCGCCGCGGGCGTCGTCGATCAGCTTCGCCAGTTCGGCGAAACGCGGCGCGGCTGGCTTGGCGTGCGCATCCAGCCGGTGACGGACGACATCGCCGAAAGCCTCGGCATGGCGACGGCCAAGGGCGCGCTGGTGGCCGGTGTCATCAAGGGCGGACCGGTCGACAACGGCACGGTTCAAGCCGGCGACGTCATCATCAAATTCGACGGCAAGGACATCCACGAAATGCGCGACCTGCCGCGCGTCGTCGCCGAAAGCCCGGTCGGCAAGGCCGTCGACGTCGTCATCGTGCGCAAGGGCGTCGAGCAGACAGTGAAGGTGACGCTCGGCCGGCTCGAGGACGGCGAGAAGCTGGCCAGCGGCGAGAACGGCAGTACCGGCGAGGACAAGGGCGACAAGGCGGCTCCTGTGTCGACGGCTTCGGTGCTCGGCATGACCGTTGGCGAGCTCAACGAGCAGACCAGACAGAAATTCGGCATCGCGGCCGATGTGTCGGGCGTGGTCATCACCGACGTCGCCAAGGATTCGGCCGCCGCCGAACGCGGCATCCAGCCCGGCGAGGTGATCACCGAGATCGCGCAGGAATCGGTCGGCACGCCAAAGGATGTCATGGACCGGATCGGCGCGCTGAAAGAGCAGGGCCGCAAGAACGCGCTGCTGATGCTCGCCTCGAAATCCGGCGAGTTGCGCTTCGTGACGATCCGGATGGACTGATTGGGGAAAGCCCGCACGGGTTGATTTGCAATAAGGGCGGCTAGCGAGCCGCCCTTTTTCGCGCCTGCCAGTCGTCGCGCGTCAGCCTGTACAGCACATGCCGCTTAAGATGACGGTGGCTGTCCGGCACGGCGGGATGGTCAAAATCGGCGCCCGGGTCGGCGCGCATGCCGAGCCGCTTCATGACGGCGATCGAACGATGGTTTTCCACGACGGCAAAGGAGACGATTTCGTCCAGCTCCAGCGTTTCGAAACCGAAGGAGAGCCAGGCTTCGGATGCCTCGGTGACATAGCCCTTGCGCCAGTATTCCGGTGCCAGCCGCCAGCCGATCTCGATCGTGCCGGCCGGCAGGGAAGGCACATGATCGGTTTGGAGGAGGCCGACGAAGCCGATGCACTCGCCGGTGGCGGCAATCTCGGCGGCGGCGAAACCGTAGCCATCCTCATCGATCCAGGCCCGGAGCTCGTCCATCTTTGCGTCCGCCGTGGCGCGGTCGCGGCGGAACGGAAAAAATTCCATCACGCGCTCGTCCGAGTTGATGCGATGGAAGAGCGCGCGGTCGCGCTCTTCCCAATTGCGCAGGATGAGGCGCTCGGTGCGGATCGGCTTCATTGCACGAATTCTCCCTGGCGATAGCCCTGGAGGTAAAGCAGCGCGGTCAAATCGCCGTGGTCGATGCGGATCCTTGCCTGTTCCGCCACCGCCGGCTTGGCGTGCAGCGCGACGCCGGTGCCGGCAAGGCGGATCATGTCGAGATCGTTGGCGCCGTCGCCCACTGCAACGGCATCCTGCGTCGTCACGCCCAGCCTTGCCGCGATGTCGAGCAGCGCCTCGGCCTTGGCGGCGCGGCCGAGAATAGGCGCGGCCACCGTGCCGGTGAATTTGCCGCCGTCCTCGACCAGCCGGTTGGCGCGGTTCTCCTGGAAGCCCAGCATTGCGGCGATGCGGTTGGTGAAGACGTCGAAGCCGCCAGAGACCAGCGCCGTCCAGGCGCCGTTGGCACGCATGGTCTGCACCAGCGCGCGGCCGCCGGCGGCCAGCGTCAGCCGGTTGGCGATGATGCGGTCGACCACCGCCGTGTCGAGGCCCTTCAGCAAGGCGACGCGTTCGCGCAAGGCAGGCTCGAATGCGATCTCGCCATTCATCGATCGCGCGGTGATCGCAGCGACACGGTCTTTGACGCCGATCTCGTCGGCAAGCTCGTCGATGCATTCCTGATTGATCATGGTCGAATCCATATCGGCAAGCAAGATTCTCTTCCTCCTGCCTTCAGCCGGCTGGACGATGATGTCGACCGGCTCGGAGGCCAATGCCGCGCGCAGATTGGCCGTCAATTCGCCGATGTCGGGAGTCTCCGGCAAAACCAGATCGCAGGCGACATCCTCGGCCAGCCAATGAACGGCGCTTGCGCCTGCCGCTCGCGAGGCGATATTCGCAAGCGGGACCGACACTCGGCGGTCTTTGGGATTGGACACAAGCGTGGCGATCAGAGGCATCGAAAATTCCGGCAGGCAGGCGGGCGAAGGCCGCGTGAAAAACGCCATCCTGATAGCGGGGCCGACCGCCAGCGGCAAGTCGGCGCTGGCGCTGGACATCGCCGAGCGCAAGGGCGGCGTCATCGTCAACACCGATTCCATGCAGGGCTATTCGGTTCTTGACGTCCTGACGGCGCGTCCGAGCGCGGCCGAAACGGCGCGCGTGCCGCATTATCTCTACGGTCACGTGCATCCTTCGACAGCCTACTCGACCGGCGCCTGGCTGCGCGACGTCACCGGGCTGATCGCGGAAGGTATTTTCTCCGGCCGGCCGGCTGTCTTCGTCGGCGGCACCGGGCTCTATTTCCGAGCTTTAGCCGAAGGCATCTCGGACATGCCCGACATTCCGCCTTCGGTGCGTGAGCGCTGGCGCTACGAACTCAAGGAACAAGGGGCAGAACGGCTGCACCGCGTACTGATGCATCAGGACTCGGCTGTCGCCATGCAACTCCGGCCGACCGACGGCCAGCGCATTGTGCGGGCGCTGGAGGTGCTCGACGCGTCGGGACGGTCGATCCTTGAATGGCAGGCGGCACGCGGCCAGCCGCTCATCGACCGCCACAGCGCACGCTTCCTGGTGATCGAGCCGGATCGCGGCGAACTGGTGGCGCGTATCGGGGCGCGTTTCGATCAAATGCTCGACAACGGCGCGCTCGACGAGGTCAGGCAGTTGATGGCACTCGACCTCGATCCGAACCTGCCGGCGATGAAGGCGATCGGCGTGCGCGAGCTGCAGGCCGCGATGGCCGGACGCATGGGCTTTCCCCAAGCGATTGAGCGAGCCAAGATCGCGACGCGCCAATATGCCAAGCGGCAGACGACCTGGTTCAGACACCAACTGGGGCCGGAGTGGCAAAGGTTACGCCCGGGCGAGAAATGGTCAATCGGGGACTGATAGAATGCGATTTGATCAGGGCTTGGAATTGTGAGCGCAGCTTCCCGTCACGGTTGTCCGGGTTAACCGTCCGTAAGGCCTGGCATGCCATAACGGCGACGGTCGCAGTACCGCGGGGCGTTATGCGTTTTCACAAGGCGGAATCGGCGTTTTTCGTCTTTATCTTCGTGATCCTGGCCGCCGGCCTGGTGACCTTTCACGCCTATGGCCAATTGCAGGATATCGCGACCGCTCTCGACACCGCATCGCGTCTCGACAGAATCGCCTATCTCAACAAATTGCTGTTCGTGACCGGTGCGCTGCTGGCTGCTGCCTTGTTCTTTGGAACCTTCTTCATCTACCCGCTGATCCGCGGCCAGGTGAGGGAAGAGGGCAAGTTGCGCGCCATGACGGTGTCGCTGAGCGCCCGTTCGCAAACGCTTGAGCACGCAGCACTCACCGACGGCCTGACCGGAATGCAGAACCGCCGCTACTTCGATGACGCGTTGCGGGAATATCTCGACGAGTTCGGCCGCATCGACAAGCCGGTGGGCCTGATGATCCTCGATCTCGATCATTTCAAGCAGGTCAACGACACGCATGGCCACGATGTCGGCGACGAGGTTCTGCGGTCCGTCGCGCAGTGCGTACGGGGCATGACCCGCTATCACGATGTGGTGGCGAGGCTGGGCGGCGAGGAGTTCGCCGTGGTCACGCCCAACATGGATGCGGAACTGCTCGCGCGGTTCGCCGAGCGCATCCGCAAGGCGATCGCCAACCTGTCGATCATGTCGGGCAATGTGCGGCTGAAGGTCACCACCAGCGTCGGCCTCGCCGTCTGGGACCGCAAGGAGAGTGCCGAGGACTTCTATCGCCGCGCCGACCGGCAGCTCTACGAGGCGAAGAAGCAGGGCCGCAACCGCGTCTGCGCCTGAAATTCCATGATCAATTCTTGACGCTGACCGCCTAGAGCCGCGTTCTGCGCTTCTACCGCGCCGCGCGTCTGTTATGATCCTTTCCGAAAAGCGTTCTCGATTTTCGGGGTCATGCGCGTGCTCACGGACTATATGTCCGCTCCGGTTCTCGAAAGCGACTTCAGTCGACTCAGCCCGGGACTCAGTCGGCGCGAAGATGCAGAACGATTAGTCGTTCTGCTGGCGCATGCCGAAGGTCGAGGGCCTCAGGCCGTAACGCATGTCGAAATCGTCGTCCGGTTGCACGCGCGGCGCCGATGGCTTGCGGTAGTCGGGGTCGCCAGCCTGGCGCCCGGTATCGACGGCTTCGGCGAACGCTATCGACTGCTGCGGTTTCGGCACGTTGCGCAGACGCTCGACAATTCCGGCGAGATCGACATCGTCGCCGGAGTCCGCGGGCAAGGCCTGCTCCCGCTTCGCTGTGCCGGGAATGAATTCCTGGGACAGTTTCTCGAATTTGAGCCGCATGGTCGTCGCCACGCCTTCGCCGAAGGCAATGGCTTCGCGCTGGCCCATGGAGGACAGGAACGCCAGCGTCGAGGCCGAGGAATCGGCGATCGCCGAGCGGATAATGGCCTGGTCCTGCTCGTTGGCGAGCCGCATCGCGAAGAAGGTCGAGCATTGCGACAGGATGGTCGGATCGAGCTCGCCTGGACGCTGGGTCACAACGCCGAGATAGCAGCCATATTTGCGGCCTTCCTTGGCGATGCGCGACAAAGCGTGCCTGGTCGGCGCGAAGCCGAGGCGCGGATCGGCAGGCATGTAGCGGTGCGCTTCCTCGCAAAGCAGGAGCAGCCGCAGCCGGCCCTCGCTCCAGAGCGCAAGGTCGAAGGCGAGGCGCGCCAGCACCGAGCAGACCGAATTGACGACTTCGGACGGCATGCCCGCCATCTCGAAGCAGGTCACCGGACGTCCATGGTTCGGCACGCGGAAGATGTTGCCGATCGTCTCGTGGATGGTGTCCTCGATCAGCCGCGAATTGAACATGAAACGGTAGCGCGGGTCGGAAGCGGCCGATTCGATGCGCGTCCTCAACGACTTCAGTGTCGGCCGATCGTTCTTGCTTTCGAGCAGACCCATGCGCTCGTCGATCTGCTTGAGCAGATCGGCGATGCGGTAAGGCACCGGCGTGTCCGCCGTCAGCGCATCGCTGCCGCGCCTGATATACGAGCCGGAGCTCGGGTTGCGATAGAGGTTCTTGGCGGCCGGGATGAGGTCGCGCAGGACGTCGACTTCCTCCGGAACGGTCTCGCGACCGCGAAACAGAACTTCGGCGAATTCCTCCAGTCTGAACATCCAGAACGGCAGGTCGAGCGTCTTGGAATCGACCTTCACGCAGTATTCCGGAAGCGAGGCGGCAAACTCGTTGTGCGGGTCGAGGATCAGCACGCGCAGATCGGGCCGCGCCTCGATCGATTTGCGCAACAGCAGCGAGACAGCCGTGGATTTGCCGACGCCGGTCGTGCCGACAATGGCGAAATGGCGCGCCAGCGTGTCGTCGACAGCGATGTTGGCGTCGATCGCCTCGTCCTGCGACAGCGTGCCGATGGTGATCGAATGGCGGCCGGCGAGATCGTAGACGGCCTGCAGGTCGCGGCTGCGGATACGGTGGGCAACCGCGCCGATATGCGGATAGGTGGTGATGCCGCGGTCGAAGACCGGTTTGGCGCCGGGCTCGGCGCCGTCGCGCACCTCGCCGATCAGTTCGATGCTGACCTCGATTGCGTTCTGGCCCTCATTGCTCCAGGCGCGGTCAGACTTGCCGATCGCATAGACAAGGCCAACGGTTCGCGTCGCGCCAAGGTTGATGGAAATCATCTTGCCGACGGTCCATAGGCCGGTCACCGTGCCTTCGGCATCCTCGGCATAGGCGCTGATGGTAGCGCGCGCACCGTCGCATTGCACGACGTTGCCCAGGATGCGCTTGTCGCTCTGCTGGGCGTCGCGGCGCTCCTGCGAGGTCGGCTCCCCAACGGAGGCTTCGCGTTCAACAAACATCGTTACCTGTCCCATTCCCCTCGGGTCAAAGCTATCCCAATCGGGGTTAAAGCCGCGTGAGGTCGGATGGTGTAGGGCCCGTTAAACCACTCGCGAAAATGCGATCGACCAGCCTCTTCCTTCATCCCGAAATTTCGATATATTAGATGAATGACTGTTATATCGAACGACATCACGTCCACGATCGGCAGGCGGATACGCTCCGAGCGTGATTTGCGGGGATGGTCGCTGGCCGAGTTGGCCGAGCGTTCCGACGTTTCCAAGGCGATGCTGAGCGCCATGGAGCGCGGCATGACAAGTCCGACCGCGGCGCTCCTCGTGCGCATTGCGTCGGCTTTCGGCATGACGCTCTCGACGCTGATTGCCCGCGCCGAAATGCAGGGCGGCAGTGTGTCCCGCAAGGACGAGCAGCCGGTCTGGCAGGATCCGGCGACCGGCTATGTGCGACGCCATCTGTCGCCGGCAACGCAAATGCCGCTCGAACTGATCCGGGTCAGCCTGCCGGCAGGCGCCAAGGTCGAATTCCCGGCAGCGTCCTATGCCTTCATCAAGCAGCAGATCTGGCTGATCGGCGGCCGCCTGGACTTCACAGAAGGCAATGTCGTGCACAGGCTGGAGCCGGGCGACTGCCTGGCGCTCGGAGCCCCGTCGGACTGCACCTTCCACGCTCCGGGACCGGAAGCCGCCGAGTATCTGGTGGCGCTGGTCCGGGGCTGATCGCATGGCACGCCGGCTTGAACGGTCCCACAATGGCGGGCCGCCTCTCGACGACTACGAAGGTCTGCCCTGGGGCAAGGGCGACCCCTACATCTTTCTTGCCTGGCGCACCTCCCACGACAAAGCCTGGAAGGCGCCGAGCCGCGCCGTCATGCTGATGCGGCTGGAAAAGGCCGAGCGGCTTGGGCTCACTTATGAGGAATACACGCTCGAGATCCTGGAGCGCGGGCGGCACCTCAGCGAGGACGAAGCCGAGCGTATCGCGGAAATCCGAAGGGCGCGCCGCCGAAGACGTAGCAGTCATTTCGCATGAGCGTGGCCCGACACCTCATCACCTGGAGACCACCGACATGAACCCGCCTGAAATCAGGGCGCTGAACGACGACGCAAAAACCAGCGGAATGCTCGCCGACCTGCTGATCGAGACAGTCGCCGCCGGCGGATCGGTGAGCTTCATGCATCCCTTGTCTCCCGATGCGGCCCATGAGTTCTGGCGCAAATCGCTCGCTGCCGCGGCGCGCGGGGAACGGGCGCTGCTGGGCGCATGGGATGGCGAGATGCTTGTCGGCACTGTCACACTGCTTCTCGACTGCCCGCCCAACCAACCGCACCGCGCCGAGCTCGCCAAGCTGATGACCCGCCTCGACTATCGCGGCAAAGGTATTGCCACCGGCCTGATGCGGGCCGCCGAGGAACTGGCGGTCAAGAAAGGGCGCACCCTGCTGGTGTTGGACACAGCAAGCGAAGAGGGGGCTGGCGGCCTTTACGAAAGACTCGGCTTTTCGCTGACCGGCGAGATTCCGGACTATGCGCTGAAACCGCATGGTGGCCTCACCGGCACGCTCATCTATTGGAAGCGGATAGGGGAGCCGGCCCGGGCGCTATCCTGAAATGCTGGCGAGACGCGACAAAAGCCAGCGGCGAAAATCCTGTTCGGCGCCGGACAGCCGCGATGACGATGGCCGCGTCAGGAAGTGACCCGATGGGCTCGAAAGCTCGAACTCGGAAAGCCTGACAAGGAGATTGGCCTTAAGCGCGGCCTCGATGAGCGGCCGCGAGCCGAGCAGCGCTCCGGCGCCGGACTTCGCCGCTTCCATCGCGGCGACAAAACTGTCGAAGCGATGCGAGCGTTGGGACTGTTCGGCCAGGCCGGAGGCTGCGAACCATTCTGCCCACATCTCGCGCGCGCCCGCCACCAAAAGCAGCGGCAGCGATGTCCATTCGGCATTTCCGGCCAAGGTCGGCGCCGCGACCGGAACGAGCCGCTCGACCGTCAACCGGTCGGCGTCGCGCCCGGAAAACGAACCGTTGCCGAAGCGGATGTCGAGCGTCGAGCCCGCCTCGTCGTAGTCCGTCGGCCGATGGATGGTCACCAGATCGAGCCTGATCCACGGCAGCGCCTTTGCGAGATCGGGAAGAGCCGGGACCAGCACGAGCAGCGCGAAAGAAATCGGAACGCGAATGGTGACGGTTTGCAAGACGCGTGGCTCGAACAACTCGCGCGTGCTGCTGCCGATGATCGCGAATGCCGACTGGATGTGGGGAAGATAGGCGGCGCCATCCGGCGACAACGCCACACCGCGTGCCAGCCGCGCGAACAGTCGCGTCTTGAGACGCTCTTCCAGAAAGCGGATGTGCTGGCTGACGGCGGCTTGCGTGAGCCCGAGCTCGGCGGCCGCGGCGGTGAAATTCGACAGGCGCGCAGCCGCTTCGAAACTGCGTAGCCAGTCGAGCGGAGGCATGAGATCGGCAGCTTTTCCAGTCATTAGATTTCTGGCGGCATTAGGTGAAAAACAATAATTTGAATTATGCCTCTGGCAAAGACAGCATGCAATCGGTACCGCGGCGACGGCCCGAAGACGGGAGTTTCAGAAACATGCTGACGAGAGCAACCCTTGTCGACGAAGGACGGACGATCGCGCTAGGCTGGGACGATGGAACACGCAGCCGATTCCATGCCATGTGGCTGCGCGACAACGCACTGGACGACAGGACCCGCAGCTCCGGCAACGGCCAGCGGCTGATCACCATCCTGGACATTCCGGCCGAGACACGGATCGGAGAGGCCTCGATCGAGGGCGAGGCGCTGGTGGTCACGTTCGTGCCTGAAGACAAGACCGTCAGCTTTCCCGCGAGCTGGCTTCGTGGCCATACTTACGACCGTGAAGAAAATCGGCAGCCCGGCTGGACCGGCAGCGACATTCGGCGGTGGACCAAGGCCACGATGCAGAGTTCGGTGCGGCGCGCGGCCTATCTTGAGGCCAGGCAGGACAGGAATGTTCTGCGGCAATGGCTGACGGCGATGCGGAGCTTTGGCTTTGCCGTCATGGACGGTCTGCCGGCCGAATCCGGGGCATTGTGCAATGTGGCCGATCTCTTCGGATATATCAGGGAGACCAATTACGGGCGCTGGTTCGAGGTGCGCGCCGAGGTCAATCCGAGCAATCTCGCCTACACCAATCTCGGCCTGCAGGCGCATACCGACAATCCCTACCGCGACCCGGTGCCGACGCTGCAGATCCTGGCCTGTATCGAGAATACGGTGGAAGGCGGCGAATCCAGCGTCGTCGACGGATTCGCGGTGGCGGCCGCGCTGCAGGCCGAGAATTCGGACGGCTTCCGGTTGCTTTCCTCCTATCCGGCACGCTTCGAATATGCCGGCTCATCGGGCGTGCGGCTGCAGTCCAAGCGCCCGATGATCGAGCTCGGACCGGATGGCGAGCTCATCTGCGTGCGCTTCAACAACCGTTCGCTGGCGCCGACCATCGACGTGCCGTTCGCCGAAATGGACGCATATTACGCTGCCTATCGCCGGTTCGCCGAACTGATCGAGGATCCGGCCTTCGAGGTGACCTTCAAGCTCGAGGCGGGCCAGTCGTTCATCGTCGACAACACGCGCGTCATGCATGCGCGCAAGGCCTTTTCCGGCAGCGGCACGCGCTGGCTGCAGGGCTGCTACGCCGACAAAGACGGCCTGCTGTCCACGCTGGCGGCAATCGAACACGATGTCAGAGAGGCGGCCGAATGAAATCGAATGAACTGAACACCGGCAACATCGTCGAGTTCATCGCCGACATTTTCGAGCGTCGCGGCGCGGAATCCTATCTCGGCGAGCCGGTCACCATGTCCGAGCATATGCTGCAGGGCGCGTGGCTAGCCGAGCAGGATGGCGCGCCGGAGGAGCTTGTGGCTGCGGCGCTGCTGCACGACATCGGCCACTACACCAGCGAGTTCGGCACCTATTCGCCCGACGACGTCGAGGACAAGCACCACGACGAGGCGGGTGGCGAGGTGCTGGCGCCGTTCTTTCCGCCGATCATCGTCGAATGCGTCAGGCTGCATGTTGCGGCCAAGCGATATCTCTGCGCCACCGATCCGAGCTATTTCGGCAAGCTGTCGCCGGCCTCGGTCCATACGCTGTCGCTGCAAGGCGGGCCGATGAGCGCGGAGGAGGTGGCGGAGTTCCGCAGCAATCCATTCCATCGGGAAGCCGTGCGTGTGCGCATCTGGGACGAGGGTGGCAAGGTCGCCAACATGAAGACGCGCGCCTTTCGCGACTACGTGCCGCTGCTGGAGCGGGTGGTGAAAAAGTTCGCGACCCAAAGCGCGACGTGATCACCGGCGCCGCCCCACCCGGCACACTTGCCGACAATAGTGCGCCGCCGAAGACTAGAGACGTTTACTCGGCAACATCATGCGTCTCGACATACGCGGCAAAATGCGTTGGCGGCAGCCAGGCGAGGGGTGTGGTGCTGGCGGCCTGAACAATCCGCGCCGCTGAACAATGGGACCGACAGATTGCCCGTTGACAGCGGCGCGGAACCGACCTTATTGTCCGCGCCCATGAAAACAGCACTCATTCTCGTAGGCTGGCGCGTGGGCAAGGCGGTGTAACCGCCGGGCGAAAACCTCCCATGCGCATCCCACAGGCTCCCTCGGGGGCCTTTTTTATTGCCCAAAACCCAACTAAACGACCAGCAAATCGCCAGATGGCGAACAGTACGGGACCAGACCGATGAGCAACGGACATAACGAGCGGCGCGAAATGACGGGCGCCGAAATGGTGGTGCAGGCGCTGAAGGACAACGGCGTCAAGCATGTCTTCGGCTATCCGGGCGGCGCGGTCCTTCCGATCTATGACGAGATCTTCCAGCAGGATGAGGTCGAACACATTCTGGTCAGGCACGAGCAGGGTGCCGGCCATGCCGCCGAAGGTTATGCGCGTTCGACCGGCAAGGCCGGCGTGCTGCTGGTCACGTCCGGCCCCGGGGCCACCAATGCGGTGACGCCGCTGCAGGACGCGCTGATGGATTCCATTCCGCTGGTCTGTCTCACCGGTCAGGTGCCGACTTCGCTGATCGGCTCCGACGCCTTCCAGGAATGCGACACCGTCGGCATCACGCGCCCCTGCACCAAGCACAATTGGCTGGTGAAGGACGTCAACGAGCTCGCCGCCACCATCCATGAAGCCTTCCATGTCGCGACCACCGGGCGGCCGGGCCCGGTCGTGGTCGACATTCCGAAGGATGTGCAGTTCGCCAAGGGCATCTACGTGCCGCCGCAAACGGCGCCGCGCACCAGCTATCAGCCGAAGGTCCAGGGCGATCTGGAGAAGGTGAAGGCCGCCGTCGAATTGATGGCCGGCGCGAAGAGGCCGATCATCTACAGCGGCGGCGGCGTCATCAATTCAGGTCCGGAAGCCAGCCATCTGCTGCGCGAGCTGGTCGACCTCACTGGCTTCCCGATCACCTCGACGCTGATGGGCCTCGGTGCCTATCCGGCTTCGGGCAAGAACTGGATCGGCATGCTCGGCATGCATGGCACCTACGAAGCCAACATGGCCATGCATGATTGCGACGTGATGATCTGCATCGGCGCGCGCTTCGACGACCGCATCACCGGCCGGCTGACCGCGTTCTCGCCGAACTCGAAGAAGATCCATATCGACATCGATCCGTCCTCGATCAACAAGAACGTCCATGCCGACGTGCCGATCCTGGGCGATGTCGGCCGCGTGCTGGAGGATCTGGTGCGGCTGTGGCGGGCGACCGCCAAGGCCGACAAGAAGGCGCTCTATCCATGGTGGGAGCAGATCGCGAAATGGCGCGCGCGGGACTCGCTCGCCTATAGAATGAACAACGACGTGATCATGCCGCAATATGCGATCCAGCGGCTCTATGCACTGACCAAGGATATGGACACCTACATCACCACCGAAGTCGGCCAGCACCAGATGTGGGCGGCGCAGCACTATCACTTCGACAAGCCCAACCGCTGGATGACCTCGGGCGGCCTGGGCACGATGGGATATGGCCTGCCCGCGGCGCTCGGCGTCCAGATCGCACATCCGAATGCGCTGGTCATCGACATCGCCGGCGACGCTTCGGTGCAGATGACGATGCAGGAGATGAGCTCGGCCGTGCAGTACGAAGCGCCGATCAAGATCTTCATCCTGAACAACCAGTATATGGGCATGGTGCGCCAGTGGCAGCAGCTGCTGCACGGCAACCGGCTATCGCATTCCTACACCGAGGCGATGCCGGATTTCGTCAAGCTGGCGGACGCCTATGGCGGCCATGGCATACGCTGCGACAAGCCGGACGAGCTGGACGACGCGATCCGCGAGATGATCTCGGTGAGGAAGCCGGTGCTGTTCGACTGCCGCGTGGCGACTCTTGCCAACTGCTTCCCGATGATCCCGTCCGGCAAGGCGCATAACGAGATGCTCCTGCCTGACGAGGCGACCGACGAGGCGGTGGCCAACGCCATCGACGCCAAGGGCAGGGAACTGGTGTAGCGGCAGGCAGCGTCTGCGGCGGAAGCCGTGTGGAAACAGAGAATTAGCGCCAAAGTTTGAAATCGAGATTCACGTCATGAACGCACAGCTCCAGCCGACCGGCTCCGCCTACTTCATCGCCAAGGAAACCGAAAAGCCGGAAACGCACACGCTTTCCGTGCTGGTCGACAACGAGCCGGGCGTGCTTGCCCGCGTCATCGGCTTGTTCTCGGGGCGCGGTTACAACATCGAAAGCCTGACGGTGTCCGAGACCGAGCACGAGAAGCATTTGTCGCGCATCACCATCGTGACGCGCGGCACGCCGCATGTGCTGGAGCAGATCAAGCACCAGCTCGAGCGGATCGTGCCGGTGCACCGCGTGGTCGATCTCACCGTGCGCTCGCACGAACTCGGCCAGGAGCGGCCGCTGGAGCGCGAGCTTGCGCTGGTCAAGGTCGCCGGCACCGGCGACGCCCGCGTCGAGGCGCTGCGGCTGGCCGATGCCTTCCGCGCGTCGGTCATCGACGCCAACACCGAGCATTTCATCTTCGAGATCACCGGCAAGGGTTCCAAGCTCGACCAGTTTATTGCCATCATGAAGCCGCTCGGCCTGGTCGAGATCTGCCGCACCGGTGTCGCAGCCATGAACCGCGGCCCGCAGGGGATGTAGGCGCGCCACCACCGCTCCGACTGCTTCAACTTCTTCTCGCTGGCCCGGCGGTCGACCGTCCGTGGCTTTTGCCGCTGCCGATAAAGGACAATATAGCTGACCTATCCGCGGGAGTATATGATGTCCGTCAACGCGTTCCTTGCACTCCTGGTCTATGCCTTCGTGACGTCGATCACGCCGGGGCCGAACAATCTCATGCTGCTGGCCTCCGGCGTCAATTTCGGCATCCTCAGAACGGTTCCGCATATGCTCGGCATCAGCATCGGTTTTCTGGTTCTGCTGCTGGCCGTCGGCTTCGGACTCGGCGCGGTGCTGACAGCGTTCCGGTGCTGCATATGGCGCTGAAAATCGCCGGCGCCGCCTATTTGCTCTACCTTGCCTGGAAGATCGGCATGTCGCGCTCGATGGGTGGCAAGGACGGGGCGAAGGCGCGTCCGATGCGCTTCATCGATGCCGCCGCGTTCCAATGGGTCAACCCGAAGGCGTGGGTGATGGCGATCACTGCCATGGCCGTCTACACCAATCCGGATCATCCGTTCGTCTCGGTGGCGCTGATTTCGATCGCCTTCACCATCGTCAACCTGCCCAGCGTTTCGGTGTGGGCCGGGTTCGGCACCGCGCTGCGCGGCTTCCTTTCGGATCCCGTGCGGCTGAAATGGTTCAACATAGGAATGGGTCTGCTGCTCGCAGCGACGCTCTGGCCGATGCTGCGTTAAGGGATCGCCACGGCACGTTAGCCGGCTGCACAACAATTGTGCAGTGCATATTAAATCTTCGTAATCCCGCGTTTTGGCCCTTTTCCGCCAAAGCCTTGTCCTATCTATTCGGCGAAATTCGCGGCAACGGCCGTGAAATGAGCTGAGAATAGACCACCGGTTTCGGCGTGTCGGATAGAGGGCCAGTTGTCGATGCGCGGAAAAATCGCCTTTACAGTCGTTGCTCTGGTCTGCCTTGCAGGTGTCGGCCTTTATCTGTCGCCCGCCACGATGGGCAGGGTGCAGCAGCTGATCTCCGGCCATCAGGCCGACACAGCCGGCGCCGACACGACCAAGGCATCGGGCAGCCAGAAGGGCGGCGCTGGCGGCGCGCGTTCCGCCTCGATCGTTTCGGCAACTGCGACGACCGCCGATTTTCCGATCCGTCGCTACGCCATCGGCTTCGTCTCCTCACCGTCGGTGGTCAGCGTGAATGCCCGTGTCTCCAGCCAGATCGTGTCGATCGCGGTGAAGGACGGGCAAATGGTCAAGGCCGGCGACCTTCTCTTCTCGCTCGATGACCGCGCACTGAAGGCGCAGCTTGCCAAGGATCAGGCGACGCTCGTCAAGGACCAGGCCCTGCTGGTGAGCGCCACGGCGGATCTTCAGCGCGCCAAGGACCTTGTCGCCAAGCAGGCTGGCACGCAGCAGACTTACGACCAGGCACTGGCGGCGCAGAAGGCCGCGGCCGCCACCATCGATGCCGACAAGGCGACGATCGACGCCGATACGGTCCAGTTAAGCTACGCGACCATCAGCGCCCCCATCTCAGGCAGGCTGGGAGCGGTCAACGTCTCGGTCGGGGATCTCGTCACCACCAGCAACGGCTCAAGCACCACGACGCCGCTTGTGACCATCACACAGATGGACCCGCTGCAGGTTAATTTCACTCTGCCGGAAAGCAACCTTGCTTTATTGCACAAGGCGCTGGCGAGCCCACAGCAAGGCGACGTGACGCTGACCAAGGACGGCGATCCGACGCCGATCGGCAAGGGCACGCTCGATTTCGTCGATTCCAGCGTCGACACCGCCTCCGGCACCATCGCCACGCGGGCGAGCATACCGAACTCCGATCTTTCGCTTTGGCCGGGGCAGTATGTGAACGTCATCCTTGATGCCGGCACGATGCCGCAAATGACCTCGGTGCCGACGGTCGCGGTGCAGCCGAGCCAGAAAGGTCCCTTCGTCTATGTGGTCAAGCCGGACAACACGGTCGAGATGCGGCCGGTGCAGGTGGCGCTGACGGAGGGCGATAACAGCGCCATCAGCCAAGGCCTCAAGGGCGGCGAGAAAGTGGTGGTCGAAGGCCAGACAAGGCTAAAGGACGGCGCGACGGTGCACGAAGGCAAGACAGCGAGCAACAGTGGCGATCAAAATTCGCCTAAGGTCGCACAAGCCGACAAGGCCGGCGAGGCCCGCCCATGATTTCCGAATTCTGCATACGAAAGCCCGTCGCCACGCTGCTGATGTCGTTCGCCCTCGTGCTGGGCGGACTGTTCGCTTACAAGTTCCTGCCGGTTGCCGCGCTGCCCAGCGCGGAGTTCCCGGTGGTGAATGTCTCGGCCCAACTGGCCGGCGCTTCGCCGGAGACCATGGCGACCTCGGTCGCGACGCCGCTGATCAAGCAGTTCGCAACCATTGCCGGCATCGATTCTATTTCGACCACCAACTCGCTGGGCCAGACCTCGATCGCCATCCAGTTCGTGCTCAACCGCGACATCGACGCGGCTGCCGCGGACGTTCAGGCAGCCATTGCGCGCACGCAAAAATCGCTGCCGCCGCAAATGACGGCGCCGCCAAGCTATCGCAAGGTCAATCCGGCCGATGCGCCGATTCTTCTGATGTCGCTGGTCAGCGACACCGTTCCACTCACCGACCTCGACGCCTTCGCCGAAAACGTCATCTCGCCCTCGCTATCGACCATCGATGGCGTTGCGCAGGTTTCGATCTACGGACAGCAAAAATATGCGGTGCGCATCCAAATCGATCCGACCGCGCTCGCCGCGCGCGGCATCTCGATCGACCAGTTGCAGACGGCCGTGGCCTCGGCCAACAGCAACACCCCGCTCGGCGTGCTGCAGAACGACAAGCAGCAGCTGACGATCACGGCCAACACTCAGTTGATGAACGCCGCCGATTTTTCCAACATTATCATCGCCACCAAGAACGGCCATCCGGTGCGGCTTGGCGAGGTCACGCGCGTCATCGACTCGGTCGAAACCACGACGACGGCGAGTTGGTATGACGGCACGCGCGCCATTATCCTGGCCGTGCAGCGTCAGCCCGACGCCAATACGGTCGACGTCGTCGACAAGGTCAAGGCGATGCTGCCGTCCTTCCAGGACCAGATGCCGGCTGCCGCGAACATCAAACTGCTCAACGACCGATCCACCTCGATCCGCCAGGCCGTCGACGACGTGCAGTTCACGCTGCTCCTGACCATCGCGTTGGTGGTGATGGTGATCTTCGTGTTCCTGCGCCGCGTCACGGCAACGATCATCCCGGCGGTGGCCGTGCCGATTTCGCTGATCGCGACGCTCGGCGCGATGTTCCTGTTCGGCTTCTCGATCGACAACATCTCACTGATGGGTCTGACGCTGGCCGTCGGCCTCGTCGTCGACGACGCGATCGTCATGCTCGAGAACATCTTCCGCCACATGGAAGAGGATGGGCTGTCGGCTTTCGACGCCGCGCTCAAGGGCGCGCGCGAGATCGGCTTCACCATCATTTCGATTTCGATTTCGCTGGTGGCGGTGTTCATCCCCGTGCTTCTAATGGGCGGCGTCATCGGGCGCATCTTCAACGAATTCGCCGTCGTGGTGACGGTCGCCATCCTGGCGTCGATGTTCGTGTCGCTGACCCTGACCCCGATGCTGTGCTCGCGGCTTTTGTCGGTGACCAAGGCCGATCGCGAGGCGCATGCCGACGGTCACAGATATGATCTCATCACGCGTGGCTATGACTGGATCCTGAGCTTCTGCCTGCGCCACACCTTCCTGGTGTTCCTGGTCTTCGTCGGCACCGCGGCGGCCTCCGTCTGGCTGATCCAGGTTTCGCCGAAGGGCTTCTTCCCGCAAGAAGACATAGGCCAGATCTCGGTCACCACCATCGCCCGCCAGGACATCTCCTTCGACGCGATGACGAAGCTGCAGAGCCAGGTTGCCGACGTCTTCTCGCATTCGCCTTACGTCGGTCACGTCGCCTGGTCGGTGGGCAGCGGCAACAATGCGCTCAATCAGGGACAGTTGTTCGTGCAACTGAAGGACAAGGACAAGCGTCCCGACATAGAGAAGGTGCTTTCCGATTTGAGGCGGCAGCTGTCCGGCGTCGCCGGCATCGAAACGTATATGCAACCGGTGCAGAACCTCAGGCTCGGCTCGCGGTCCTCGGCCAGCGCCTATCAGCTGGTCGTCCAAGGCCTCGATAACGGCGCGACGGACGCCTGGGCGCAGAAATTGAACGACGCCATGGCCGCCGATCATAAATTCTTCACCGACGTCACAAGTGATCTGCAGAACAACGCGCTGCAGGCGTCGCTGGTCGTCGATCGCGACAAGGCCGCTCAGCTCGGTATCGACACGGACACGCTGCGTTCTGCCCTCTATGGTGGCTTCGGCACCGATCAGGTCTCAACCATTTTCGGCTCGGCCGACAGTTACGAGGTCGTCACCGAGCTCGATCCGAAGATCGAGTGGTCGCCGGAGCGTATGCTGGCCATTCAGGTGAGAACGGCGAGCGGCAGCCTCGTTCCTCTCGGTGCCTTCGCACGGGTCGATCGCACGGCCGGCGCCCTGACGGTCAACCAGCTTGGCCAGCTGCCGGCGGTGACGATCTCCTACAACCTGCCGCAGGGTGTCTCGCTCGGCGACACGGTGACCCGCATCAACCAGCTCAAGGACCAGATCGGCATGCCGCAGGCGATCGGCACCACCTTCGCCGGCACCGCCAAGACGTTCCAGGATTCGCTTGCCAACCAAGGGCTGCTGATCGGGGGCGCGATTCTCACGATCTACATTGTGCTCGGCATGCTCTACGAGAGCTTCATCCATCCGCTGACCATTCTGACGGGCCTGCCATCGGCGGTACTGGGCGCGGTGGTTGCATTGCGGCTCTTCGGCATGGACCTGTCGGTCATAGCCGTGATCGGCATCCTGATGCTGATCGGCATCGTCAAGAAAAATGGCATCATGATGATCGACGTGGCGCTGGAGTTGAGGCGCGAGGGCATGTCTGCGCTGGACTCCATCCACAAGGCCTGCCTGATGCGTTTCCGGCCGATCATGATGACGACGCTGGCGGCCTTGATGGGCACGTTCCCGATCGCGCTCGGCACCGGCGCCAGCGCCGAGCTGCGCCAGCCGCTCGGCGTTGCGGTGGTCGGCGGCCTGCTCGCATCCCAGGCGCTGACCCTGTTCGTCACGCCGGTCATCTATGTCTATTTCGAGCATTTCTCCGGTTGGCTGCTCAGCTTCTCCTCGAAGAAGAGCCGGCCGGAGTTGCATGCGGTCGAGCCGGTCGAGCAGCCCTCGCTCTTCGACCCCGGAGAAAATGCCGAACCGAAAAAATTGGCCGCCGAATAGGCGGCCCGGCTCTGGCCCAAGGTGCCGAGCTTGCGGGGGCGTGCGCACGATCGTAACCTTGCGCCATGTCCCATGATCACGACCACGACAACGAGCTCGATCCGTTTGCGGCGCGCGTGCGCGCATTGGAAACGATCCTTACCGAGAAGGGCCTGATCGATCCGGCGGCCATCGACGTCATCGTCGAAACCTACGAGACGAAAATCGGCCCACGCAACGGCGCCAGGGTGGTGGCGAAGGCCTGGAACGATCCGGCCTATGCCGAATGGCTGAAGCGCGACGCGACGGCAGCAATTGCCTCGCTCGGCTATACCGGGCGCCAGGGCGAGCACATGCAGGCGGTGTTCAACACGCAGGAGACGCACAACCTCGTCGTCTGCACGCTCTGCTCTTGCTATCCGTGGTCCGTGCTCGGCCTGCCGCCGGTCTGGTACAAGGCGCCGCCCTATCGTTCGCGGGCTGTTATCGATCCGCGCGGCGTGCTGGAAGAATTCGGGCTAACCTTGCCCGCGGGTAGGAAAATCCGCGTCTGGGATTCGACGGCCGAGCTTCGCTACCTTGTGGTGCCGATGCGGCCGAAAGGCACCGAGGGCTGGAGCGAGGAGCAACTCGCCGGCCTGGTCAGCCGCGATTCGATGATCGGCACTGCGCTGGCGAAGGAGCCGGCATGAACGGGCCGCAAGATCTCGGCGGGCAGATGGGGTTCGGGCCGGTCGCGCCCGAGACGGACGAGCCTTACTTCCATGCTGCCTGGGAGCGGCGGGCGCTTGGCGTCACGCTCACTGCCGGCGCCATGGGTGCCTGGAACATCGACGAGAGCCGGCAGGCGCGAGAATCGCTGCATCCCGCCGATTATTATTCGTCGAGCTATTACCAGATCTGGATCCAGGCGCTTGAGGTACTCCTGAAGCGCCATGGCTTCGTGACGGAACGCGACCTTGCCGCCGGCAAGGCGGTCGATCCGGCGACGACACCCAAACGCGTGCTGAAGGCTGCCGATGTGCCTGCCGTGCTCGCCAAAGGTGGGCCATGCGACCGTCCCGTGGCTGCGCCGGCGCGCTTCCAGGGGGGCGACCGCGTGCTGACGAAGAATTTCAGCCCCACCGGCCATACGCGCCTGCCGCGCTACGCGCGCGGCAAGAACGGAAGGATCGAGGCCGTTCGCGACGGTTTCGTGTTCCCGGACAGCAACGCGCATGGCAAGGGCGAGAACCCGCAATGGGTCTATACCGTGGTTTTCGACGGCGCCGAGATCTGGGGCGAGGGCGCCGATCCGACATTGACCGTCTCCATCGACGCCTGGGAGAGTTACCTTGAGCCCGCATAAAGGCGCGCTGCCGACGGATTTCGACGATCCGGTGTTCGCCGAACCGTGGCAGGCGGAAGCCTTCGCCATGACGGTGGCGCTGCACGACAGCGGCCTGTTTTCGTGGAGCGAATGGGCGAACGCCCTGTCCGCCGAAGTGAAGAAGCCGGACGCCGCGAGCGACGGCCACGACTATTACGAGCACTGGCTGTCGGCGCTGGAAAAATTGCTGGCGACCAAGGGCGTCGCCGGCAAGCACGAGATCGATGCGCTCGCGGCCGCCTGGGAGCGTGCCGCGCACGCCACGCCGCACGGCAAGCCGATCCTGCTCGAGAACGATCCCGGGCTCTAACGGCAGGTCGCGCGCAAGCCAGCTCAAAAGTCAGTTCAGGCTTCCGTTACCTCAGTTTCGGATGTGTTTGGCACTTAATTGCAAATACTGGGGCTGCCTGCGACGATGTATTCATGACGAAGAAACCCGCCGCGCCATGGCCCTTGCTGCAAATAGCGATCGAGCCGAAGAGGAAGGCCGATCAGGAGAAGCTGCTTGCCGCCCTGTCGGGCCTGGCGGACGAAGATTCGGACTTGCGTATCGATTGGGATGAAGAGTCCGGCCAGACGATCGTCGCCGGCAGAGACGAGCGTCACTTGGACATCATCGTCAACCGCCTGCTACACGAATTTGATCTCACCGTGGATTTCGGCGCACCGCAGGTGGCCTATCGTGAGACGATCACCTACACGCGCGAACAGGACTACACGCATAAGAGGCAATTCGCCGGGCAGGGGCAGTTCGCCCGCATCAAGGTCCTGTTCGAGCCGAACGGGCACAATCCGGAATTCGCGTTCGTGTCGAGGGTTCCCGATGGCGCGGTTCCCGACGAATACGCCGCCGGAGTCGAAAAAGGGCTGCGGACCATCCTGGTCTCTGGTCCCTTCGCGGGCTTTCCGATGATCGGGGTTAAGGCAACATTGGTCGACGGCGCTTGTCACGCCACCGACTCTTCGGCTTCCTCTTTCGAGATCGCCGGCCGTGCTTGTTTCCGGGAGGCCGCACCCAAGCTTGGAGTGCAACTGCTCGAGCCGATCATGAGGGTCGAGGTGATGACGCCGCAAGATTATGTCACAGGCATCATCAGCGATCTCAAGAACCGGCGCGGCAAGGTCGAGAGCCAAAAAACCAGTGGCATGGACGTCGTCATCGACGCCCTTGTGCCGCTCGCAAACTTGTTCAAACTGGAAGATGCACTCCGGTCGTGTTCGAAAGGACAAGCGCGCCTGAACGTGAGCTATGTCGGATATGCTCCCGTTCCGATGCCTGACCGCGAGCCGCCGCCGGCGGTGGCTGCCTACGCCTAATTATTCGGGGGGTCCATCTAAGGCATCAGTGGTCTTGTTCTCTTTACGTTCCGGTTGGCGGCTGATAGCCTGAGTTTGTCGGACGCGTTAGCGGTTGCTACCGACGACGGTCGATATGGTGGCCAATCTTGTCTTTCGTCAGCGAATCCGGTCTGTCGCACTGATGGAATTCTCTCCCCAACAGGACGAGGCTTTGAAGGCGGTCGGCCGCTGGCTGAAGGACGGGCGGCCGCAGATATTCCGCCTGTTCGGCTATGCCGGCACCGGCAAGACGACGCTTGCGCGCTATTTCGCCGAGCATGTCGACGGGCAGGTGCAATTCGCGGCCTTCACCGGCAAGGCTGCCCAGGTGCTGCGCTCCAAAGGAGCGATCAACGCCCGCACCATCCATTCGCTGATCTATCGTCCGAAGGGCGAGGAATCGGTCGAGGACCAGGTGACCGGCAAGACCTCGATGTCACCGACCTTTTCACTCAACCGGCAAAGTCCGATCGCGCGCGCCAAGCTGGTCGTCATCGACGAGTGCTCCATGGTCGACGAGCAACTCGGCCGCGATCTGATGAGCTTCGGCACGCCGATCCTGGTGCTCGGCGATCCGGCCCAGCTGCCGCCGATCTCCGGCGGCGGCTTCTTCACCGAGCATGAGCCGGATGTGCTGCTCACCGAGATCCATCGACAGGCGCGCGACAACCCGATCATCCGGCTGGCGCTCGACGTGCGCGAAGGCCGCGAGTTCATGCATGGCGACTACGGCACGGCGCAGGTGATCGGCAGGGAAGGGGTCACGCAGGATCTGGTGATGAAAGCCGATCAGGTACTGGTCGGCACCAACCGCACGCGGCGGCGCTACAACCAGCGCCTGCGCGAGCTGAAGGGCTTTTCCGCCGATTATCCGCAGGCCGGCGACAAGCTGGTCTGCCTGCGCAACGATCCGGCCAAGGGGCTGCTCAACGGATCGCTGTGGAAAGTGATGACCTCGTCACGCGAGACGGTGAAGCCTGGCATCAACCTGCTGGTCTCGCCGGAGGAGGACGATCCCGACCGCGGCGTTGCCAAGATCAAGCTGCTGAAGGCGGCGTTCGAGGATCCGGATGCCGAGATTCCATGGCAGCAGAAGAAGCGATTCGACGATTTCGACTACGGCTATGCGCTGACCGCGCACAAGGCGCAGGGCTCGCAGTGGAATGACGTCGTGCTGTTCGACGAGAGCTGGGCCTTCAAGGAGACCCGGCAACGCTGGCTCTATACGGCCATCACGCGTGCGGCCGAGCGGCTGACGATCGTGCGATAGAGCGGTTCACCGGTTCAGAAAACGGCAAACCCCTCTAGCTCGTTGTTTTGGAGCAATTCCGAACGGAAAGCCGTCACACCTTTCATGGAATTGCTCCAGTCCGCTTATTCTGCCGGCCTCGCATCGAGCCATTGCCAGGCCGCGGCTTCGTCGTCACTGGTGAAATGCCGGAATTCGAACGGCAGAACCTTCGGAAAGAAGTCGCCGACAAGCGATGCCCAGCGCGGTTCGCCGATAGCTGCGCAACGGACGACATGCTCCAGCGCGTCGGCCACACCTTGCTGCAGCGTTTCTTGCGAGATGTTGGCCCAATCGACGCTCTCCTCGTCACTCAGCCGCACTAGCACGTCGATCCTCGGGTGCAGGGCATAGGCAGCTTCCAGCAGGCCGAACAGGTTTTCCGCATCCGCCGGCGAGACATCGCCGACGACGTCGATGGCAAAAAGCGCGTCACGGTTGGTTTCAATGCGGCGTATCGCCGGCACCGCCTCGAGGAAATTCACTGGCAGATCCTTGTGTTGGCAATCACCTAGTCCTCTGGAACACCGGAAACCCACTATCTGTTCCCTGCAAAGGCGCTATAGATGCCCGCCAAAACCAAGCTGGATGCCAATTCATGCCTGCAAAGCTTTCGGTCAACCTCAACGCTGTCGCCATGCTGCGCAACCGACGCGATCTGCCGTGGCCGAGCGTCACGGGGTTGGGGCGCATCGCTCTTGCCGCCGGCGCGCATGGGTTGACCGTCCATCCACGTCCCGATGAGCGGCATACGAGACATTCCGACCTGCCGGAGATCAGGGCGCTGCTCGACGATGAGTTCCCCAAGACGGAATTCAACATCGAGGGCTACCCGACAGAGGATTTCCTAGCGCTTGTCGAGAAGAACCAGCCGGAGCAGGTGACACTGGTGCCCGACGATCCGGCGCAGGCGACGTCGGACCACGGCTGGAACTTCGTCGCGCAGGCCGCGTTCCTGACACCGATCGTCAAGCGGCTGAAGAAGGGCGGATTTCGCGTGTCGCTGTTTTCCGACGCCGATGCGGCCGGCGTGAATGCCGCGCGCGATACCGGCGCCGACCGGATCGAACTCTATACCGGGCCGTATGGCGGTTACCATTCCGATTCCGCCAAGGCAGCCAAGGAATTGGAAAGACTGGGAAAAACCGCGGACGCGGCACTCGCGGCGGGGCTCCAGGTCAATGCCGGCCACGATTTGACCGTGAACAATCTGCCTGCACTGATCAAACGCATCCCCGCATTGGCCGAAGTATCGATCGGACATGGGTTGACAGCGGATGCGCTGGAGTATGGCATGGCCGGCACGGTTGGGCGGTTCTTGAAGGCCTGCGGATGGTAGGGCGAGGAAGCCTTGCGTAGCTCCGGCGTGTTCCGCGCTTTGCGGCAGCGTCGGAGCGTGGCGAATCTGATGAAGTGGGGTTCATGGTGCTAGCCAACGCCAGCGAAACAGAATCCCTCGAACCTTCGGGCCATGCCGAGGCCGAGCGGCAGCACAGCACCAAGGTTCTGATGCTCGGTGCGCTCGGCGTCGTCTACGGCGATATCGGCACGAGCCCGATCTACGCCTTTCGAGAGGCTCTCCATGCTTCAGGGGGAGTGGTTGCCCGCAACGATGTGCTCGGCGTGCTGTCGCTGATCGTCTGGGCGCTCACCATCATCGTCACGATCAAATATGTCGCCTTCGTGCTGAGGGCCGACAATAAGGGCGAGGGCGGCACGCTGTCGCTGATGGCGCTGGCACGGAGCGCCTATCCGCAGGGCTCCAGCCTGATCCTGGTGATCGGCCTCTGCGGCGCGGCCCTCTTCTTCGGCGATTCGATCATCACGCCGGCGATCTCCGTGCTTTCGGCGGTTGAAGGCCTGGAAGTCATCACGCCGGCGCTCGATGCCTATGTCGTTCCGATCACGCTGGTGATTCTGGCGGTGCTTTTCGCCGTGCAGCGTTTCGGCACGGGCAAGGTGGCGGCAGTGTTTGGACCCATCACGGCGACATGGTTCGTGGCGATCGGCGTTGCCGGCCTCTATCACATCGTCGACGATTGGTCCGTCCTGTTGGCTATAAACCCCTACTATGCGGTCTATTACCTGGCCACCACGCCGACGGGCGCCTTCGTCACCGTCGGCGCGGTTTTCCTCGCGGTCACCGGCGCCGAGGCGCTCTATGTCGACCTTGGCCATTTCGGCCGCAAGCCGATCGTGCTGGCCTGGTTTTCCATCGTTTTCCCTTGCCTGCTCCTCAACTATTTCGGGCAGGGCGCCTTCGTGCTCTCGCACGGCGGCAAGCCGACCAACCCGTTCTTCCAGATGCTTCCCGAATGGGGGCTGATGCCGATGGTCGCCCTGGCAACGGCGGCGACGGTCATCGCCAGCCAGGCGGTGATCTCCGGCGCCTTCTCGCTGACCAGACAGGCGGTGCAGCTCAATCTTCTGCCGCGCATCGAGGTGCAGCACACATCCGAGATGCAAAGCGGCCAGATCTATATGCCGAGGGTCAATCTGCTGGTCGCGCTCGGCGTGATGCTTCTGGTCGTCGGCTTCGGCAGCTCGAGCGCGCTCGCCTCCGCCTATGGCATTTCGGTGACCGGAGAGATGCTGATGACGACGATCCTCTTGTTTGTCGTCATGCGCTGGCTCTGGAAATGGCAGCTGGCGCTCGCATTGGCGCTGGCGCTGCTCTTCGGCGTCATCGACCTCGGCTTCTTCTCGGCCAATGTCGTCAAGATGGTCGAAGGCGGTTGGGTATCGATCACCGTTGCTTTGATCATGGGGCTGATCATGTGGACTTGGATTCGCGGCACCCGCTACCTATTCGACAAGACGCGCCGCAACGAAATCCCGCTCGACTTTCTGGCGATGAACCTCCTCAAGAAGAAGCCGCAGCTGGTGTCCGGCACCGCCGTGTTCTTGACCAGCGATCCGCTGAGCGCGCCGACCGCGCTCATGCACAGCCTGAAGCACTATAAGGTGCTGCACGAAAAGAACGTCATTCTTTCGGTGGTGACCGCGCCGCAGCCGGTGGTGCCGGACAGCGAGCGGGTGAAGATGGAGACGGTCAACGAGCTGTTCATGCGGGTCACGCTGACCTTCGGCTACATGGAGCAGCCGAACATTCCGCGCGCGCTGGCAATCTGCCGCAAGCA